>NZ_LT906480.1:3990000-4305000 GCF_900186865.1 Stenotrophomonas maltophilia
CGGCCAGGCGCAGCTCGATCGGCAGCACCAGCCAGCCCTGGTCGCTGACGTACTTCAGCAGCGCAGCGACACCGGCCAGCAGCACCAGCATGCCGATCTTCACCGGCACGTTGCCCTCGGTGAACCAGCGCTTGACCGCGCCAATGCCGCGCTCGATGAAGTTCGGCAGCGCCGGTCCGGAAGGCAATGGTGGCTGCATCGGCGCGGGTGGCACCGGCGGTGGTGCGATCGGGCGCGGCGCCTCCGTTGCCGCAGGCACCGCTTCGCGCACCGGCGTTGGCTGAGGCGGAGGCGGAGGCGGAGGCGGTGCAGCAGCCGCCACCGGCCGCAGGAACGGTGGATCGGCACTGGCCACAGGGGGGGCCGCAGGCCGTTCAGGCGCGTGCATGGCGGCGACCGGCGCGGCAGCCATGGCGCTTTCCAGCGCGGCGACGCGGCGGCGCAGGCCGGCAATCATCACCAGCGCCACCACCAGCAGCAGCGGGATGGCCAGCAGGACCAGTACGACCAGGGCAATCAGTGCTTCCATTGCGTGCTTCCATAGCGTTCCCGCGCCCCATCGGCAGCGGTCGACCGGCCCATGCTACGACAGGGCCGGCCCCATAAACGACGAACCCCGGCCAGGCCGGGGTCCGTGTGCGATCTTCGCCGGCCTTACTTGGCGGCGATGACCTTGGCCATTTCCAGGCACTTGTTCGAGTAGCCCCACTCGTTGTCGTACCAGGTGACCAGCTTGACGAAGGTGCCGTCCAGGGCGATGCCAGCGTCGGCGTCGAACACCGAAGTGCAGGTTTCGCCGCGGAAATCGGTGGCCACCACCTTGTCTTCGGTGTAGCCCAGGATGCCCTTCAGCGGGCCTTCGCTCTGTGCCTTCACTTCCGCGCAGATCTCGGCGTAGGTGGCTTCCTTTTCCAGTTCGACGGTCAGGTCGACCACCGACACGTCCGAGGTCGGGACGCGGAAGCTCATGCCGGTCAGCTTCTTGTTCAGTTCCGGGATGACCACGCCGACGGCCTTGGCCGCACCGGTGGACGACGGGATGATGTTCTCCAGGATGCCACGGCCACCGCGCCAGTCCTTGTTGGACGGGCCATCGACGGTCTTCTGGGTGGCGGTTGCCGCATGCACGGTGGTCATCAGGCCGCGCTTGATGCCCCACTTGTCATTGATGACCTTGGCCAGCGGGGCCAGGCAGTTGGTGGTGCACGAGGCGTTGGAAATGATCGCCTGGCCGGCGTAGGTCTTGTCGTTCACGCCGTAGACGAACATCGGCGTGTCGTCCTTCGACGGCGCCGACATGATGACCTTCTTGACGCCGGCATCGATGTGCTTCTGCGCGGTTTCCTTGGTCAGGAACAGGCCGGTGGCTTCCAGCACCACGTCGGCACCGACTTCATCCCACTTCAGGTTGGCCGGGTCGCGTTCCTGGGTCAGGCGGATCTTCTTGCCGTTGACCAGCAGGTCGTTGCCCTGCACCGCCACGTCGGCCTTGAAGCGGCCGTGCACGGAGTCGTACTTGAGCATGTACGCCAGGTAGTCCGGCTCCAGCAGATCGTTGATGGCCACGATTTCGATGTCGTCGCCGAAGTTCAGCACCGCCGAGCGCAGGACGTTACGCCCGATGCGACCGAAACCGTTGATACCAACCTTGATTGCCATTTCTCAAGCTCCTGCGGCCGCTACGGGTGCGGCGGGATGGATAGGGCCCACAAGTCTAGCAAACCGGGGCTGGCCACCGTGGGCCAGCGCCCGGGCCAGAGGGCCGGCGGACAGGATTTGATCCGGATCAAAGCGTTAGCACGGCGTGAGGCCGAGACTGTCGCCATCCACCCAGCAACGAGATCACCCCCATGCGCAAGACCTCCCCCCTGATCCTGGCCGGCCTGGCCGCCGCCCTGTCCCTCGCCGCCGCCCCGGCCATGGCCCAGTCCAAGGGCGACTGGACCGTCTCGGCCGGCGTCCACCAGGTGGCGCCGAAGTCGAACAACGGCTGGCTGGCCGGCCACACGCTGAAGGTCGACGTCGATAACGACGTCAAGCCGACCATCACCGGCGAGTACTTCATTGCCGACAACCTGGGCATCGAAGTGCTGGCCGCGCTGCCGTTCAAGCACGACATCAACATCAATGGCCTCGGCCGCGTCGGCAGCACCAAGCAGTTGCCGCCGGTGGTGACCCTGCAGTACCACTTCAACAGCAAGGGCAAGGTCTCGCCGTTCGTCGGCGCGGGCGTGAACTACACGACCTTCTTCAGCGAAGACACCACCGGTGCACTGGCCGGCAGCAAACTGAAGCTGCAGGATTCGTGGGGCCTGGCCGCGCATGCGGGCATCGACTTCGCGATCGGCGAGAAGGGCGCCCTGCGTGTGGACATGCGCTGGATCGACATCGACAGCAAGGTGAAGTTGAACGGCGAGAAGATCGGCACCGTCAACATCGATCCGCTGGTCTACGGCGCTTCGTACGTCTTCAAGTTCTAAGCGGTGTGTTGGGCGCGGGGGCTTCGCCCCCCGCTCCCCCGCTACACGCAAAACCCTCGCAGCATGTTGCCCCGGTGATTGCCGGGGCTTTTTTTGTGCCTGGGACTGAAGCGGTTCCGGAGCTGGGGCGAGGCGGGGAGCAGAGCCGGGACACGCCGCGCCTCCCGCTGCGCTCCCACTTCGGAACAGGAACGCGCCGCTCTTCAATCCACCTACCCCGCTAGAATGTGCACATGAAAGCCCTGCATTCCCTGTTCCTCGCCGCCGCCCTGGCGCCGGCCCTGCTGTCCGCTTCCGCCCCGGCCCATGCCTGGGGCGCGCAAGGCCACCGCCTTGTCGCCGAAGTCGCCGATGCCCGCCTTAACCCCACCGCCCGCGCCGAAGTGGACCGCCTGCTGGCCACCGAGCCAGACGCCACCCTGGCCAGCATCGCCCCCTGGGCCGACCAGCTGCGTGCCAAGGACCCCGGTCTGGGCCGTCGTTCGGCCGGTTGGCACTACGTCAACATCGCCGAAGACAACTGCCATTACGAAGCACCGAAGCACTGCAGGAACGGCAACTGCATTGTCGAGGCGCTGAAAGCACAGAGCGCCATCCTCGGCGACCGCAGCCTGACCGACGGCGAGCGCCTGCAGGCGCTGAAGTTCGTCGTGCACCTGGTCGGCGACATCCATCAGCCGATGCACGCCGGTTACGCGCACGACAAGGGCGGCAACGATTTCCAGCTGCAGTTCGGCAACCGCGGTACCAACCTGCACTCGCTGTGGGACAGCGGCATGCTCAACACCCGCAAGCTGGACGACGCGGGCTACCTGCCGCTGCTGCAGAGCCAGCGCGCGCCGAAGCTGGCGCGCCAGTCCAACCCGCAGCGCGACCCGCAGACGTGGGCAGAGGCCAGCTGCCGCATTTCCATGCAAGCTGGCGTTTATCCGGCCACGCGTAAAATCGGTGACGAATACACCGAGCGCTACCGGCCGCTGGCCGAAGCGCAGCTGCGACTAGCCGGTGAAAACCTGGCGCAGTTGCTGAACCGCGTGCTCGGCGCGCGCTGAGGAGGGTTCCAATGTCAGTCCAGGTGCAGTCGTTCTTCCACCGTGACAGCAATACCTTCAGCTACCTGGTCAGCGACCCGGCCAGTAGCGAGGCAGTGCTGATCGACCCGGTCCTGGACTACGACCCGGATACCGACGCCAGCAGTGAAGCGCCGCTGCATGCCGCATTGCAGGCCATCGAGCAACAAGGCCTGCAGCTGCGCTGGCTGCTGGAAACCCATGCCCACGCTGACCATGTGTCGGCCGGGCGCCGCCTGAAGCACCGTTTCCCGCAAGCCACGCTGGCCATCGGCGAAGGCATCCGCGCGGTACAGGCAACGTTTGCACCACGCTATGGCCTGCAGCTTCCTGCCGCAGATGAGATCTTCGATCACCTGTTCAGCGACGGCGAAACCTTCGCTCTGGGCGAACTGCGCTGCCAGGTGATCGCCGTGCCTGGCCATACCAGCGACAGCATCGCCTACCTGATCGACGATGCGCTGTTCACCGGCGACTCGCTGTTCATGCCCGACGGCGGCACTGCCCGCTGTGATTTCCCCGGTGGTGATGCCGCGCAGCTGTACCGCTCGATCCAGCGCCTGCTGGCCTTGCCCGATGCAACGCGCGTGTTCGTCTGCCACGACTACGGCCCGGGTGGACGCGGCTTTGCCAACGAAACCACCATCGGCGAACAGCGCGCGCACAACATCCACGTGCATGACGGCGTAGCCGAGGCGGAGTTCGTCAGCGTGCGACAGGCCCGCGATGCCACGCTGGAAGAACCGAAACTGATGCAGCCCGCAGTGAAGGCCAACATCCAGGGCGGGGCCTGATCGACGCCGCTGTACTGGCCGGGCATGGCCCGGCGCCACCCGGCATCACGCGCGATCATTTTCCCTGCGTGCGGACCGTCTGCCGGCCCTTCACGACCTCGAAGGTGAAGGCGTACTGCAGGGTGACGGCCACCGGTTCGACCCGCTCGGCACTGCGGCAGTCGCCGCGATCAGCCGGCACTTTGCCTGCCGCGAAGTGACAGACTGCGGCGGAGGAGTACTTCCACATGGCAACCGCCTCCTGCGCTGCCTGCAGCAAGGGCGCATTCTCCGGTGCCTCACCCGCACTGCATTCGCTGCGGTCGGTCAGCGGAATGCTGCGCTCAACGCTGCCCTGCGCATCCACCACCACCTGCAGGCAGACCGTAGTCGGCGGCAGCGAGGTGCGTGGATCACGCTCGCCCACTACCGGGTCCGGTGCCGTATGCAGTTGTGGCATGCGGTAGCCTTCGCTGGCGGCCAGCGCGTAGGGCTGGATCTGACCGGTCCCTCCCCCCGCATCGGGTCGCAGACGCTGGTGACCGACATTCTCGCTGCGGGTATCGGCCGTGGTCAGGCGATCCTGGGTTGCACATCCCGCCAGCAGCACCGCCATCATCAGCAGCGGCGCTCGCTTCACTTCGTGTCCTCGGTGTCATCCATGGCGTAGGTAATCGGGACGCGCACGGCACCGGCCACCGGCTTGCCGTTCTTCACTGCGGGCCGATAGGTCCAGCTGCGCGCCGCAGCAATCGAGACAGCATCGAACACCCCCGGATTGGTGGCGCTGAGCACCTGGACGTCGGTGGGACGGCCTTGGGCATCCACTTCCACGCGCAGGTTCACCACGCCCACCTGGCGCTGCTCGACCGCAGATTTCGGATAGGATGGCGGCGGCATCTTGTCGACCTGGATCTCCCGATCCATGACGGACCCTGCCGGGCCTCCCGCGCCTCCGCCCTGGCTGGCCCACGCCACCGCTCCCATTCCCAGGCACACCCCGACCACCAGTACCTGTCCCGACACCCACGGCAATGCCTTCCGCTTGGACTGCTTCAACATGGCGATGCGCTCCTTCAACACGGGTTGGCTGCGCCAATGGCAGACCGCGGGCGCAACCGGTTGGACCAGCTGCGCCTTCAGCAGCGTGCTGGCGTAGAGGCCGCGCAGCGCAGGCTGCGGGCCGATGGTGCGGGCATCGCAGGCCAGTTCCTGGTCGCGCAGGAAGCGGCGCGCGGCCCAAGGCAGCAACGGGTGGAACCAGAACACCGCGCGCACCAGCAGCAGCGCGCCGTTGGCCCAGTGGTCGCCATTGCGACGGTGGCTGCGCTCGTGCTGCAGGATCAGGTGCTGTTCCTGCGCGCTGAACTGTTGATCGAACGCCGGGCCGACCACGATGCGCGGCCGCCACAGGCCAACCAGCGCTGGCAGGCCCGGGTCGCCGCTCGCCTGCCAGCTACCATCGGTGCGCGGCGTCAGTGGACCCATGCTCCGTTCGAAACGGCGCTGCGCGTGCAGGTCGCGCAGCAGGCGGAGGCCCGTGCCCACGGCCCAGAATGCCAGCAACAACCCGGCCCATGGCAAGGACTGGCCGGCCGCGCCATCAATGGCACCGGGCAGCACTTTCAGCGGCAGCGTGGGTACCTGCTGCAACAACGCAACCTGCGGCAACGGTAGCATCAGTGCCAGCAGCAGCATCGGCAGCAGCCACCAGCTGCGGTATGCCAGACCAGCGCCCCCCAATCGCACCAGCAGCGGCCGCATCACCGCCAGCAGGACCGCGCCCATCGCCAACCACAGGCTGCCCTGCCACACTCCGTTGAGCAGCTCAGTCATGGTCCAGCTCCTGGATCAGTTTCTTCAGTTCGGCGATGTCCTGCGCACTCAACTGGCCGCGTTCGCTGAAGTGCGCGACCAACGGCGCAACGCGCCCTTCAAAGACACGGCCGATGAAGTCCTGGCTCTGCGCCTCCACCCACGCCTGGCGCTGCAGCAGCGGCCGGTACAGGTAGCGCCGGCCATCACGCTCGGCAGCAATCGCGCCCTTGGTCAGCAGACGATTGAGCAGGGTCTTGATGGTCGGTTCGGCCCAGTCGCGGTGGGCCAGTGCGGCAACCACTTCATCGGCGCTACGCGGTGCCTGCTGCCACAGAACCTCCATCACAACGGCTTCGGCTTCGCTGATCGGGGTCATTGTTTACATCCGTAATCGACGTCCCGATTACGCGCGTAATCGAATCATCTGTCAAGCCCCTCGACTCCAGGTTCATCCCGGCTGCGCCAGCATCGATGCCTCCCGCCCCAGGCCCCGGATGAAGCCGCTGCCCAAGAAGGATTTCCCGGTCGAGCAGGCCCGCCGCTTCCTCGAACCTGGCCCGATCGTGCTGGTCAGTACCGCCTGGCGTGGCCAGCGCAACCTGATGACGCTGGGCTGGCACATGGTGATGGGCTTCTCGCCGTCATTGGTCGCCACCTACCTGTGGGACGCGAACCACAGCCACGCGCTGGCCCGTGGCAGCGGCGAGTGCGTGATCAATGTGCCGGGCGTGGAACTGCTCGACACCGTGGTGGACATCGGCAACTGCAGCGGCCGCGAGGTCGACAAGTTCGCCCGTTTCGAGCTCGATGCGCTGCCCGCGCGCGAGGTCGGCGCGCCGCTGGTCGGCCAATGTCATTCGAGCTTCGAATGCCGACTCTACGACGACAGCCAGGTGCAATCGAGCAACCTGTTCATCTGGGAAATCGTGCGCGCCCACGTCGCGCCCCGGCCGAAACTGCCGCGCACGGTGCATTACCGCGGCGATGGCCAGTTCATGGTGTCCGGCGCCGAAGTCTCGCGTCGACGGCGGTTCAAGCCCGACATGCTGTAATGCCAGCACTCCCCCACACGCAGGACCGCCGCGCATGACCGAACACCTCACCGACCTGGACGCCGCCGTCGACTGGTTGTTTGCGCGCGTGGACGGGCCGCTGCGGATCGGGGCACCGCTGGCACTGGGCAAGCCGCATCGGCTGCTCAATGCCCTTTATGCACGCGTCGAGCACGATCCATCGCGACCGCTGCAGCTGTATACCGCGCTGTCGCTGAACCCGCCGAAGGCGCGCGGCAACGGCCTGGAAGCGCGCTTCATGGCGCCGTTCGCGCAGCGCCATTTCGGCGACGATTTCCCGCGCCTGGCCTATGCCGATGCGATCGCGCGCGATGCGCTGCCGGCGCATGTGCAGGTGGAAGAGTTCTACATGCAGTCCGGCGCCCTGCTCGGTTCGCGCCAGGCGCAATCCAGCTATACCAGCCTGAACTACACCCACGCCGCCGATGCGGTCGCGCAGCGCGCGCCGCAGGTGATCGTGCAGAAGGTGGCAATGCGGTCGAACGATCGCCGGCTTTCGCTGTCGTGCAACAACGACATCACCCAGGACACGCTGGATGCGATGACCGCGCGCGGGCTGCCGCGCCCGTTGCTCATCGCCGAGATCGATCCGCAGCTGCCTTACATGGGCGGCTCGGCCACGGTCGATGTGTCGTTCTTCGATCTGGTGATCACCCCGCCGCCGCCGTACCCGGCGCTGTTCGGGCTGCCGCGGCAGCCGGTGGGCGATGCCGACTACGCCATCGGCCTGTACGCCAGCACGCTGGTGCGCGACGGCGGCACCCTGCAGATCGGCATCGGCACGCTGGCCGACGCGCTCAGCCATGCGCTGGTGCTGCGCCACACCGACAACGCGCGCTACCGCCGCGTGCTGCATGCGCTGGATCCACAGCTTGCCAGCCACCCGCTGGTGCAGGAGATCGGCGGACTGGATCCGTTCGAGGTGGGCCTGTACGGCTGCAGCGAGATGCTCAACGAAGGCTTCCGCCGGCTGGTGCAGACCGGGGTGATCAAGCGCAAGGTGCACGACGACCTGGCGCTGATGCAGCGCATCGAGAACGGCAGCACGCTGTCCATCGACCACGCCACCCTGGCCGCCGAGGGCGAGTACCTGCACGGCGCGTTCTACCTGGGCTCGCCGGAGTTCTACGAGTGGCTGCGCACGCTGCCGGAAGACGAATGCCGTGCGATCGGCATGCGCCGCATCAGCGAAATCAACCAGCTGTATGGCGGCAACGAGACGCTGGAGCACCTGCAACGCCGCCATGCGCGCTTCTTCAACTCCTGCATGATGGCCACTGCACTGGGCGCGGCCGTGTCGGATGCGCTGGACGACGGACGTGTGGTGTCCGGCGTGGGTGGCCAGTACAACTTCGTGGCGATGGCACATGCCCTGCCGGAAGCGCGCAGCGTCTTGATGTTCCGCGCGGCGCGCGATGACAAGGGCCAGCGCGAATCCAACGTGCGCTGGAACTACGGGCACACCACCATCCCGCGCCACCTGCGCGACATCTACCTCAACGAATACGGCATCGCCGATCTGCGCGGCCTGACCGACGAGGACTGCGTGCATGCGATGACCGCGATCACCGAGGCCCCGTTCCAGGGTGGCCTGCTGCAGCAGGCACAGGCCTCGCGCAAGCTGCTGGCAGCCACGCAACCGGATCCGGAGCGCCAGCAGCGCAACACGCCACAGGCGCTGGCGGCGGCGCTGGCACCGTTCCGCGCCGACGGCAGCCTGCCGGACTATCCGCTGGGCAGCGACTTCAACGAGATCGAGCAGGTGCTGGTGAAGGCGCTGGGCTGGCTGAAGGCCAACACGCAGACCCGCGGCGACAAGCTGCGCACGGTCTGGGCGGCTCTGCGGCAACCGGCCGGCGACGGCGATGCGGTGTACCTGCAGCGCATGGGTCTACAGGCCCCGAAGGACTTCGCCGAGCGCCTGGACGCGCGACTGCTGCGGCTGGCGCTGGCGCGTACCGCCTGAGAAAAGGGGACGGAGGGGATCAAGTCGCATGTGCACAAACGACTTAATCCCCTCCGTCCCCTTTTTCCTGCGGCAAAGAAAAGGCCGGCGTGCGCCGGCCTTTTCTCATTACGTCGCGAAGCTGCTTACAGCGACTTGGCCGCTTCCACCACGTGGGCAGTGGTGATGCCGAAGTGCTTGTACAGCTGGTCGGCCGGGGCCGAGGCACCGAAGGTGTCGATACCAATCACGGCACCGTCCAGGCCGACGAACTGGCGCCAGAAACCGGTGACGCCGGCTTCCACCGCCACGCGCTTGCGCACGGCGTTCGGCAGCACCGATTCACGGTAGGCCGCATCCTGGCGCAGGAACACGTCGGTGGACGGCATCGAGACCACGCGGGTCTTGAGGCCGGCCGCGTCCAGCTGGGCCTTGGCTTCGGTGGCCAGCGAGACTTCCGAACCGGTGGCGATCAGGATCACGTCCGGGGTACCAGCAGCATCGGCCAGCACGTAGCCACCGCGCTCGATCTGGGCGATCTGCTCGGCGTTGCGCGGCTGGTGCGGCAGGTTCTGGCGACTGAACACCAGGCAGCTCGGGCCGTCCTGGCGGGTGATCGCAGCCTTCCAGCTCACCGCCGACTCGACCGCATCGCACGGACGCCACACGTCGTTGTTCGGGATGTAGCGCAGCGAGGCCAGGTGCTCCACCGGCTGGTGGGTCGGACCGTCTTCGCCCAGGCCGATCGAGTCGTGGGTGTAGACGTGGATGGCGTGGGCCGGGATCAGCGCGCTCATGCGCACGCCGTTGCGGGCGTAGTCGCTGAACACCAGGAAGGTGGCGTCGAACGGAATGAAGCCACCGTGCAGGGCCAGGCCGTTGGCAATGGCGGTCATGCCGAACTCGCGCACGCCGTAGTACACGTAGTTGGCGTTGGCGTCGTCGCTGGCAACCGACTTGCTGCCCTTCCACAGGGTCAGGTTGGAGTGCGCCAGGTCAGCCGAGCCGCCGACGATTTCCGGCAGCAGCGGTGCATAGGCTTCGATGGCCAGCTGCGACGCCTTGCGCGAGGCGATCGTCGGGCCTTCGGCGGCCACCTGGGCGATGTAGGCATCGGCCTTGGCAACGAAGTCGGCCGGCAGTTCGCCATGCGAGCGGCGGGTCAGTTCGGCCGCTTCAGCCGGGTACTGGCTGGCGTACTTGTCGAACAGCTGTTCCCATTCGGCCTGGCGCAGCGTGCCGGCGCCGTTGGCGCGCCAGCCGTCGTAGATCGCCTGCGGGATCTCGAACGGACCGTATTCCCAGCCCAGCTGCTTGCGGGTGGCTTCCAGTTCGTCCTTGCCCAGCGGTGCGCCGTGGCTGGATTCCTTGCCCGCCTTGTTCGGCGAACCAAAGCCAATGGTGGTGCGGCAGCAGATCAGGGTCGGCTTGTCGCTCTGCGACAGCGCGGCCTCGATGCCGGCCTTGATGCTCTCCGGGTCATGGCCATCGACATCGCGCACCACGTTCCAGCCATAGGCCTCGAAACGCTCCGGCGTGTTGTCGGTGAACCAGCCCTCGACGTTGCCGTCGATGGAGATGTGGTTGTTGTCCCAGAAGCAGACCAGCTTGTGCAGGCCCCAGGTACCGGCCAGCGAAGCGGCTTCATGCGACACGCCTTCCATCAGGCAGCCATCGCCCATGAACACCCAGGTGCGGTGGTCGACCACTTCCAGCTCCGGGCGGTTGAAGCGCTGTGCCAGCAGCTTCTCGGCCAGGGCGAAGCCCACGGCATTGGCGAAACCCTGGCCCAGCGGGCCGGTGGTGGTTTCCACGCCCGGGGTCTCGTGGCGCTCCGGGTGACCGGCGGTGTGGCTGCCCAGCTGGCGGAACAGCTTCAGCTGCTCGATCGGCAGGTCGTAACCGCTCAGGTGCAGCAGCGCGTACTGCAGCATCGAACCGTGGCCGTTGGACAGCACGAAACGGTCGCGGTTGAACCAGTGCGGGTTGCTCGGGTTATGGCGGAGGTAGTCGTTCCAGAGGACTTCGGCGATGTCGGCCATGCCCATGGGCATGCCGGGGTGGCCGGACTTTGCGGTTTCAACCGCATCGGCGGCAAGGAAGCGGATGGCGTTGGCCAACTGGCGACGGGTAGGCTGCGTCATGGTTCTGTCGGAATCGGGAGGCGGCCGCGGACGTGCGGGCGGCCTATTGTCCCATAGTCGCCGGGCGGGGGGTCGGTTCACCTTGCCCGGTCGTGCCGGCCGCTGGCCGGCAACGTCGTCATCTCCCCCGGATTCCGCATGTGAAGCGGGGTCGGAGCCCTTTCCTTGCGGAAAGGAATCCGACCCCGATCAGGTCGCCAGCGGTGGCGTTGGACTCAGTCCTGCTGCGGGCCCAGCGCCGGGCCGTCGTGCGATTCGCCCTTGGCCACCAGGGTGGTCAGGGCCAGGTCGCCGGTCACGTTCAGCGCCGTACGGCACATGTCCAGGAAGTGATTCACGCCCAGGATCAGGCCAATGCCCAGCGGGTTCACGCCCACCATCGCACAGATCATCGCCACCACCGGCAGCGAGCCCGACGGCACGCCGGCGGTGCCGATGCCACCGAGGATGCAGACCGCCATCACCATGATCTGCTGGCCGATGCTCAGGTCCACGCCGAAGAACTGGGCCAGGAAGATCACCGTCACGCCCTCGAACAGCGCGGTGCCGTTCTGGTTGGCGGTGGCGCCCACGGTCAGCACGAAGCGCGACACGCGCTGCGGCAGGCCCATCTGGTCGGCCACGCGCAGCGCGGTCGGCAGGGTGGCGTTGCTGGAGGCGGTGGAGAACGCCATCACCGTCGCTTCCTGGGTATCGCGGAAGAACGACAGCGGCGAACGGCCGGACAGCCAAACGGCGGTACCGTAGGTCACGATCATGTGCAGGCCGAGTGCCAGCACCACCACGCCCACGTAGGCACCGAGGCGGATGATCAGCTCGAAGCCGAACAGCGCGGCCAGGTTGAACATGAAGCAGGCCACCGCATATGGGGCCAGGCGGATGACCAGGTTGATCAGGGTCATCGAGATTTCGAACACGCCTTCAATGGCGCGGCGCAGCGGCGCGACCTTCTCATCGTCGGTCAGCACCATGCCGATGCCGAACATCAGCGCGAAGAACATCAGCGACAGGATCGCGCCGTTGTCGGACGCGGCCTGCAGCACGTTGCTCGGCACGATCGACAGCAGCATGTCCATGCCCTTCGGCGTGCCATGGATGCCAGCAACGATTTCCTTGCTGCGCTCGGCGTTCTCCGAGAGCATCATCGCGGCGACCTGCGGATCGACGCCGGCACCCGGCTTGAGCAGGTTGACCAGCACCAGGCCGATGCCCACGGCAATGCCGGACAGCAGCACGGTATACGCCAGGGTCTTCCAGCCGATGCGGCCAAGGGCGCGGATGTCGCCCATCTCCGACACGCCCATGATCAGCGCCGAGAAGATCAGCGGCACGATCAGCATGAAGATCAGGTTGAGGAACAGGCCCGACGCCGGGGTGGTGATGTAGTCCATTACCCACTTGGCACCGGCCTGCAGACCATCGACGCTGCCGCCCAGGGCGTGCACGATCAGTCCCAGGATCAGGCCGATCGCAAAGCCGATGCCCATCTTCCAATGCAGGGGCAACTTCTTCTTGTCGGCAGCAGCTGCTGTCATGCGCGGGTTTCCTCGAAAAATGAATGCACTCTAACAAAGCGCGCAAGCGGCGCCGGTTCAGGTTCGCCGCGTTGGATACAGCGGCGCCAGGCCAGTGTCAGCGGCGCCGGTAGCCGCCGACCAGTGCGGTCCGTCACGGAAGACCTCGCGCAGACGTGCGCGCAGCGATGCCAGGTCGCCCTGCCCGCCCCAGCGTGCCTGCTGCAGGTCCTGCAGCACCTGGCGCTGGGCTGCATCCTCAAGCCGCGCGATGAGCTGTTCGATGCGTTCAACGTCGGCCATCGCACACAGTTGTGCTTCAACCTGGTCGAACCCCTCGCCATCGAGCGCGCGGCGCAGTTCGGCCAGGCCGGCACGTCCGCTCGCCACAGTCGGCACAGAGGGCCTGCCGACTGCAGGCGTCGCCGCACGCGGTCGGCGGCCTCGCTGCCAGCCCCACAACAGGGTCAGCAGCCACAGCAGCGCCAGGCCGATGGCCGCGCCCATCCACGGCCACGGGCGTTCGGCCAGACCACCGGCGCGCGGATCGGTCGCGGCGATGCGGCTGTCCTGGCCATCGCTGCCGGGCAGCGCGGCATTGGTGTCGATCGGCGGCAGCGGCGCAGGTGAAGCACTGCCACCGCCATTACCGGCTGCGACAGCCAGTGTCAGGTCCGGCAGCTTCGCTTCCTGCGCCTTGCCCGCGCGCACATCCCACCACGGCAGGCGCGGCCCCGGCACCACCAGCGAGCCTGGCTGGCGCGGCACGATCGAATAGCGGCGGGTGATCTTCAGCCGCGGCGTGCTGCCATTGAACGATTCTTCGTACTGCGCAGGTTCGGCGAATACCTGCGCGTGGGTGCCCAGATCCGGCACCGGCAGGTCGGTGAACTGTGCGCGGGTTGCCCCTTCGGCCATCGCCTCGACCACCACAGTGGCGGCCTCACCGGTACGGGCGCTGGTCGGCGCACTGGTGTAGCGCAGCTGGAGGCTCTGCAGCGGAAGCCATGGCTGCGGCGCCTGTGCCGGTTGCGCCTGCACCTGCAGCGTGCGATCGGCGCCGGTGGCATTCATGCGGCCGTCGCCGCCGCCGAAGAAGTCGTCGAAGAAGCCACCGGCACTGCGCCCACTGAAACGCGCACCGGCCAGCCGAAGTGCACCGCTGCGCTCGGGGATCAGCAGGAAGCGGCGCTCGACCACGTTGTAGCGGCGGCCGTTGACCTGCCGCACATCGGTGCGGTCATCGCCTACCCGCTGCAGCGACGCACCCGCCGGGGTATCCAGCACCAGTTCGCCAGAGGCCAGCTGAGAGGCGAAGAACAGCCTCACCACCACGCCTACGCTCTGCTGCACATACGGCGTTTCGTCATCGACAACGGTTTCGATGAATGCCACCGCATTGCTGTCGGGGCCGGCCACGGCAGCGGCATCCACCTGCAGGGTCAGCGGCGCGGTACGGACGCTGCCCACCTGCAGGCCCGGCACCACCAGTGCACCGATGCGCCGTGGCGTCAGCGCCACGCCATACAGGTTGCGCTGCTGCATGCTGCCGTTGCTCCACTCCACCTGGCGGCTGCTGGTCTGCCCGCTGAGGTCGAAGTCGGTACGCAACGGTGTGAAGTCAGGGGCGCCCTGGTCGCTCTCGACATTGAGCGTGACCGTGTCGCCCATCGCGATGCGGTCGCGGTCCAGCCACGCGCGCGGCTGCGCCCAGGCCAGCAGCGGCAGCCACAGCAGCAGCGCCGCCAGTACCTGTCGGGGCCAGTGCCCGTGCATGTTGATCGCCCGCGTCATCGCCCTTCCCTCTTCCTGCGTTCATTTTCCAGCTGGAACTTGGCCCGCAGCAATGCGCCCGGATCATCCGGCACGCGCCGCATCCACGCCTCCACCGCCTGTTGCTCCTCGCGTTGGCGCGGAGTAGTGCCGTCACTGCCTGGCACGGGTTTGCCATCCTGTTCGCCTTTGCCCTCACGTGCCTGCTGCATCGCCTGCTGCATGCGCTGGCGCTGCTGCTCATCAGCCTGGGCCTGCGCCTTGGCATCCTCCACCTGTGGTGGCGCCTGCTGTCCATCGCGGCCACGCTCGCCGGGCTGAGGCGCCGACTGCGCGTCGTCGTCACCCGCCTGGGGCTGCCCCTGCTGGCCCTGCTGAGATGGTGGCTGACCCTGTCCTGGATCCTTCTGGCCTTGCTGCGGTTGCTGGCCCTGCGGGTTCCGCTGGCCCTGTGAATTGTTCTGCTGCTTCTGCTGCCCGTTCTGCTGCGGTTTCTGCTGGTCCTGGCCCCGCCCCCCCGACTGCTTGCGCCTGCGTGCGGCATCAACCACGGCACGGTTGGCGACCGCATCGGCCATGCCGGGATGCAGCGCCAGCGCGCGGTCGTAGGCGGCGATGGCTTCGTCGTAGCTGCCCTGGCGCGCCAGCGTGTTGGCCAGGTTGTACCAGCCCGCATCACTGTCGATGCCCTCGAACTGCTTGCGCGCAGTGGCGAAGTCGCCCGCGCGATAGGCCTGCACGCCGTCGGCCAGGCGCTGGTGCTGCAACTGGTCGGCGCGCTTCCACAGCGTGCCCTGCGATGGCGGCGAAGCGGGCGCTGAAGGTGCCTGCGCCTGCACATCCCCCATCCATGGCAGCAGGCCGACCGCCAGTACTGCGGCCAGCAGCGCGCGGCGTCTGAAGGCGAGCAGCGCCAGCAGCATCACCGGTGGCAGCAGCCAGAATCCTTCATCGCGCCATTGCCTGCCCTCGCCGGGCCGCTGCGCCGCAGTACCTTCGCGTGCATCAAGCACACCCAGTGCGCGCAGGTCACTGCCATCGGCGGTGATGCGCGCATAGCGACCGCCACCTGCCGTGGCCACCGCACGCAGGCGACCTTCGTCCAGCGCAGCCTGGCGGATCTGTCCGCTGTCGTCACGATACGCCGCACCCGCCGGTGTACCGAGCCCCAGCACCGACACCTGCAGGCCGAGACCACGTGCCTGCGCGGCCGCCAATGCAGCTTCACCATCGGCTTGATCGGTGACCAGCAGGATCTGTCCCTGCGGTGCAGCGATCTGCCGCATCAGCCGCGTGGCCCAGTCGATGCCACGGTCGGCACGCTGGCCATCACGCGGCATCACATCCGGCGACAAGGCATCCAGATACAGCGCGACGTTGCTGCCGTCATCGGTCAGCGGCGCGACGGTGTAGGCATCTTCGGCGTACACCACCAGCCCCACCTGCCCACCCTTGCGTGCACGCAGGAGCTCGCCGACCTTGGCCCTTGCCTGCAGCAGGCGCGACGGTGGCAGGTCGGTGGCAGTGATGCGGCTGGACAGATCCAGCACGATCAGCAGCGGTGCGCTGGGCTGGAACATCGGCTGTGCCTGCTGCCGCCAGCTCGGCCCCGCCATCGCCAGTGCTGCCAGCGTCCAACCCAGCAGCACTGCCAATGGCAGCCGCACGCGACGGCGAGCACCGGCGGCCAGCAGATGCGGCAACAGGTGCGCATCCACCGCCTGCCGCCACGCATCGTTGCGCCGCTGCCGGTACAGCGCCACGGCGAGAATCACCGGCAAGGCCAGCAAGGCCCACAGCCATTCCGGGCGCAGGAAGTGCAGTGCATTCCAGTCGGGAAGATGGGATGCCAATGCGATCATCGACGGCGCTCCGGCCACACCCATGCCAATGCCCCCAGCAGCAAGGCCAGGCCCAATGGCCACGCATAGCGCTCCTCGCGCGGGCGCAGGCTCGGCCCCTTCGCAGCGATCGGCTCCAGACGATCCAGTTCGGCGTAGATGCCGGCCAGCTGCGCGGTATCGCGTGCGCGGAAGAACTGGCCACCCGTCAGGCTGGCAATCTTCTTTAACGTGGCCTCGTCGACCGGGTCCTGGTCAGCGGAAATCGGAATACCGAGGAAGCGCATGCTGCCATCGCCACCGAACGCGACGGTGTGGATGCGCACCCCTTCGGCCTGCGCGACTTCGGCCGCACGCAGCGGTTCCAGCACGCCGGCATTGCTGACGCCATCGGTCAGCAGGATCAGTACACGTTGCCCTTCCGGCTGGCTGCGCAGGCGCTTCACCGCCAGGCCGATGGCATCACCGATGGCCGTCTCGCGCCCGGCCAGGCCGACCACGCTGTCGCGCAGCTGGTCGCGCACACTGGCCAGGTCCGCAGTGAGTGGCGTGAGCGTATAAGCGCGGTCCCCGAAGATCAGCAGGCCGATGCGATCGCCGGCACGACGATCCAGGAAATCGGCCAGCACGGCCTTGGCTGCGGTGAGGCGATCCACCGCCTGCCCCCCCAGCACCATGTCGCCCTCGCCCATGCTGCCGGACACGTCCATCGCCAGCATCATCTGCCGGCCCTGCTGCGGTGGCGTGATCGCTTCGCCCAGCTGTTGCGGGCGAGCCAGTGCGACACACAGCGCGCACCAGCCCAGCCACAACAGCAGCGTACGCAGCCACGACCCATCGACGCGGCCGCCACCGGCCAGCGCTTCCAGTTCCGTCGCCGCATAGGGCACGCGCAGCGCAGCGCCGGGATCGGCACGACGCTTCCACCAGCGCATCAGCAACGGCAACGGCAGCGCCAGCAGGGCCAGCGGCCACGCCAGCTGCAGGTCGGGCCATGGCCAGTAACTTGCCAGCAGGTTCATCGGCGGCGCTCCAGCAGCATCGCCAGGTAGCGCTCGCGCGCCCAGCTACGCACGGCCGCCACTTCGCTGGCGTCCACGCGGGGACGATAGGCACCTTCGGCCAGGAGGTTGCGGCGCGCATCCGGCAACGTGCCCTTCGGATCCACGCGCCGCCACCAGGCATCGTCACGCAGGGATTCACTGCCGGGCTGTGCCTGTCGCGCGGCGCGACGCAGCAGGCCGGCGATCGCCGCCAGTTCCGCGGTGGCATCGGCGGTGGTGGCCAGCTCCTGGTCGAACGCCTGCAACCAGCGTTGGCGACGACGGCGGCGTTTCCACCACAGCAGGGCCAGCGCCAGGATCACCAGCAACACCGCGCCCCCGACCATCAGATAGCCGGGGGCCGGCGGCCACCACGACGGTGCCGGCGGCAACTGCACATCGCGTAGCGGAAGGTTGGCGCTCATGCCGGCACCTCGGTTACCGGTGGTGCCAACCAGGCGTCGCTGGGCGCATCGGTGGACAACACCTGCACGTCAACGCGGCGTGCGCCGAGCTGGCGGCGCAGCGCCTGCAGTGGTTCGACGAAGTGCGCCTGCCAGTGCGCCTGCACCTCGCTACGACGCAGGTCGAGGCCAATGCGCTGCTGCGCGGTCTGGAACTGCAGGGCCGCCGAGGGCGGTTGCAGCTCGAGGGGATCGACCAGCAGCACCAGGCTGAGGTCATGGTGCTGGGCCAGCGCGCTCCAGCGCACGACGGGAATCCGCGCGGCCTGCTGCGGATCGGCCAGCACCAGCATGCGCGCCCCGGGGCGCAGCACGCGGGCGGCATGGTCCAGCGCGCGTTCCAGGCCGAGATCGTCGGCGGGCGGCTGCGTGTACCAGCGGGTGAGTGCGTCGAGCACGCGCAGTACACCACGCGGCCCACCCGCGGGTGCAATCGGCGCTTCGCGGTCGCTGCCGCGCAGGGCACCCACGCGATCACCGCGGCGCTGCGCCGACCACGCGGCGACGGCGCCCGCGCGTGCCGCCTGCACCGACTTGAATCGCACGCGGGTGCCGAAATACAGCGCCGGCGACGTATCGGCCACGATCAGGCTGACCCGCTCGCGCTCGGCCTGGAACAGCTTGGTATGGGCACGGCCGGTCCGCGCGGTCACGCGCCAGTCGATATGCCGTGCATCATCACCGGCCACGTACTCGCGTGACTCGGCGTACTCCATGCCACGCCCACGCAGCGGCGACGGCGCCTGCCCGGCGTTGCCGGCACGGCCACGGCGTGGCGGCGGCGGCCGCTGTGCCAGCCGGCGCAGGGCCACCAGTTCGGACAGGTGCGGGCGCAGTCCGTCGCCATCACTGACGGTGGATGCGGCTTCCAGGGATGGATCGGTCATGCGCGGGCTCAGGGTGCCGGCACCCGGGCCAGCAGCTCCTGCACCAGGCGTTCGCCATCCCAGCCTTCGGCGGTGGCTTCGTAGCTGGGCAGCACGCGATGGCGTAGCACGTCGGCGGCGACCGCACGCACATCGTCGGGGGTGACGAAGTCGCGGCCGGCCAACCAGGCGCGTGCACGGGCGCAGCGTTCCAACGCAATGGAACCACGCGGGCTTGCGCCCCAGGCGATGCGGCGCCCGAGGCCGGCGTCATAGCGCGACGGATCACGTGAGGCCAGCACAAGTTCGACCAGGTAGCGCTCCAGCGCCGGCGCCATGTGCAGGTCCAGCACTTCGCGGCGGGCGTCGAACACATCCTGCATCGGCAACTTCGCCGGTGCGGGTGCCGCCTCGCCCAGTGCGCCACGGGCACGCTCGCGAGCGAGCCGCAGGATCTCCGATTCGGCCGCCTGGTCCGGATAGCCGATGCGTACGTGCATCAGGAAACGGTCCAGCTGCGCTTCCGGCAGCGGGAAGGTACCTTCCTGCTCGATCGGGTTCTGCGTGGCCATCACCAGGAACAGCGGCGGCAACGCATAGGTGTGGCGGCCAACGGTGACCTGGCGCTCACCCATCGCTTCCAGCAGTGCCGACTGCACCTTGGCTGGCGCGCGATTGATTTCATCGGCCAGCAGGATCGGGTGGAAGATCGGGCCGGGTACGAATTCGAAGCGCCCTTCCTGCGGGCGCCAGATCTCGGTGCCGGTCAGGTCGGCCGGCAGCAGGTCGGGGGTGAACTGCACGCGGGCGAAATCCGCCTCCAGGCGCGAGGCCAGTGCGCGGATGGCCGTGGTCTTGGCCAGGCCCGGCGCGCCCTCCACCAGCAGGTGCCCGTCGGCCAGCAATGCGATCAACAGGCGTTCGACCAAAGCCGCCTGGCCGACGATTTCAGCCGACAGCGCGTCGCGCAACTGGTTGAAGGCGCCATGCAGGCGGGAGGCGGCCGGCGCGGGCGGCGGCGAGACGGTTTCGGGCATCGGCGGTGGCAGGTTCATGGGGGCCTTTGACCGGCGCGGGACGGCACGGGTTCCCGACATCATCGCAGGGTGCCCTGCGATTGGCATCAAGAACGGCTGAACGGGCCTCTCATCCACGCATGGCGTGGATCTACCGGATCATCCGCATCCGCGGATTACGTCCGGCATGAACGAAGAAGGGCCGCACATGGCGGCCCTTCTTCGTGTCGAGGGTGCGCTGGCTCAGTTCTGCCTGGCTACGCGCAGCACCTTCGGGGTAACGAACACCAGCAGCTCGGCCTTGTCCTTGCTGCGGCCACGCTTCTTGAACAGGTTGCCCAGGAACGGTACATCGCCCAGGAACGGAACCTTGCTGATGCTGTTGCGGTCGGTGAACTCGTACACACCACCGATGACCACGGTCTGCCCGTCCTCGACCAGCACTGCGGTGTTCACTTCGCGGCGGTTGATCGACGGCACGGTGCCATAGCCTTCCAGCTGGATCAGCCGGTCCACTTCATCCTTCTTCACCTGCATGTTGAGGAACACGCGGTTGTCGTTGGTGATGGTCGGGGTGACCTTCAGTTCCAGCACCACTTCCTTGAACTGCACGTTCGGCGTAGCGACACCGCCCGCACCGGCGCTGATGGTCACATAGCCGATTTCCTTACCCTGCTTGATCAGGGCCTCGCGCTGGTTGGTGGTGACCACGCGCGGGTTGGAGATCACTTCACCACGCGACTCCTCCTGCATGGCCGACAGCTCGACGTCCAGCAGGTAGCCGGCATTGAGGATCGACAGCGCAAGCGAGCCTGCCGGGTTGGTGGACGCCGCCGGCATGGCCCAGTTCAGGCCACGGGTGATTGCCGAGCCGACCGGCACCGGCGCCGGGCCCGTACTGCCACCGGCCAGCCAGTCGCGGTAGGCCTTGGCGTTGGTCGCATTGGCTTCGACCTGCGATTTGCGGGTTGCCTCGTTGGCTTCCAGATTGCCGCTGAAGTAGGCGTTGTCGCGGCTGCCACTGATGCCGAACCGCGCACCCAGCTCACGCGCGAACGTATCGGTGGCGATGACGATGCGGCTTTCGATCAGCACCTGGTCGACCGGACGGTCGATCACGTTGATCAGCTCGCGCATGCGCGCGATCTTTTTCGGAATGTCGCTGATCATCAGCGTGTTGGTGCGCTCGTCGGCAACGATGCGGCCACGGCCGGACAGGAAGCCACTCTCCTCCTGCGACGACCCACCACCACCGCCACCTGCGCCACCACCGCCCCCCCCGCCGATGCCCTTGGCTTCGGTCAGGGCTTTGAAGATCTGGGTGGCGCTGTGGTAGTTGATCTGGACGTAATCGGTCACCAGGTCTTCGCGGTTCTCGATGGCGATGCGCGCGTCTTCCTTCTCCTGCTCGAACTTGGCCAGCTCGGCCTGCGGGCCGACCCAGATCACGCTGCCATCGCGTCGCTTGTCCAGGCCCTTGGCACGCAGCACGATGTCCAGTGCCTGGTCCCACGGCACGTTGACCAGGCGCAGGGTCACATTGCCCTGCACCGAGTCGGAGGCCACCACGTTGAGGTTGGACTCTTCGGCGATCAACTGCAGCACGGTGCGCACTGGCACGTCCTGGAAATTGAAGGTCACCGGCTTGCCGGTGAAGCCACGCTGGCCGACGGCCTTTGCGGCCTGGGTGACGCTGCCGGCGGTCACTGCACCGACGGCGGCCGGAGCCTGCCGCGCGCTGATCTCCACCACGTATTCGTTGCCGCTCTGGTAGGCCAGTGACTCCACCGCACCGCCGGTGCTCAGCACCAGCTGGGTGCCGGCGCCGGACGGCTTGGCGTCGATGCGCTGCACCGGCGTGGCGAAGTCGACGACGTTCAACGGCTTCTGCAGGTTGGCCGGCAGGCGGGCATTGCCCACGTCGACCACCACGCTGTTGCCCTGCGTGCGCAGGTCCGGGATCGCGCCCTGGCCGTCAAACTGCACGATCAGGCGGCCCGCGCCATCATCGCCGCGCTTGAAATCGATCTTGGCCACCGACAGGCCGGCCGGTGCCGCGGCCGGTGCGACGGTGGTGCCCACCGGCTTCTCCGCCGGTGCGGCGGCCAGCGCCGGAGCGCAGGCCAGCATCAGCGCGACTCCCAACGCGCTGACACGGTTCAAGGTAGAGCGCCGGTTGGGACGCAGCCCCTTGGCTTGGTGAAAGGTCATCGTGCTATCCCCAGTAAACGATCATTGATCTTCAAGCGAGAGCTTTGCCGGCCGTTCCAGCCAGCCACCCGCGCCATCCGGCACCAGTTCGATCAGCTCCACACGGTCTTCGAAGACCGCAGTGACCCGCCCGTCGCTCTGCCCCAGGTAACCGCCCGGGCGCACCCGGTAGGTCACCTTGTCCGGCCCCATCACCAGTGCGACGGTGCCGCCGCCGGTGCCGATGGTACCGACCATGTCCAGTGCGTCCAGCGGGAAGCCCTCCAGGGGCTCCTTGCGCCGGTTAGGATCCGGCCGCAATCCGCCATTCCCCTGCGGATTGGTCCAGGCATCGGTGAACGGATCACGCAGGCCCTGCGCGGAGTATTCGAAGGTCTCGAACTGCTGCATCACAGGCAACGGTTCCAGCGGCTGCGCCGGCCGGGCACGTTCGCCTTCCACCCACTTCTCGAGATTCGGCGCATCGCCCGGCGTGCTGGTCACGCCACGGCCGCAGGCGGCCAGCAGCAATACGGCAGCGGCCATCCCGCAGCGTGCAAAGAAGGAACGGATCACTTGCTGCCCTCCTTGCCGGCTTCAGCCTTCTGCTGTTCCTGCACCTCGGTTTCGTCGAGATACCGGTAGGTCTTGACCGTGCCGGACAATTCCAGCGCACCGGCACGCGAACCACCGCCAGCCTTGTCCGCCGGCTTCAGATTGATGTCGTGCATGGTCAGGATCACCACGCGCGGCAGCGAGGCCACGCCACTGACGAACGCACCGAACTGGTGGTAGCTGCCCACCATCTTCAGCTTGATCGGCTTCTCGGCGTAGAACTCCTTGACCTGCTCCTGTTCCGGTTCGAACAGCTGGCTGGTCAGGCCGCTGGACAGCGCAGTCTGCGAAATGTCGATGATCAGGTCCGGCATTTCGGTCTTGCTGGGCAGCTGCCGCAGCATCTGCTGCAGCACCTGCTCCATCTGTGCCAGCTGCTGCTTCAGCGGCCCCAGGTTCACCGCGCGTTCCTGCTGCTTGGAGAACTCGGTACGCAGATCGCTTTCCTTCGATTCCAGGCTGGCCAGTTCATCGCGCTTGCCGCTGATCAGCAGCATCCATGCAACGAACATGATGACCAGGGCCAGCAACGAACAGAAAACGATCTTGGCCTTCTGCGGCCAGTTGCCGATGTCGTTGAAATCCAGGTTCTTCAGATCGATTTTCTGGCTCATGCGCGGTCCCCCTGCAGCGGGGCGTAAGAGGCCTGCGGCGGCTGCGCCAGGCGGCTGCCCTCAGGCCTGGCGGCCGGAGCCGGTGCGGCGGGCTGGTTCGGCTTGGCCGGTGCAGGCGCCGGTGCGCTGGCGGGTGCTGCGGCCGGGGCCGCCGCCGGTTGGGCCGGGGCCGGTGCTGGTGCAGCAGCCGGGGCCGCCACATCGGGGCCGGCGGCAAGCGGCGCCACGGCGGGCGTCGCAGCCGGGGCGGCCGCCACGCTGCCATCCGCGTTCAAACCGGCAGTGCCTGTCTCTTCACTCTGCGCCGGCAGCTTCACCGTGACCTTGAACATGTACGGCAGTGCCTTGATGTCCGATACCGGACCGGCTGCACTCTTGTCGCCGGCACTGGCCTGGATGATCGACAGCTCCGGGTTGGTCATCCAGCCGGAGGTTTCCAGGTTGCGCATGTAAGCCGACACGCGTGCATTGGACTGGGTGCGTCCCTCGAGGGTGAGCATGTCCCCCTCCTGCTGCAGGGCGGTCAGCACCACGCCGTCGGGAATCGTGCGCACCAACGCGTCGAACAGGTGGACCATCTGCGAGCGCTTGGCCTGCAGTTCCTCGATCACCTTCTTGCGGGCCAGCAGGCGGTCCTTCTGCGCATCGAGGCGGTCGATCTCCTTGTTCTGTTCCTTGACCTTCTCGATCTCGGCTTCCAGATAGGCATTGCGGTCCATCTGGCCGCTCACCTGCCGGTCGTAATAGAACCAGATCAGCAGCGACAGCAGCAGGCCACCGATCGCGGCCATGCCCAGCATTGCGTAGAACTCGCGCTGGCGTTGCTTGCGCCGCTCGGCGCGCCAGGGCAATAGATTGATGCGTGCCATCAGTCGAAGCTCCTCAGCGCCAGACCGGTGGCGATCATCAGCGCGGGGGCATCCTGGGCCAGCGCATGCGCATTCACCTTGGGGCCCAGGGTCATCTGTGCCAGCGGGTTGGCGACCACGGTCGGCACGCCCAGCTGCTCCTCGACCATTTCCGGCAGCCCGCCCAGCACGGCGCAGCCGCCGGCCAGCACGATGTGATCAACGCGGTTGAACTCACTGCCTGCATAGAAGAACTGCAGCAGGCGGCTGATCTGCTGGACCGTGGCTTCCTTGAACGGCTCCAGCACTTCCATCTCGTAGCTTTCCGGCAGCCCGCCCTGGCGCTTGGCCAGGCCGGCCTCCTCGTAGCTCAGGCCGTAACGGCGCATGATCTCGTCGGTCAGCTGCTTGCCACCGAACACCTGTTCGCGGCTGTACAGGCTGCGGCCGCCGCGCAGGACGTTGAGGGTGGTCATGGTGGCGCCGATATCGACCAGCGCGACCACGCCGTCGATGGACACCGGCAGCTCGCTGGCGACCAGGGCGTAGGCGTTCTCGACCGCGAAGGCCTCCACGTCCATCACCTTGGCCTGCAGGCCACCCAGTTCCAGGGCCGACTGGCGCAGTTCCACGTTCTCCGAACGCGACGCGGCCAGCAGCACCTGGACCATCTCCGGGTTGTTCGGGATCGCCCCGATCACCTCGAAGTCCAGGTTCACTTCCTCGATCGGGTACGGAATGTAGTTGACCGCTTCCAGCTCGATCTGGGCTTCCATGTCGTTCTCGTCGAGTTCGGCCGGCATCGGGATCACCTTGGTGATCACCGCCGACCCGGCGACGGCGGCAGCGGCCAGCTTGGCCTTGCTGCCTGAACGGTTCATGGCACGGCGGATGGCCTCACCCACGGCCTCCACTTCCACGATGTTCTTCTCTACCACCGCATTCGGCGGAAGAGGTTCCACAGCGTAATGTTCCACACGGAAACGATTGCCGCTGCGGGACAGCTGCAAAAGCTTTACCGCAGTCGAACTGATGTCGACGCCTACAAGCGGCGACTGACTTTTTGGGATGAGCCCCACGGTTTCTCCCCTGCCGACGGGCACTTGGACGCAAGACCTGCGCCCGAGCATTAATAACGTATTCTTAGCAAATGGCAACGGCCCTGCTGTGAAGTTCCTCACGGATTCACCATGCAGCCCCTGACTGTTCCCCTTGCGCTCCCCGGTGCCGACCCCAGCCGCCACCTTGCGTAATCTATACTCTGCGACCACGAAATTCGCAATCGGAATCTGAACCCGATGACTCGACTCCGCCGCTGGCTGCGCTGGATCTTCCTGATTGTCCTGGTCCTGGCGCTGATCGGCGCGGCCGCCGTGGGCGGTCTGTACTACGCTGTGTCCTCCAAGCTTCCCGACGTGCAGACCCTGCGCGACGTGGAAATGCAGGAGCCGATGTACGTCTATGCTGCCGACGGCAAGCTGATGGCGGTGTTCGGCGAGACCCGGCGCACCCCGATCACCATGAAGGACGTGCCCGAGCGCCTGAAGCAGGCCTTCCTGGCCACCGAGGACGCCCGCTTCTACGAGCATGGCGGCGTGGACTACATGGGCATCGGCCGTGCGGTGTGGCTGCTGGCCACCACCAACGACAAGCGCGTGCCGGGTGGTTCCACCATCACCCAGCAGGTGGCCCGCCAGTTCTTCCTCAGCTCCGAGTACAGCTACACCCGCAAGCTGGCCGAGATCCTGCTGGCACGGAAGATCGAGTCCGAGCTGAGCAAGGACGAGATCTTCGAGCTGTACCTGAACAAGAGTTTCTTCGGCAACCGCGCCTACGGCGTGGCCGCTGCCGCCGAGTTCTACTACGGCAAGAAGCTGAACGAGCTGGACCTGGACGAGATGGCCTCGCTGGCCGGCATCCCCAAGTTCCCGTCCTCGGGCAATCCGATCTCCAATCCGGAGCGCGCCCGCCAGCGCCGCGACAATTACGTGCTGCAGCGCATGGCCGACCTGAAGTTCGTCAGCCAGGCCGAGGCCGACGCGGCCAAGGCCGTGCCGATGCACGCCACCGCCCATGAGCCGCCGGTGCAGGTCGACGCGCCGTACGTGGCCGAGCTGGTGCGCCAGGAAATGATCGCCCGCTTCGGCGGGGATGTGGTCAACAAGGGTTACCACGTCACCACCACCATCGACTCCACCCTGCAGACCGCCGCCAACCAGTCGGTGCGCGACGGCCTGCTGCTGTACGACCACCGCCACGGCTGGCACGGCGTGGAGAAGCAGGTGCAGGTGGGTGCGGGTGAAGACGCCGCCGCCCTGGCCGAGCACCTGCGCGGCATGTACGGCCAGGCCGGCCTGCTGCCGGCGATCGTCGCCAGCACCGGCGCCGATGGCAGCGCCACCGTGGTGCTGGCCAACCGCAGCGAGATCGTGCTGCCGGCCGGCGCTGCCAAGTGGACCAACAAGACCCCGGGCAAGCTGGTGCAGCGCGGCGACATCGTGCGCGTGCGTGCCGGTGCCAAGGAAGGTGAGTGGCTGCTGGACCAGATCCCGCGCGGCCAGTCCGCGCTGGTCTCGCTGGATGCCCACAACGGCGCACTGAAGGCGCTGGTCGGTGGCTTCAGCTTCTCCGGCAACAAGTTCAACCGCGCCACCCAGGCCCGTCGCCAGCCGGGTTCGAGCTTCAAGCCGTTTGTCTATGCGGCCGCCTTCGACAAGGGCTACAACCCGGCCTCGATCGTGCTCGACGCCCCGGTCGTGTTCCGCGACCGCCGCGGCAAGACCTGGGCCCCGCAGAACGACGGCGGCGGCTTCCGCGGCCCGATGCGTCTGCGTGAAGCGCTGGTGCAGTCGCGCAACCTGGTCTCGGTGCGCCTGCTCGATGGCATGGGCGTGGACTATGCGCGCAAGTACATCAGCGAGTTTGGCTTCGCCGAATCGGAACTGCCGCCGAACCTGTCGATGTCGCTGGGTACCGCCTCGCTGACCCCGCTGTCGGTGGCCCGTGGCTACGCCGTGTTCGCCAATGGCGGCTCGCGCGTGGACACCTGGCTGATCGACCAGGTCAATGACCGCGACGGCAACCTGGTGTTCAAGGAAAACCCGGCACTGGCCTGCCGCGACTGCGCCGGCAGCAGCGACCAGCCGGTGAACCAGGTGGTGGACGGCTTCAACTTCGGCGCCCCGGCCCCGAAGGTGGACCCGGCCGCTGCGGCCAAGGCCGAAGCCAAGACCGAGACCCCGGCCGCGCCGGTCAACCCCGATGCCCGCACCGCCCCGCGCGCGATCGACGCCCGCACCGCCTACCAGCTGGTGTCGATGATGCGCGACGTGGTCCAGCGCGGTACCGGTGCCCAGGCCAAGGTGCTCGGCCGCGAGGACGTGGGCGGCAAGACCGGCTCCACCAACGACCACCGCGACGCCTGGTTCTCCGGCTTCGGCGGCCCGTACGTGACCACCGTGTGGGTGGGCCGCGACGATTTCCGCTCGCTGGGTTACCGCGAATACGGTGGCAAGGCCGCCCTGCCGATCTGGATCGACTACATGCGCACCGCGCTGAAGGACACCCCGATCGCGCAGAACGAACCGCCCAGCGGCATGGTCCAGGCCACCCTCAACGGCGCGACCGAGTGGGTGAAGGTGGAAGACATGGACCGCCTGACCGAATACGACCTGAACCTCAATACGCCGCAGGCCGACGCCGCCGCGTTCGACATCTTCTAAGAGGCAGGTGGGGGTGGGTGCCAACCTTGGTTGGCACCGATGCGGCTCCGTTAGAGGCCACCCTTGGTTGGCGCCCTGTGCCGACCAAGGTCGGCACCTACCAAAGCGTTGGTGGGTACCAACCGTTGGCTGGTACCGATGCCGCTCCGGTAGATGCCAACCTTGGTTGGCGCCCCGTGCCGACCAAGGTCGGCACCTACCAAAGCGTTGGTGGGGGCCAACCGTTGGCTGGTACCGATGCTGTTCCGGTAGATGCCAACCTTGGTTGGCGCCCTGTGCCGACCAAGGTCGGCACCTACCAGAGCGTTGGTGGGTGCCAACCGTTGGTTGGCATCTCCGCGCCATACCCACGCAGATGTCACATCCGTGCGCTAGTCTGTAGCCAGGTCGCAACAGGGAGTCATCGCATGCATCGCGCCCGTCAGCATGCTGCCAGCCAGACCCGCGAGCGGCGCCACCGCCTCGCCCACGAAGCCGCCCGCCTGATGGCCGTAGGCGGCATCCGCGACTACCACCAGGCCAAGTTGAAGGCCGCCAGCCGGCTCGGCATCCACGACGATGCCTCCCTGCCCCGCAACACCGAGATCGAAGACGCCCTGCGCGAGTACCAGCGGCTGTTCTCCGGGCCCCAACACGGCAACGAGCTGCAGCGCCGCCGCGAGGCCGCCATGCGTGCGCTGGAGTTCCTGCACGGCTTCGCCCCTCGCCTGGCTGGCCCAGTGCTGGATGGCACCGCCGACGCCAACAGCCCCGTGCAGCTGCACCTGCACAGCGACGACCCGGAAGCCGTGCACCGCTTCCTGGACGAACACGGCATTCCCGCCGAATCGCGGACGCGTCGCCTGCGCATGGATCGCGAGCGCAGCCTGGATGTGCCGGTGTGGGTGTTCAGTGCCGAGGAGCTGACCTTCGACCTGGCCGTGCTGCCCTACGATGCCCTGCGCCAGGCACCGCTGTCGCCGGTGGATGAAAAGCCGATGCGGCGCGCGTCTGTGGCGCAGTTGCGGCAGCTGCTGGCCGAAGCGGAGATCACCGCGTACATCGGCGGGTGACGGTAGCGCAGCGGTGCCTGCCTTGGGTGGGTACGGACCGTTGGTCCGCACGGTGCTTCGGGCATTTCGATGGCTGAGCGGAGAGCAGTCGAGCAAGCTCGACTCTACAGGGGCGCTGCACCCGTGTTTGGTAGGTGCGGACCGTTGGTCCGCACGGTGCTTCGGGCATTTCGATGGCTGAGCGGAGAGCAGTCGAGCAAGCTCGACTCTACAAAAGCGGTGTTACCTGCCTTGGCAGATGATGCCCATCATGCTCCCGCTACCAGACAAAACGAGTATCGCGCAGCGGGTCACTGAACAACCGCGGCAACCACGGGGCAGGAGCTCGCTGCGGATACTCCCGCATCATCTGTGCGTGCATGGCCTGCAGATCCCGCAGCAACCAGGACTGGTAATAGATGTCGTTGAACCCATCCGACCAACCACTCTTCACGCGCTCATGCTCGTCTGCCTCCAACGGCGGCATCTGATCCAGCGACACCTCCAGGATCGTCGACAGCGCCGCGTTGATCTGCGCGTTCTCAACCCCCGCCTGGCGCACGTAGTCCAATCGATCGAGGACCCGCCGGCAGTCGTAAGGGAAGCACCCACCCGTGGCGGTGATGTAGTCGGCGATGTCCGCCAGCATGTCGGCTTTCAGCCGCCACACCACTTCGCTGTCCATCACCTGGCGTACCCGCATCGTGCGCAGCGTGCTCGCCCGCACCTCCTCCGGCGTGGTGAACGGGGCACCCGGCGTGCTGCCAGCATGGCGTACCAGCACGATGCGATGAATCGCCTCGCTGGTGACGCCGTCGATGCGCAGCGCCGCTGCCTGCGGGTGCACGCGCGGCGGCGGCACACCCAGCATCTGCCACAGGTACCACAGCGCCAGCAGCAGACCGGCGATGCACAGCCCGCTCATCAGCGTCCACATATCCAGGTTCCGTGTGTAGTAGCGATAGCGCGCCCGCCAGATATAGAACGTGCGATAGCTGACGATTCCACTTACCCATCTGTACATTGCCTTCTCCTCGGCAAGGACCCCGGCGCGGCGGGGTTCATTACGCGCACTACGCCGGGGCGGCATGGCTTACCAGCCGATGCCCACACCGACGCCCATGCTGCGCTCACCGCTGTTGGTGAACGCACCATTGAGGCTGAAGGTGGCCGAACCCTTCTCGTTCAGCACACGCTGGTAACCCACCGCCATCGCCGACTCACCCTCGCTGTAGCCCACGCCCGCACCCAGGCGGTTGTAGGTGGCCAGGCCGGCGGTGTTCATCGCCATCGCACTCTGCGCGCTGCTCATCGCCGCCATGCGGTTGAAGCGCTTGTCCATCTTGTCCAGGCGACGCTCGAAGGTGCTGATTGCACCATCGGTGTACTCGTTGGCACGGGCCAGCATCTTTTCCAGGTCGGCGGTATCAACCTGCGGCTTGGGGGTGTCGTCCTGCTTCGACTTCGGCTGCGGCGTGGGCTTGTCACCTTCACCGGTTGAGGCAATCTGCGGAGAACCGCTGGTTTCCGGCGTCGGCGCGATCTCTTCGGTGGATGGCGAAGGCGTGGACGCTGCGGCCATGGCGCGGGCCTGCGGCTGATCGTCAATGCGCTGCTCCAGCCCATCCATGCGGCCATTGAGCTGCTGCTGCATCGAATGCAGCTGGCCACCGTTGACGGCATCGCGGCTGCCGGCCGCGATCAGGCCGTTGGCCACGTTGGAGATGACCATGCCGTTGGCGCCGGCCAGGGTGAGCTGCTGGGCGCCGTCTGCGCGGACCGAGGGGGTCTCCTGGAACACGGAGCGGAGCTGGGATTCGACCTGGTTCACCCGCGAGGTGGTGCTGACGACTCCACCGTCGAGCGCTTCCAATGCGCCATTGAGTGTGGATTGGGACTGGCCCTGTACGTTGAAGCGGGGGCCGACGATGTTGCCGTTGGCATCGACTTCGCTTCCCAGAGCGGAGAGCGCGCCGCGCAGCTGGCCGACGGTGGCAGCGTTGTGGTTGGCGGTGCCGTTGGCGATGTTTACGAGACGGCGCTTGGTCGTAGCGTTCCCAAAGGACGCGGTATTGACCTCATTTGCAGCTGAGCCAACCCCTAGTGCCAGCGAACCCTTCGCCGATGCTTCGACTATTGCCGCTGCTCCAAGCGCTATTCCACTGGCCGCATACACTTGGGAGCCGGCACCCATCGCAAACGCATTCGATGCCTTACTCGAGACTCCAGCCCCACGACCAAGCGCGACTGAATTCATACCTAATGCCGAGGAGTATGCGCCCAGCGCAATCCCTCCCTCTTCCTGCGTGCGAGCCGAGTCACCAATTGCAACGCCCAAGAAGCCTGCGAAGGCATCTTCGCTCAGCTGATCCGTGTCGATCTTGAGGAAGCGGCCCTGATGCTCAATCTTGGATACCCGATCACTGACGCCAAACAACTGGCGACCGGTAACCACATCGTGACTATCCGCAGAAACTGAACCGTCGGCCACACCAGTCAAACGCGCACCGCCGAAGTCGATCGGACCGCTCCCTTCCAATCCACGCATTGCCTGCTCGCCCATCTCCCGCTCCTTGCGCATCGCCTCCAGATCATTCCGATTCTGCGAGATCTTCTGCTCGGCGGCGTGCAACTGACTGCCAGTTACGGCTTCACGGCTTCCTGGCGCCACGCGTCCGTCGGCCAGGTTGGTCAGCACCATGCCATTCACGCCATTCAGCGCGATCTGGTTCATGCCATCGGCACGGGCGGAAGGTGAATCCTGGAAGATCGAACTCAGCTGGCCTTCCACCTTGTCCGCACGGTGGACTGCGGTGATGACAGCGCCATCGAGTGCCATCAGTGCATCCTCGACGGTGTTCTGCGATCCACCCTGCACCGTGTAGGTCGGGGCGGTGATGTTGCCGCTTGCGTCCATGCTTGCTCCGCCCCCGAGGGTAGCGAGGGAATCCTTGAGCTGGGAGACGGTGGTGGCGTTGTGGTCGGCGGTCCCTCGGGCGACGTTCACCAGCCGGCGATAAGCAGTTGCACTTCCAAATGATGCAACTCCAGCCTCATTCGCCTGAGAGCCTTCGCCAATCGCAAGCGAACCATTCGCTCCGCTGCCTACCTTTGCTCCGGCACCGATAGCAACACCTCCCCGCGCGCCGCCACTAGCAATGCCAACCTCCGCTCCAGCACCTAGTGCAAATCCACTATCGGAATTCTCATGCACAACTGAAGCGCGACCAATGGCCACAGAGTTTCTACCGAGGGCCTTTGCCAGAGTTCCCACCGCAGTTCCCCCATCGCTGCCGGTTTTGGCTGAGTTGCCTACAGCAACCCCCGCCATTCCAGCATCGGCGCGTTCGCTAGTGGGTGCGACGCCAATGCTTAGGAACTGACTTGCATCTTCCAGAACTGAAATCCGTGTATTGGTTGAATACAGTTGTTTTCCGGACACAGCCTCAGCACTGCTGGCGCTCACCAATCCATCCGCCACACCACTGATCTTCCGATTGGCATTGGCGCTGTTGCGCACGTCCAACGTCGAACCGCTGTTCTTCCCCCCCAAACGCACATCACCAGACGCAGACACCTGGGCCACAAGCCCGCCCAGCGCCGCTGTTTCGACCAACGCCTTGGCCGCATCCGTCTTCGCCACGGCAGCATCTGCGCCCGCAGACCTGGCCACACCCTCCACCGCCGCCACCGTGTCATTGGTGGCGTTGAGCTGCCTGCCGTTGACGGCGTCATAGCTGCTGGTGCCAACCGCACCATCGGCCACGCCGGTCAGCTTCCGATTCGCGTTCGCGCTGTTACGCACATCGAGCACGGTGCCGCTGTTCTTCTCGCCAATGCGAACGTTGCCATTGACAGCGGTCTGGTTAACCAGGCCCCCCAGCGCCACCGCCTCGGCCAGCGCCTTGCCCGATTCCGCCTTTGCGGCGTTGGCAGTCGTCGTCGCTGCGTCAGCGGCTGTCTGGGCCTTGGTAACCGCTTGGTTGGTGGCATGAAGCTGGTTGCCGGTGACGGCATCGGTACTGCCGGCTCCCACCGCGCCATCGGCGATATACTGGATCTTCCGCTTCCGGCTGGCGCTGCCAACCGATACTGAATTGGCCGAGGCGGTCACTGCACCTGCACCCAGCGCAACAGCGTTCTCATGAGAGGCCTGGGCGCGGTCACCCAATGCCACGGAGCTGGTGTTCGTAGCCTTGGCCAGATTGCCCAACGCGCTGGCGAACTGCGCCGTCGCCTCGCTGCCACGCCCCAGTGCGGTGGCTTGGCTGGCGCTGGCTTTGCTCAGATAACCAACCGCCGTACCGTGCTCGGCCTCGGCCTTGGCGTCGCCGCCCACAGCAATAGAGAAGTTGCCGCTTGCGTTTGCACGGAAGCCGGTTGCAACGGCCCCGTTGGCGCTACGGGTTCCGGCGCCGACCGAGACGCCCGCATTCTGGTTGGCCGCCTTGTTACCGTCCGCATCCACACCAGCGCGCGCGTCGTCGCCCAGCGCTACGCTGCGACCGTTGTACGCTTTGGCGTTGTTGCCGAGTGCGGTGCTGATGCCGAAGCTGCCGTTCTCTGCGGTGGCACCTCTGCCCAACGCCAAGGTCGTCGCATCGATGCGGCTCGTCGCAGCCTGAGCGATTGACTTGACCGCGGCCAGTTCGCCCGTGACATCGCCTGCGGTCTTCTCCACGGCCGAGAGCCGGGTATTGGTCTGGAACAACTGGTTGCCGGTGACGGCATCGGCGCTGCCTGAAGCCACTACACCATCAGCAACGTACTGGATCTTCCGCTTCCTGCTGGCGCTACCGACCGATACGGAGCTGGTCGAAGCGGTTACCGAACCGGCGCCAATCGCGACGGCGTCCTCATGCCCAGCATGTGCGCTGTTTCCAAGGGCCAGCGAACTGATGCCCGTTGCCCTGGCTAGATTACCCACTGCGGTAGCGAACTTCGCCGTGGCCTGCGTGCCTCGTCCCAAGGCCGTGGTCTGCTGGGCGCCCGCGATACTGCTCTTTCCGAAGGCGGTGCTCAATTCCTCATTGGCGACGGCATCGGAGCCGATTGCAACGGAGAAGTTTCCCCCTGCAACTGCCTTGTGTCCCATGGCCACGGCGCCATGCGCACTCCGGGTACCGGACCCGACCGAGACCCCTCCTGTCCTGCCATTGACCTTGTTTCCTGATACATCTACGCCTGCGCGTGCGTCGTCGCCGAGCGCAACGCTCGCCCCGTTGTAGCTCTTGGCGCTATTGCCCAGCGATGTATTCGCCCCATAGGAAACATCCGACTCTGCCACTGCCCCTTTGCCAAGCGCCAGCGCCGCCGCATCCACCCGATTGCTGGCGGATTCAGCCAGTGTATGAGTCGCGAACAACTGTTTCCCAGTAACGGCATCCGTGCTCGTGGCATTCAAGCGCCCGTCAGCCACATTGACGATGCGGCGCCTGTTCCTGCTGCTTCCAACCGCAACGACCCCTTGTTCGGTTGCTTCCGAGTTGGGGCCGAGCGCGACGGAGTCTGCGGCAGAGACCACCGCCCTGTGGCCGATTGCCACGCCGTGGTAATCCGCATGCGCACTTCCACCCAGCGCAATCGCTCCCGAATAGCCGGTGCGTCCCGCGGAGGCACCACTGCCAATGGCTATGGCGTCGTTATAGGTGGACGTTGCGTCGTTTCCGATCGCCATTCCGCCAATGCCATTAGTCGTCGCGAACGCGCCCAGCGCGACGCTGTAGCCCTTGTTGTTGATTGCACGGTAGCCAAATGACGCTGAGCGATCGCCGTAGGACTTGGCTTCAATGCCAAACACCGTGCTTTCCGAGCCGCCAACGTAGGCACCATTACCCATCGCGATATAGCGCTTTTTTCCCCACACTCCCGAGGCTGCCACATAGGAATCGGCGGCGCCAATCATTGGCAGGCAGGAATGAAGGTTGTAGCTCCCCACCTCGCAGCGGGCGAAGTAATCCGCATCGGCTCGAGCGCTTTCTGGCAGCAGCAGACCGATGGCAAGCGCAAGCGCACAGACGCCGCCCACGCTTGTGGCCGATGCCGACGAGGCCATGCGGCGGCGCGCGGTCAATTCACTGCCGACCACCCAGCACTGCTTGGCGTGACTCCAGATACGACGATAGACGTGATTCATGCGTTCTCCTTAACAGGACAAGGGAAATGAAGCCCCGCACGTGGGCGGGGCAATGAAGGTCAGGCGCTCGGCGCCAGGGTCGTTACGTGATCGCGATAGCCGTCACTTGACAGGCGGTATTGCAGTTGCAGGGTGCTGCCGGGCTGGAGCTGGACCGGCAGGGTCAGCGCGGCGTCGGGATAGAGGCTCGTCGACAACTCAAGCGGTGTGCACACGCCACGGGCATTGCACTCGGACGCACCGGTAATGCCGACACGCAGCGTGCCGGTATTGCGCAGGGTGTCGCCCTGCAATCGCAGATCCACGCTGCCCTTGGCGGGCACCACGTTCACCAGCGCGCCCCAGACCAGGCTGACGCCTACATTGGCCTGTGCAGCCTGCTCGTCTTCCTCAAGAGGCGTTTCATCCGGGCCTCTCACACCTTCGAAGTAGATGCGGTACGCCGCCTCCTTTTCGACGGTCTGCAGCGGAATCACCCGGATCAGGCGATTGCCACCCCCGCTGAGTGCGAACTTGCCCGGCGTGATGGCAATCGCCGCATCGGCGGCGTCCACTTCAATTTCTTCCTCACCCACCTGCGCCGGGTTGTTGATACGCAGCAGACGCGCCTGCACGTACTGCGGCTGGGTGGATTGCGAATACACGCGGATCTGCGTGCCGTGCTTGGCATCCACCGCTGCACGCATTGGATGGATGGACAGATTGGCCTGCGCTGGCGGGGCCAGCAGTGCGCTCAGCGGCAGCAGACAGAACAGCAGCTTCTTCATGATGGGCCTCCGTGGGGATCAGGGTTTGGCGGTCGGCACGCGCAGCTCTACCGTCAGCTCGCCTTCGTAAAGACCGGGGCGCTGGCTGGCGATGGGTGTAGGGGGCGTTTCCAGCGTCAGCGGCGTGGGCACGCAGTACACGGGTTGACTGATGCCCGGCAGCATCACCAGCCGCAGCTGTGCGCTGTCGATGCCGCGCAGCAGTTGTTCCTCGCCGTGCTTCATGGCCAGCAGGTTTCCGCCGTATTTCAGGCCAACCTGGTAGTCCAGACGCTGGGTGTCATCGCTGCCACCATCGCGATGCCAGACCGCGAAGTCCCGCCCGGGAGGTGGGCGTGGTCCACTGTCGCGCACGGTCACACCCAGGAATTCGCTCTGTGAACCCACGCCGTCGTAGAGGCACATGTCCACTTCCTTGCGCCCGGCGACGACCTTGCGGATGGGGTCGTAGCGCAGGTCCATGTTGACCAGGGGGGCAACGCCGTCGAAGCCTGGGAAGTAGATCGAGATCGCGTCGTAGTCGGTGACGGTGAAATCGAAGTTGAAGGTGGCCGTGGCGACCGGTGGTGCGGCGGGATCAGCTTTGATGTTCAGGCGCATCGTGGCCTTCCAATTGCCGGCGACGAGCTTGGAGAGTTCGCCAGAGGGAAGCTCAAGATTGGCACCGGTACCAGCTGGCTCACTCGAATCGCACTTGAACCAGTAGGACGCATTCAGACGTCTTCTGGACAGGTCCCAGTAATCAGTGAAGCAGACCCAATCCGACATGACTCTCTGCAGATACCCCTGCGCCTGAAGTTCAATACGCAATCCCGTTCTCTGATCTACGAACAGCAGCGCAACGTTACTTACGCCAACTGACGCTTCCGGCTCACCATCTACGGCGCATTTCCCAAATTCACTATCAGAAGCAGACCCACAAACCACATGGATCTGCCCATACTTCATCGCCAGATCGTGACTGAATCCCAGCACCGTCCGCGGCGCCCACAGCTCCACATCGCCCGGCACCGCCGAGCGGTCCCAGCTCATCACGATGTCCCTGCTCTGATCCGTCGGATGCGTCTCCGGCGGCCACTGCGCCCACGCCCGTGGCATCACCAGCATCAGCGCACACACCAGCATCAACACACACATCCAACGCCGGTTCATGGCGTACCTCCTGCGGCAGCGGTCTGGGGCGTGGCGGCAATCAACGCGCGTTCCTGCAGCAGGCGGGTCACGCGCGCCTGCTGGCGATTTTCTGCTGGCAGCTGGGCCACGGCCAGCGGCTCGCAGTGCACGGCGCCGACCAGCAACACCACCTGCCGGCGCTCGCGCACCTGCAGCGGGCAGTGCAGCAGGCGGTCGTCCTGCAGCAGGTACAGCGTTGTTTCGCGACGTGGGAAATCGGCAACGAAGCTGCCGTTGGCGCTGGTGCCCGGCACCGGCGCATTGAGGATGCGGGCGCCACCCAGCGGCGCACCGGCAAGATCCTTGGCACTGCCGATGAACGTGTAGGTCACTTCGATCGGCACGGGGATGCGCATCAGCTTGCCGGGGGTGAGGAACATCGGCCGCGCACCGCCCACGCCGCGCACGCGGATGGCGGCGATGCTGTCCAGCGTGCTGGCGTCCTGCACTTCAGCACGATGCGACTGGTACGACGGCAATGGCAGCAGGCGGCGCTCGCCGATCTGCAGCCGCTGCCGGCGCAGGCCGCCCACCTGCAGTTCGGCGGCTACGCCACGCAGGTCGATGTCGTCAGAGCCGTCCACCTGTACGGCCAGGCCGGCGTCGGCGCCGTTGGCACCGCTCCAGTAGAAACCCCGGCGGCCAAGTGCGAAACCGGAGCTGTGGGCGCCGCTGTAACCTGGCTCACTGCGGCCGCGCTGCTGGTAGCGCGCGATGGCGGCACTGGTGTTGCCAATGCCATTCTGCAGCTGGCCACTCAGCGATGCGCTGTAGCGATCGTTGTTGTTGGCGCGCAGTTCGGCGTTCAGCTCCCGATAGTGCGTATCCCGTTCCTGGCGCAGGCTCTGGCCCACGCTGTAGTCGATGGCCGGGCGCTGATGCTGCGGCTGGCGCACGTCCACCGCATAGCGGCGCTGGCCGCTGCTGGCATGGCTGCGCTGCAGGCGGGTCAGGCTGAGGTTGAAGTAGATGCCACGGTCACGCTCGTTGCTGCCGCGCACGCTGTCGGTGCTGTGCTGCTGCCACAGGCCCACGCGCGTGGACACGCTGAAGTCCTGCCAGCGATGGCTGCGGCTGAAGCTGGCCTGCCAGGTGCGGCTGAGCACGGGCTCGCGGCGCGGTTCCAGCGGGCCGGGCGGCAGCAGCGGATCGAGCCCGAAGAACGGGTCCTGGTCGAATCCAGGCCGATGCCAGCCGGCGCGCCAGGTCTGGCGCCGGGTGTAGCCCAGGTAGGCGCTGCCACCCGCTACGGGCGTCGACATCGAGCCGCTGAGCGAATTTGTGCAGCCCAGCTGGTCGCGCGCGTCGGCCTCGAACTGACAGGCCTTGCCGCGCATGCGCTGCTGGTAGAGATTCCACGACGCCTTGCGCCGGTACGACAGCTGGTGCTGCTGGCCATGGCTGCCGTCGCTGCCCCGCATGCCGCTGAAGGTGGCGCGCATTTCCTGGGTGGCCAGCACGCGGCGCAGGTCCAGGCGCAGCTCGCCGTAGCTGTGGCCACCCAGGTTAGCGGCACCGGCGGTAAGGGCGGCGTCACGACCCAGCGGCACGCGCACACCCGCCACCGCAACCGACTCACCATCGAAACGATCGCTGCGTCGCTCGTTGCGGCGGCCGCCCTGCACGAACCACTGCCACTGGCTGTTGCTCCAGTCACCGCCCTTGTCGAAGGGCGCTTCCTCGGTGCGCACCAGCACGCCGTCTTCGTAGATGCGCATGCGTACCAGGTAGTTGCCGAACGGGAAATTGCGGGTGTCGATCTGGTTGATGCCGGCCTGCAGGTAGAAGGTCTGCAACAGCCGCTCGCCGTCGAACACATCGACGCGGGCGTCGCGTGCCAGCAGCACCGTCAGCGGCGAGGCCTGAACGGCGGCATCGGTGTCCACATAGGCCTGGGTGGTGCCCACGCGCGCGCCCTGGAAGCGGTCCAGCGGCAGCATGCTGAAACTGAAGGTGCCGCCCTGCGGACTGGACAGGTTGCGGCGGTCCATGCGACCGGCCTGCAGGTAGTGCGCCGGCCCCAGGTCATGGCGGTAATAGACGTTGTCGAACTGGAAGTCGTCGTCGCTTCGGCTGCGGTAGCGTTGCTGGGTGTAGTACCACTCGGCGGACAGATGACCGCGGTCGAACAGGCCCAGCGTGCCCACGCCGCGCGCGGACAGCGTCTGGTAGTCGCGACCGCCGCTGACGTTGAGCGTCTGCTGGTGCAGGAAGGCGTTCTCGGCATTGGCCGTGACCTTGTGGTAACGCTCAGCCGCCGGCTCACCGGGAATCCACTGCCGCGCCACGAACAGGCGCACCGCGCCCTCGCCTTCGTCGTACAGCGCGCGTACGGCGGCGGGGTCCTCCGGCGGGTCAAGATAGCCGCAACCGGCCGTGGCGCCGCCGAAGCGGCAGGCCAGGTGGCTATTGCGCGGCAGCGGCTGCGACAACGCCGGTAGCAACGCTGCCTGTGCTTCGGCAGGCAGGTCCAGCACCTGCAGCACGCGTGCAGGATCTTCCAGCTGCACGTGCTCCAGGGTCACGCGCACCGGTGACAGCCCGGCCGAGCGGCCAAACAGCTGGATGTCGAGTTGTTCGGTCTGGCCATCGACCAGATCTTCGAAACCGGCGGGCACGCCGCGGGCCGCCACCAGGGGAGCAACCATTGCCAGGGCGAGCGCGACCGCCAGCCGGGTGACGGCGGGGGCGTGTGGGGTCATGGGGGGTACCGCTGGAGAAGCGGCCGGCCCGGCGTGCGGGCCGGCGCGGGGATTACGGCGTGGTGGCCTTCTGGTTCAACACGACGTTGACGATGCCGGCGTAGCGGCCCTTGGTGGCAATCGGCGTCGGCGTGGTCTGGGCAATGGTCAACGGCATCGAAATCGAGGCGCCCGGGGTAGAGCCGGCACCGGTGAACAGATCGGCCGCCTTGTACTCGATGGCAGTGGCGCTCAGTGCGCGGTTGTTGAGGCTGATGGTCATCGGCACGGTGACGGCGCCGGTCTCGTTGGCCAGGACGAATGCACCGTCGATGCGTGCCTCGATATCGGCGGTTTCATCGTTGGAGTGAATGCGGACGCGCTGGGTGTCCGGGATCAGACCGCGCAGCGGATCGTGGGTCAGGGTGACGGCGTCCGGCAGCGGCGTGCCGTCATCGCGCAGCAGTGCCAGGGTCGGGTCGACGTCGGCGTAGACGGTGATCTTGGTTTCCAGCGCGTGCGCGGACAGCGAAGCAGTGGCCAGCGCTGCAGCGAGCGCGGCCTTCTTGAGAATGGCGTGCATGGGTGTCTCTCTCGGACAGGGGGAATATGAAAGCCCCCCTCCCCTAAGGAGAAAGGGAGGGAGGCGCCGCCCGCAGAGGTGGTTGCGGGCGACGGAGAGAATGTTAGAAATGCGCTGCCATGCAGGCCATTCAAGCATTCCTAAAACGCGGGAGGTTAAGAAGAATTCTTGAAGACGCTCAATGTTTGAGGGTTATGCAAACTCCCTCACTGCTTGAATGCAATAAACCTCATTGCCTTGGGTTTGTAGAGTCGACTGTTAGTTGTGATCTCTCTGTACGTTGTTCATCCGGGACATCTTTGGAAAATGGTGGTTACCACACCTCTCCAGACCCCAAAGAGCCCGGATGAACCACCATAAAAATGCCCGTTTGACCGTCCATAGTCGAGCACTTCTTATTCGCCGCATCCTCCACGAGGGCCTGCGCCCAGAGGAAGCAGCCCAAGCATGCGGCGTAAGTGTGCGTACGGCCTACAAATGGCTGGCCCGATTCCGCCAGTTCGGGGCACCGGGGCTGGAAAACCGCAGCTCACGGCCTCACCAGACGCCGCATGCCACACCTGCTCCGGTAATCGAGCAAATCAAGGAGCACGCCGTAAACGGCAGACCTACCTGACCATCTCCAAGGCGCTGGGGGTCGGCCACAGTACGATTTCAAGGCTGATGCGTGCCCACGGCCTCAATCGGCTGTGTCGGCTTGAACCGCCCAAGGAGGTCATCCGATACGAATACGATCAGCCCGGAGGGCTGCTGCACCTGGACATCAAGAAGCTGGGCAACTTCCAGCGGCCAGGGCACAGAACCGATGCCAAACGTCGGGGAAACGCCGCTGGCGGTGGCTGGGGCTACGTCCACGTGGCCATCGACGATCACTCCCGGGTCGCCTTCAGCAGCGTCCACCCCAACGAACAGGCCGAAACCGCCTGCCAGGCGCTGCTGGGCGCTCTGCAGTACTACGCCAGCCTGGGAATCACCTTCAAGCGGATCCTGACCGACAACGGTGCCTGCTATCGCTCCACCGCCTTTGCCAAACTGCTCAAATCCCTTGGCATCAAGCACATCAGAACCAAGCCCTACACGCCGCGGACCAATGGCAAAGCCGAGCGCTTCATCCAAACCAGCCTGCGCGAATGGGCCTACGCCCGCGAATACGCCTCCTCGGACCAGCGCAATTCCGTGCTGACCCAATGGCTGCACCACTACAACTGGCACCGCCCTCACATGGGGATCGGTGGCCAGCCACCTATTTCCAGAGTCCTGCTGAACAACGTGGTGGGTTTACACAGTTAGTCGACTGCTCTTCCAACACTGCGCGAAACACACCCGCTGCGCGCGTGAGTCGAGTACGGCTCGACTCTACAACGGGTCATCCCCGCATGGCGTGGATCTGCTGGATGGCATCAGGCCGCCTTTCGGCGGCCTGATGACACATCGTGTTGGCGCACGATCAGAAGAAGATCGCGTACAGGATCAGCAGCGGAATCGGTACGCCCAACAACCAGAGCAGAATCATTTTCATTGCAGGTCTCCTTGCGTGGAAGGCGGGTTACAGGTCGCGTCGGCGACCGCCCCAGGTGGCGCTGAGGCTGGCGAAGAACGCACCGATCAGCAGGGTGATGAACAGCCACAACGCGGCATAGGCGGTCGCCTTTCGGGCATCGTCGGCGGCCTGCTTGGCGGTGTTCCTGGCCTTTTCCAGCGCCGCACGCATGCGCGTCTGCACATCGGTCACGCGCGCCTGCGCTTCGGCCGGGCTCATGCCGGTTTCGCGCGCGATCAGCTGCGACAGGTACTGGGTGTCGGCCGGGTCCAGGCCGTCTCCCTGCAGGCTGTTGACGATGATGCGGTTCACTTCGGCACGCACTTCGCGGCGGTCGCCCATCGTGCCGATACCCGGCATCGGGCGCGGCGGCGGGGCGGCATTCGGATCCATCGGTGCACCCGGCGGCGGCGCTGCAGGATCAATCGGCCCTGCGCTGGTCGTGCTGCGGAACAGTGAATCCACCCAGTAGTTGAGGTCGCCTTCCGGGGCCGCCGCAGCAGTGCTGCCCGCGCCCGCTGCGGCAACGCCGGCCGTGGATGCGGCAGCGCCTGCGGCGGCACCCGCCACCTTTGCGCCGGCGCCCAGCACGCCACCGATGGCCGATGTGAGCAAGCCCGCGGTCAGCAGCGTGGCCACCGCCCAAGACACGAAGCCATGCGCGGTATCGCGGAAATAGGTTTCATCGCCATGGATCTGCGTCCACTTGGTACGCAGGCGGCCCGCCAGATAGCCACCCAGGCCGGACGCGGCCAATGCGGTGAAGGTGAGCCAGATGATGCTGGACCAACCGAAGGTCTCTTTGCTGACGCCTTCGAACGACCATGGCGACACCGACGACAGGCCGAGGCCAACACCGAGGATCAGCAGGATGAGGGAGAGTGCAGCGGCAGCGGTGGCGCCAGCGAAGATCGCGCCCCAGGAAACGGCGCTTTCGCTGGGAGGGGCGACGATCGGGGCGGTGACGACGGCGGCGACGTCAGGGCCGAGCGGTCCGCGCTCGGGTGGGTCGAATCGGGTACTCATCGGGATAGACGCTCCATTTCAGGCGCTGCGGATGCAGCTGGCGTCCTGAGGCTGCGCGAGCGCTTGTGAAGCTGGCGAGACCCTTGAATCACGCGGTCTTGGCGCGATGAAGCGCGTGCCAACCAAGGTTGGCACCTACCAGAAGCGGGAACGCGGTAGATCCGCGCCATGCGTGGATGGGAGAGCGTGCCAACCAAGGTTGGCACCTACCGAAGGCGGGTGCGGCGGTAGATCCGCGCCATGCGTGGATGGGAAAGCGTGCCAACCAAGGTTGGCACCTACCGAAGGCGGGTGCGGCGGTAGATCCGCGCCATGCGTGGATGATTTTTCGCGGGCGCCGAAATCGTGCGGACCAACGGTCCGCACCTACCAGGTCCGCTCCAAAAAAAACGCCCCGCGGATGCGGGGCGTTCTTCTCACAACTCACGCGGGGCGATCAGCCCTGGTAGTCGCGCACGTCGCTGCCGGTGTAGACCTGGCGCGGACGGCCGATCTTCATTTCCGGATCAACCTGCTGTTCCAGCCAATGCGAGACCCAGCCGGAGGTACGGCCCAGGGCGAACATGACGGTGAACATTTCGGTCGGGATCTGCAGCGCCTTGTAGATGATGCCGCTGTAGAAATCGACGTTCGGGTACAGCTTGCGGGCGACGAAGTACTCGTCCTGCAGGGCGGCCTGTTCCAGCTTCACGGCCACGTCCAGCAGCGGATCCTGCACGCCCAGCTGCTTGAGCACCTTGCTGGTCATCTCGCCGATGACCTTGGCGCGCGGGTCGAAGTTCTTGTAGACGCGGTGGCCGAAGCCCATCAGGCGGAAGCCGGAGGTCTTGTCCTTGGCCTTGACCACGGCGGACTCGACGTTGTCGGCGCTGCCGATTTCTTCCAGCATCTTCAGCACGGCTTCGTTGGCACCACCGTGGGCCGGACCCCACAGCGCGGTGACACCCGCAGCAACCGACGCGTACGGGTTGGCACCGGTCGAACCGACCAGACGCACCGTCGAGGTCGAGGCGTTCTGCTCGTGGTCGGCGTGCAGGATGAACAGCAGGTCCAGCGCCTTCACCACGTCCGGGTTCAGATCGTACTGGCCGTCAGCCGACTCGAAGGTCTGCTTCAGGAAGCGGCTGACGTAGTCCAGCGAGGTGTCCGGCTTGTTGGCCGGCAGGCCCTTGCCGTGGCGGTAGATCAGCGCCGACAGGGTCGGCACCTTGGCGATCAGGCGCACGGCGGCCTGGCGGCGCTGTTCGGCGTCGGACAGGTCCAGCGAGTCGTGGTAGATGGCCGACAGCTGCGCGATTGCAGCGGCCAGGATGGCCATCGGATGGGCATCCTTGGCGAAGCTGCCGATCAGGGTGTTGATCGACTCATCGACGTTGGCTTCGGCGGTCAGCTCATCGGTGAAGGCCTTCAGCTGCTCGGCGCTCGGGCGCTCGCCGTTGATCAGCAGGTAGGCCACTTCGACGTAGCTCGACTTTTCCGACAGCTGTTCGATCGGGTAGCCACGGTACAGCAGCACGCCCTTGTCGCCGTCGATGTAGGTGATGGCGGACTTGCAGCTGGCCGTCGCGGTGAAGCCGGAATCGTAGGTGAAGAACCCCGTTTCCTTGGTCAGCTTCGCGATGTCGACGCAGTCGTTGCCAAGGGTGGGTTTGATGACGGGCAGAACGACCGACTTGTCGCCGGCGTTGAGCGTGACCTGATCAAGATCGGACACTGTGTGCGCTCCTTCATGGGAAGGCGCCTGCCCAAGCGCATTGGTCAGGCACGTGAATGACGTCCTCGGCCTGTGCCGGGGATCAGATCATTATCGCACAGCAGCATTTGCCCGGCGCTAGACAGAAGTCGTATACGACAGGCAGCCAGACACCGGCCGTTGAGCGGCCCGGATCGGCAAAAGCGTTGTTACACGAACGCAGTGTTCCGTCCATCCAAACGCCCGTTGGGTTGGCGTTGGGGAAAAACAAACGGCCGCGCAGAGCGCGGCCGTTGGTTCGAAGCTGGATCGACAGATCAGCGCGCGTAGCGCTTCTGGAACTTGTCGATACGGCCCGAGGTGTCGATGACCTTGTGCTTGCCCGTGTAGAACGGGTGCGAAGCCGAGGAAATTTCAACCTTGACCAGCGGGTATTCGTTGCCGTCTTCCCACTGGATGGTTTCCTTCGTCGCCATGGTCGAGCGGGTCAGGATCTTGAAATCGGAGGTGACGTCATGGAAGACGACGTCGCGGTAGTTCGGATGGATATCGGCCTTCATGGGCTCACACCGTAAATGGGCTGGTGGTCAAGAGCGGCATTATAAGCACCGGTTGCCGCCCGGGGCAACCGGTGCCGGTCAATCGACGTCAGTCCGCACCCAGGGCCTGGCGCACCAGGGCCTCGAAACGCTGCTGGTCGTAGGCCATCAGCAGATCGCAGTTGTCCGGCTGGCCGGTCTGGCGGTTCCAATCGACGATGGTGGCGCCGCGGCTGAACGTGCCGTTCAGCTCCACGTTCAGCGGGCGCGACTCGACCCGCAGCTGCCCTTCGGGGTTCAGCGCCCAGGCCATGGCCACCGCATCGGCGGTGTACCAGCGCCCGCCCTTGCTGTCTTCGGACAGGCCACGGGTCTTGCGCGAGATCAGTTCGTAGAAGCGGGCGCGATCGGAATCGGCCTGCAGCCACTTCTCGGCGTCCTGCAGCGGCAGGCCATGGGCGACGGTGGCCTCCCAGTCCGACACCAGCAGGTGCTTGAACGAGGTGAACACCACGTGCGCCGCTTCCGGGTCGAACGCAATGTTGAATTCGGCCGCCGGGGTGATGTTGCCGTGGCAGGTGACCGCGCCGCCCATCACCACGATGCGCTTGATGCGCTCGGGCAGGGTCGGGTCCAGCTTCAGTGCCAGGGCAAGGTTGGTCAGCGGGCCCAGCATCACCAGCATCAGTTCGCCGGCGTGCTCGTGCGACAGGCGCAGGATGGCCAGTGCGGCGTGTTCGGCTTCAGCCTGGCGGCTCGGCGGCGGCAGGTCCACGTCGCCGTAGCCGTCACGGCCATGCACGTGGGCAGCGTCAACGGAGGGATGCAGCAGCGGATCCGGGCTACCGGCAAACACCGGTACGTCGGTGCGGCCGACGATGTCGCAGAGCTTGAGGGCGTTGCGGACGGTGTACTGCAGGCCGACATTGCCGGCGGCGATGGTCAGGGCGACCACGTCATGCCGTTCGTCGGCAAAGGCCATCAGCAGGGCCAGGGCGTCGTCCACACCGGGGTCGGTGTCGATCAACAGGGGGATCTTGTGGGTCATCGTTGCCGTCTTCAGATCGGCAACGAAGTGTGGACCGGGATGATGACCGTTGCAAGTACGGGGGTTGGGGTTCGGCAGGGCTGCGCCCTGCACCCGCCGAATCAACGGCAAACGCCAGAGCAACGGCAAAAGCGGGTTTCCTGGGGGCTGGCGGGGTGGGTCCGGTTGCGGGGGACGCTGCAAGTACGTCCATGTAAGCTCGGTCGCCGCATCCATGCGGCTCACGCCCCCGCAACCGGATCCACCCCGCCTTCGACAGATTTCCGCGGCTGTTGGTGGGTGTCGACCTTGGTCGACACATCCATGCAATGCGTGGATGAACATGGAGTAGATCCACCCCACGCGTGGATGCGTGGATGCGTGGACCAAGGTCCACACCCATCAAGGTGGCGCTACGCCGAGGCGTAACGCACGGCGGTGCCGATCCAGCGCTGCACCACACGATCGGCCAGCGCGGGTTGCTGGTCCAGCAGGCGCTCGGCCAGGTCATGCACGCCGGGCAGCAGGCCGGCGTCACGGGCCAGGTCGGCGATGCGGAAACCGGCCAGGCCGGTCTGCCGCGTACCCAGCAGTTCGCCGGGGCCGCGCAGTTCCAGATCCTTTTCGGCGATGACGAAACCATCGTTGGTTTCGCGCATGGTCTGCAGGCGCTCGCGCGCCATCTGCGAAAGCGGAGCCTGGTACAACAGCACGCAGCGCGATACCGCCGAACCACGGCCGACGCGGCCGCGCAGCTGATGCAGCTGGGCCAGGCCCAGGCGCTCGGCGTTCTCGATCACCATCAGCGAGGCGTTCGGCACATCCACGCCCACTTCAATTACCGTGGTCGCCACCAGCAGGTCGATGTCGCCGGCCTTGAACGCCACCATCGTCGCCAGCTTTTCGGCGGCTTTCAGACGGCCATGCACCAGCCCCACGCGCACGCCCGGCAACAGCGCCTGCAGCGATTCGTAGGTGGCCTGCGCCGGGGTGGCATCCAGTTCTTCGCTTTCCTCGATGAGGGTGCACACCCAGTACACCTGCCGCCCTTCCTGGCAGGCCAGTGCGATGCGCTCGATCAGCTCGGGACGACGATCATTGTTGAGCGCGACGGTCTGCACCGGGGTACGGCCCGGCGGCAGTTCGTCGATGGCCGACACATCCAGGTCCGCGTATTCGGACATCGCCAGCGTGCGCGGAATCGGCGTGGCGGTCATCACCAGCTGGTGTGGCACGCTGTTGCCGCCTGCGCCCTTGTCGCGCAGCGCCAAGCGCTGGTGCACGCCGAAGCGGTGCTGCTCGTCGACGATGGCGAGCGCCAGATCCTGGAATACCACCGCCTCCTGCATCAGCGCGTGGGTACCAACCACCACCTGCGCTTCGCCGCTGGCGACCTGTTCCATCACCTTGGCGCGCGCCTTGCCGGTGACCTTGCCGGCCAGCCACGCGATGCGCACACCGAGCGGTTCCAGCCAGCCGCGCAGGTTGTTGAGATGCTGTTCGGCCAGCAGTTCGGTGGGCGCAGCCAATGCAACCTGCTTGCCCTGCTCCACCGCCAGCATCGCCGCCAGCGCGGCGACCACGGTCTTGCCGGAGCCCACATCGCCCTGCACCAGCCGCAGCATCGGGCTGGGCCGCGCGAGGTCTTCGCGGATCTGCTTGAACACGCGCGCCTGCGCGCCGGTGAGCGCGAACGGCAGCTGCTTCAGCAGCGCCTTGGCCAGCTTGCCAGGACCGGCCAGCGGCGGCGCATGGTGTGCCTGCAAGGCAATGCGCTGGCGACGCAGGCTGAGGTGATGGGCCAGCAGTTCTTCCATCGCCAGGCGACGCTGCGCCGGGTGGGTGCCGGCGGCCAGCGCGGCCAGATCGGCATCTGGTGGCGGCCGGTGCACGGTCAGCAGCGCGCTGCGCAGTGACGGCAGCCCGAGGCCATCGAGCCAGCCGCTGGGCAGCAGTTCCAGCGCGCTTTCCTCGGGCAGGCGGTCCAGCGCCTGGCCGATCAGCTTGCGCATGGTCATCGGACCGACGCCTTCGACGGTGGGATACACCGGGTCGAGGCGGTCGCCGAGTTCGGGATCGTCGTTGCGGCCCAGCACCTGGTAGCTGGGGTGGACGATTTCCAGGCCGAGCTGGCCCGGTTTGGGCGTGCCGAAGCAGCGCAACCGGTTGCCGACCGCGAACTGGCCGACCTGCTGCTGGCGGAAGTGGAAGAAGCGCAGCACCAAAGTGCCCCGCCCTTCGTCTTCCACCGCCACTTTCAGCATCGGCCGGTAGCGCATGCCGCGCTCGACCGCGACCACCCGCCCTTCCACCTGCGCCGGTACGCCGTTGCGCAGGTCTTCAATGCGGGTCAGCCGGGTCCGGTCTTCATAGCGCAGCGGCAGATGAAGCCAGAGATCCTGCAGGGTGGCCAGGCCACGCGCCTGCAGTTTGGCGGCCACGGCCGGACCGACGCCCGCGAGCATCGCCAGGGATGCTTCGCCGGACGGTGACAGGACCGGGGTGACCGCCGCCTTGCGTGCCACGTGGCGGTCAGTCGATGACCATCACCGCGTCGACCTCGAAGTTGGCGCCCTTGGGCAGGCCGGAGACTTCGATGGTGGAACGGGCCGGGTACGGGGCCTGGAAGTAGTCCTGCATGACCGCGTTGACCTTGGCGAACTCGCCCAGATCGGTCAGGTACAGGCCCAGACGCACGACCTTGTCCAGCGAGCCGCCAGCGGCTTCGGCCACGGCCTTGAGGTTGTCGAAGGCGCGGCGGGCCTGTGCTTCGACGTCGCCGGCGCCGACGATGTCGCCGGTGGCCGGGTCGAGCGGGATCTGGCCGGAGAAGTACACAGTGTTGCCGGCGCGCACGGCCTGCGAGTACGGGCCGATGGCGGCGGGGGCCTTTTCGGTGTTGATGATCTGGCGGGACATGGGTCGCTCCGGTGCTTGGGGGAAAACAGAGCGGTGATTGTACCGGGTGGGGGTGCATCCACGCATGGCGTGGATCTACCGCACCGCTCCGGTAGTGCCGGCCGCTGGCCGGCAACCTCATGAACATCGGAAGCACCGCGAAGTTGCCGGCCAGCGGCCGGCACTACCGGGTCCGCGCAGGACCTACTGGCGGCGTACCGACTGCACGACCGACAGGCGGCGCAGGCGGCGCATCACTTCGGCCAGGTGGTTGCGGTCGCGTACCTGGATGTTGAACGCCAGCACGGCGGCGTTGAAGTCGCGGTCCAGGTAGTCCACGCGCTCGATGTTGGAATGGCTCTGGGCGATGGCGGCGGCCAGCTGCGCCAGCACGCCGGTGCCGTTCTCCACTTCCACCACCAGCGAAGTGTCGTAGTCGCCGGAAACGGTAGTGTCCCAGCCGATCGGCACCCAGCGCTCGGGCGACTTGCGCAGCTCGGCCAGGTTCGGGCAGTCCATGCGGTGCACCACGATGCCCTTGCCGGCGGTGTGGTAGCCCATGATCTCGTCACCGGGAATCGGCTGGCAGCAGCCGGCGAAGGTGACCACGCCGCGCTCGCTGCCGTTGATCAGGATCTTTTCCTGCGAATGGTGGCGCGAATGCGGGCCGCCACGCAGTTCGGCGTAGGCCATCAGCGCCTGCGCGGCCTGGGTCGGCATCCAGTTGCCCAGCGCGACCTCGGCCAGCAGCGCCTCCAGGCGCGGGAAACGATGCTCGGCCAGGAACGCATCCAGGCGCCCCTTCGGCAGCCGTTCCAGCGATGAATCCATCGCCTCCAGCGCACGGTCGAGCATGCGGTGGCCCAGCTGCACGGCATCTTCGTGTTCCAGCTGCTTGAGCTGGTGGCGGATGGCAGTGCGCGCCTTGCTGGTGACCACGAATTCCAGCCACTGCGGTTTCGGCGTGGCCGAGCGTGCGGTGATGATCTCCACCGACTGCCCCGACACCAGCTTGGTGCGCAGTGGCACCAGTTTCTTGTCCACGCGCGAGGCCACCGCCATGTTGCCGACATCGGTATGCACGGCGTAGGCGAAATCGAGCGCGGTGGAATTGCGCGGCAGGGCCAGGATCTTGCCCTTCGGCGTGAACAGGTAGACCTCGTCCGGGAACAGGTCGACCTTGACGTTGTCGAGGAACTCCAGCGAGGAGCCGGCAGCGCGCTGCGAGTCGATCAGCTCGACGATCCAGGCGTGGGCACGGCTCTGCGCGCTGTTGGGCGAATCGCCACCAAACTTGTAGGTCCAGTGCGCGGCCACGCCGCGCTCGGCGATCAGGTCCATTTCCTCGGTACGGATCTGCACTTCGATCGGCGAGCCATACGGCCCGAACAGCACGGTGTGCAGCGACTGGTAGCCGTTGGCCTTGGGAATGGCGATGAAGTCGCGGAAGCGGCCATCCAGCGGTTTGAAGGTGGCATGCACCGAACCCAGCGCGTGGTAACAGCTGGGCACGCTGCGCACGACCAGGCGGAAGCCGAACACGTCCATCACCTGGTCGAAGGATTTGTTCTCGTCGCGCATCTTGTTGTAGATGCTCCACGGGGTCTTGATGCGGCTGATCAGCCGATGCTCGATCCCCTCCTTGGCCAGGCGCTGCGACAGCTGCACTTCCACCTGCGCCATCGCCTCGCGGCGCACCACCGGCTGGCTGCGGATGTGTTTTTCAATGATGGCGTGGCGCCACGGGTAGAGCGCCTTGAAGCCGAGGTTCTGCAGCTCGCTCTTGACCAGGCTCATGCCCAGGCGCTGGGCGATGGGCGCGTAGATCTCCAGCGTCTCGCGGGCGATGCGGCCGCGCGCTTCGCGGCTCTGCGCGCCCAGCGTGCGCATGTTGTGCAGGCGGTCGGCCAGCTTGATCATGATCACGCGCAGGTCGCGCGACATCGCCAGCAGCATCTTGCGGAAGCTCTCGGCGGCCGCTTCCTGGCGGTCGCGGAACTTCAGCTTGTCCAGCTTGGTCACGCCGTCGACCAGTTCGGCCACGGCTTCGCCGAACTCGGCAGCCAGCGCCTCGCGGGTGAGTGGGGTGTCTTCGATGGTGTCGTGCAGGATCGCGGCGATCAGCGCTTCCACGTCCAGGCCGAGCTCGGCCAGCACCTGGGCCACGGCCACCGGATGGGTGATATAGGGCTCGCCCGACTTGCGCGTCTGCCCAGCGTGCGCGGAGGCACCGACTTCCCAGGCACGGCGCAGCAGCGGCAGCTGTTCCGGCGGCAGGTAATGGGCGGCGCGTTCAAGCTGGAGGACGTAGTCGGGTACGGCGGCAGCGGGGGCTGCGGCGACCTTGGCAGTGGGGCCTGGGTTCATGCCCGAAGCCTATTCCAGCGCGACGTTTACGGCAAATCCTGAATGCGAAACAGCCCGCACGGGGCGGGCTGTTCGGCGATCCAGCAATAACGTTGATCGATGCGATCAATCGTCGTTCTTGGACATGTCTTCGTCGGCGACCACTTCGGCGGCAGCCCACTCCAGCGCTTCGCGCTCGGCGCGCTCACGCTCGGCCTTCTCGACTTCGTCGATCAGCGCGTTGTCGATCTTGCGGGCGGCGATTTCGCGCAGCGCCAGCACGGTCGGCTTGTCCTCGGTCTCGCTGTTGTCCAGCGTGGCCTGCACGCCGTTGGCGAGCTGGCGGGCACGCTTGGAAGCCATCATGACCAGTTCGAAACGGTTGTTAACGACTTCCAGGCAATCTTCTACGGTGATGCGGGCCATACGGGCTCCCGGCGACCGGTCGGCCGCTCAGTCGAATGAGGGAAAGGGGACGGAGTGTACTGGCAGGGGCTGGACAAAATCAAGCCAACCCCCACCCGATTCTTTTGGAATCAGTCAGTTGCACCCGGATCGGGGGTCAGCAGGGCCTGGATGAGGCCGGCGTGGCGGACCTTCTGGGCCTCCCGGCGCAGGCGGCTGGCGGTGAAGATGGCGCACAGCTCGTCCACGGCGGTGTCGAACACCTCGTTGACGATGACGTAGTCGAACTCGTTGAAGTGCAGCATTTCATCGCGTGCCGCGCCCAGGCGCTGGGCGATGACCGCCTCGCTGTCCTGGCCGCGCTTGCGCATGCGGTCCTGCAGGGCCTGCTTGGACGGCGGCAGGATGAACACGGTGACCGTGCCCGGCACCAGCTGGCGCACCTGCTGCGCGCCCTGCCAGTCGATTTCCAGCAGCACGTCCTGGCCGGCGGCCAGCTGCGGCTCCACCGACTGCCGGGCGGTGCCCTTCCAGTCGCCGTGCACCCAGGCATGCTCGAAGAAGTCGCCGGCGGCGATCATTTCCTCGAACCTCTCCGCAGAGACGAAATGGTAGTGCCGGCCGTTCACTTCACCCGGGCGCATCGCGCGCGAGGTGAAGGAGATCGAGAGGGCGATCTGCGGGTCACGCGCCAGGGTGGCATTGACGATGCTGCTCTTGCCGGCACCGGACGGGGCGGCAACGATGTACAGCGTGCCGCGCGCAACGGCGTCCGACGGCTTCGACGGGGCGCTCATGCGGGGGATCCAACGGGTTGATTTCGCAAAATTTTTCCTCGGTGTTCCAGATCCGGCGCGGAGGATCGCGCCAGGACGGCGGGGGCTGCGCGGAACATCCTGGAACCAGGCCCGGCAGACGCTTTCCCCGGGGGCGGGCACGCAACTTTACCAGAGCGGCCCCGTTGCGCGCCCGTCTGGCGGGCGCCGGGCCTTGTGCCACATGGGCGTACGGGGGCCTGTGCTATAACCGGGCCGTACCCAACGACAGCCCGGAGGCCTGCGCCTCCCCGCCATCCCAGGAGAACGGCATGCCATCGATGAGCCGCCGCCAGTTCCTGAAAGTGACCGGGACAACCCTGGTCGGCTCCAGCCTGGCATTGATGGGCTTCGCGCCCGGCATCGCGCTCGCGGAGGTCAGGCAGTACAAGCTGACCCGCGCGACCGAGACCCGCAACACCTGTACCTACTGTTCGGTGGCCTGCGGCATCCTGATGTACAGCCTCGGCGATGGTGCCAAGAACGCCGAGCCGAGCATCTTCCATATCGAAGGCGACCCGGACCATCCGGTGAACCGCGGCACGCTGTGCCCGAAGGGCGCCGGCCTGGCCGACATCATCCACAGCAAGTCGCGCCTGCTCTACCCCGAGTACCGCGCGCCGGGCTCGAACGAGTGGAAGCGGCTGAGCTGGGACGATGCGCTGGACCGCATCGCGCGGCTGATGAAGGAAGACCGCGATGCCAACTTCGTGCAGAAGAACGAGGCCGGGCAGACGGTCAACCGCTGGCTGACCACCGGCATGCTGGCGGCCTCGGCCACCAGCAATGAAACCGCGGTGCTGACCCACAAGGTCGTGCGCTCCCTTGGCATGTTGGCATTCGACAACCAGGCACGTGTCTGACACGGCCCGACGGTGGCAGGTCTTGCCCCGACGCTAGGCCGTGGTGCGATGACGAATCACTGGGTCGACATCAAGAATGCCGACCTGATCCTGATCATGGGTGGCAATGCCGCCGAGGCGCACCCGTGCGGGTTCAAATGGGTGACCGAGGCCAAGGCACACAACAAGGCACGCCTGATCGTGGTCGATCCGCGCTTCAACCGCTCGGCCGCGGTGGCCGACGTGTACGCGCCGATCCGCACCGGTACCGACATCGTGTTCCTGGGGGGCCTGATCAACTACCTGCTGACCGAGGACCGCATCCAGCACGAGTACGTGCTGAACTACACCGACATGTCGTTCCTGGTGAAGGACGAGTTCGCCTTCAAGGACGGCCTGTATTCGGGCTACAACGAAGAGAAGCGCAGCTACGACCGCTCCAGCTGGGACTACGCCTACGGTGACGATGGCTTCGTGCGCAGCGACCCGACGCTGAAGGACCCGCGCTGCGTCTACAACCTGCTCAAGCAGCACTATGCGCGCTACACGGTGGAGATGGTCGAACGCATCTGCGGCACGCCGGCCGACAGCATCCGCCAGATCTGGGACATGATCGCGTCCACCGCCGGCAAGGACAAGGCGATGACCATCCTGTACGCGCTGGGCTGGACGCAGCACTCGATCGGCGCGCAGAACGTGCGTGCCGGCACCATGGTGCAGCTGCTGCTGGGCAACATCGGCGTGGCCGGTGGTGGCATGAACGCCTTGCGCGGGCATTCCAACATCCAGGGCCTGACCGACATCGGCCTGATGTCCGACCTGCTGCCCGGCTACCTGACCCTGCCGAAACAGGACGAGCAGGACTACGAGGCCTACATCGCCAAGCGCACGCAGAAGCCGCTGCGCGCCAACCAGATGTCGTTCTGGCAGAACTACCCGAAGTTCCACGTCAGCCTGATGAAATCGTGGTGGGGCGACGCCGCCACCGCCGACAACAACTGGTGTTTCGATTACCTGCCCAAGCTCGACAAGCCGTACGACATGCTGCAGGCGTACGAGCTGATGAACGAAGGCAAGATCCACGGCTACATCTGCCAGGGCTTCAATCCGCTGGCCTCGGCGCCGAACAAGGGCAAGCTGATCAGCGCGTTCTCCAAGCTGAAGTTCATGGTCAGCATGGACCCGCTGGAAACCGAGACCATCGCCTTCTGGCAGAACCACGGTGCGTTGAACGACGTCGACCCGAGCACGATCCAGACCGAAGTATTCCGCCTGCCGACCACCTCCTTCGCCGAGGAGAACGGCGCGGTGGTGAATTCCTCGCGCTGGCTGCAGTGGCACTGGAAGGGTGCCAACCCACCGGGAGAAGCGCGCAGCGACATCGAGATCATGTCCGAGCTGTTCCATCGCATCAAAGCGATGTACGAGAAGGACGGCGGGGCGTGGTGGGAGCCGGTGCGCGACCTGGCCTGGAACTACGCCAACCCTGAGGTACCCACGCCCGAAGAACTGGCGATGGAATACAACGGCAAGGCGCTGACCGACGTGTTCGATCCGAAGGACCCAACCAAGCTGGTGCGCAAGGCCGGCGAGCAGTTGGCCGCATTCGGCGACCTGCGCGACGACGGCAGCACCGCCTCCGGCTGCTGGATCTACATCGGTGCCTGGGGCCCGACCGGCAACATGATGGCGCGGCGTGACAACAGCGACCCCACTGGCATCGGCAACACGCTGGGCTGGGCCTGGGCGTGGCCGGCCAATCGTCGCGTGATGTACAACCGCGCCTCGTGCGACGTCGCCGGAAAGCCGTTTGATCCGCGGCGCACGCTGCTGGCGTGGAACGGGAAAAACTGGGGCAGCGTGGACGTGCCCGACTTCAAGGCCGACGAAGATCCCGCCGGCGGAATGGGCCCGTTCATCATGAACCCGGAGGGCATCGCCCGCTTCTTCGCCAAGGCCGGCATGGCCGAAGGCCCGTTCCCGGAGCACTACGAACCGTTCGATACACCGCTGCGCAGCAACCCGCTCAGCCCCGGCCAGGCACTGACCCTGAACAACCCGGCCGCCCGCGTATTCGCCAGCGATCGCGCACAGATCGGTTCGCCGGACGAGTTCCCGCATGTGGCCACCACCTACCGCCTGACCGAGCATTTCCACTTCTGGACCAAGCACGGCAAGTTGAACGCCATCATCCAGCCCGAGCAGTTCGTCGAGATCGGCGCGGCGTTGGCCGACGAGCTGGGCATCAACAACGGCAGCCGCGTGCGGGTCAGCTCCAAGCGCGGCCACATCGAAGCGGTCGCCATGGTGACCAAGCGCATCAAGGCCCTGCAGATCGATGGCCGGACCGTGCACCAGGTGGGCGTGCCGATCCACTGGGGTTTCCTCGGTGCGGCCAAGCCTGGATACATCGCCAATACGCTGACCAACGCCATCGGTGACGGCAACTCGCAGACGCCCGAATCGAAGTGCATCCTGGTCAAGGTCGAGAAGGTGTAGGAGACACGCCATGTCACTGCAATCCCTGGACATCATCCGCCGCTCGGCCACCACCACGCCCTCGCCGGAGGCGCGTGGTGCGCACACCGGCCAGGTCGCCAAGCTGATCGATGTGAGCAAGTGCATCGGCTGCAAGGCCTGCCAGGTCGCCTGCATGGAGTGGAATGACCTGCGCGACGAAGTGGGCAGCTGCGTTGGCAGCTATGACAACCCGCCCGACCTGAGCGACCAGTCGTGGACGGTGATGAAGTTCCGCGAGTACGAGGACGAGACGGGCAAGCTGGAGTGGCTGATCCGCAAGGAAGGCTGCATGCACTGCAGCGATCCGGGCTGCCTGAAGGCCTGCCCGTCGCCCGGTGCCATCATCCAGTACGCCAACGGCATCGTCGACTTCCAGGAAGAGAACTGCATCGGCTGCGGCTACTGCGTGACCGGTTGTCCGTTCGACGTGCCGCGCATCTCCAAGAAGGACCACAAGGCCTACAAGTGCACGCTGTGTTCGGACCGGGTGGCGGTGGGCCAGGAACCGGCCTGCGTGAAGACCTGCCCGACCGGCGCGATTACCTTCGGCAGCAAGCAGGCGATGACCGAGCACGCGGCCGGACGCGTGGAAGACCTGAAATCGCGCGGCTACGAGAACGCCGGCCTGTACGACCCGCAGGGCGTCGGCGGCACCCACGTGATGTACGTGCTGCAGCACGTGGACAAGCCGGAGCTGTATGCCGACCTGCCCAAGAACCCGCGCATCAGCCCGATGGTGGAGGTGTGGAAGGGCGTGGCCAAGCCGCTGGGCGTGCTGGCGATCGCCGCCACCGCCTTCGCCGGCTTCCTGCATTACATCGGCATCGGCCGCAACACGGTCAATGACGAGGAAGAAGAGGAAGCCGAGCACGAGGCGAAGAAGATCGAAGAGGAGCAGCGGCCATGAAGTACGCCCCGCACCCGCGCCAGATCATCCGCTACCGCGCACCGACCCGCATCAACCACTGGATCGTGGCGATCTGCTTCGTGTTGACCGCGCTGTCCGGGCTGGCGCTGTTCCACCCTGCCCTGTTCCCGTTGACCCAGCTGTTCGGTGGCGGCCCCTGGACGCGCATCCTGCATCCGTTCATCGGGCTGGCCATGGTGGTGGGCTTTGCGCTGCTGGCGTTCCGCATGTGGCGCGACAATCTGCCGACCGCCGACGATCGCGCATGGATGCGCGGCATGCGCGATGTACTGCGCAACGAGGATGAGAAGCTGCCGCCGGTGGGCCGTTTCAATGCCGGCCAGAAGCTGCTGTTCTGGGCCATCATCGGCTGCCTGTCGGCGCTGCTGCTGACCGGCTTCGTGATCTGGCGGCAGTACTTCAGCCACTTCTTCCCGATCGGGGTGATCCGCTTCTCGGTGCTGGCCCATGCGCTGTTCGGCTGGGTGCTGGTGTGCGCGATCGTGGTGCACATCTATGCGGCGATCTGGATCAAGGGCTCGGTGCGGGCGATGACCCAGGGCAAGGTGACCTATGGGTGGGCGTACAAGCATCACCGGCAGTGGTTCAGGGACATCCTGCGCGGACGTCGGGAAGAGGGTTAGCGGCAGGGCCTGCGGCCCTGCACCCGCTTCAAGCCAAGGCAACAGCAACAGCGGCTATCCGTGGGATTGCGGGGTGGGTCCGGTTGCGGGGGACGCCGTAAACCCGTCCATGGGGGCTTGGCCGCGGCATCCATGCCGCGGACACCCCCGCAACCGGACCCACCCCGCCTTCGACAGTTTCCTGCGATCTGTCGGGACGGCGTTCCGCGTTGCTGTTGGTGGGTGTCGACCTTGGTCGACACGATGAACATGGCAACGACCGAAACCGGTTTTTGTAGAGTCGAGCCGTGCTCGACTGCTTTGCTCGACTGCGTTGTTTGAATCCGCTGGACGCGAGCGCCGACAACGGCGAGGATGGAGGCTGGTTCTTCTGGCTCGCCCTGCATGGCGCAACGCATCCTTGAACCCGGTGAGATCGAGACGCTCGCCTCGCGCGATGTGCCGCGCATCATCCTGCCCGATATCGAGTCACTGTTCGCTGAGCGCGCGACGCGCCTGCGCAGCCTGGCCGCGCACAGTGCCATCGGCGGCTACCTGCAGCTGCTGGCGGCGTTGGCCGATGCACAGCAGGCGCTGCTGGATGAACTGACACCGCAGCAGCGCGAGGCGCTGCAGTCGCAGGCGCGCGCGCAGCAGTCGAGTGCGGCGGCCGGTGCCGGCATGCCGTTGCGGCCGGCCAACACGCTTCAGCTGGATGGATGCTGGCGCGACTGGCTGCGCATGCTGTGCCAGCACTGTGCCGACGAAACGGGGCTGCCGCTGGAAACCCGGCAGGAGCTGCAACGCGTCGCCGCGGCCGACGACGCCTGGCTGGATGCGCAGGCGCACGCGGTGCTGGAGCGCGATGACGCGCCGTCGGTGGATGCGGTCGCTGCGCTGCTGGTGATGAACGCACTGCAGGTTTACTGGGCGGTGCTCGCAGCCAGCTTCCGCCCTACCGACCTGAAGCCGCTGGCTGATGCGCCAGGGCTGTGCCCGCTGTGCGGCACGTTGCCGGTGACCAGCGTGGTGCAGGCACGCCCACCCTATGCGTCCTACCGTTACCTGTCGTGCTCGCTGTGCGCCTGCCAGTGGCACTACGTGCGCGTGCAGTGCAGCCAGTGTGGTGCCGCCGGCAAGGACATCGCCTATCGCGCCCTGGCCGATGTGGACGGCGACAGCGGCGAGGCGGTGCGCGAGAGCGCGGTGCGTGCCGAGACCTGCGACCACTGCCACAGCTACCGCAAGATCCTGTATCTGGAAAAGGACCCGTCACTGGAGCCGGTGGCCGATGACCTCGGCACGCTGGCGCTGGATCTGCTGCTGGCCGAGGAAGGCTATGCGCGTGCCAGCCAGAATCCTCTGCTGTGGCAATCCGACGGCGATTGAGGCGATGACAGCCATGCCCCCCGCCCCGGCATCGGCCGCTGCCCTGCCCTCGCTGGACCGGGTGCTGCGCCTGCCTGCACTGGCGCCACTGATCGAAGGCCACGGTCGAAGCCGTATCACCCAGCTGCTGCGTTCGCACCTGCAGGTGCTGCGTGAGCGTGTAAGCGCCAGCCAGTTGTCGACCGCGCAGCTGCAGGAAGCGGTCGACGGCCCGGCGCTGGTGGCAGCGGTCGAGGCCGCACTGGCAGCCGATGCACGGCTGGACCTGCAACCGATGTTCAACCTGACCGGCACCGTACTGCATACCAACCTGGGTCGCGCATTGCTGCCCGAGGCCGCGGTGCAGGCAGTCACCCGCGCGATGACCGCGCCGGTCGATCTGGAGTTCGACGTCATCCGTGGCCGTCGCGGCGACCGCGATGCGCGGGTACAGGCACTGATCTGCGAGCTGACCGGTGCCGAAGCCGCCACTGTGGTCAACAACAATGCGGCGGCGGTCCTGCTGCTGCTCAACAGCCTGGCCAACCGCCGCGACGTGGTGGTGTCGCGCGGCGAGCTGGTGGAGATCGGTGGCGCCTTCCGCATTCCCGACGTGATGCGCAGCGCCGGCGCGCGGCTGCTGGAAGTAGGTACCACCAACCGCACCCATCCGGCCGACTTCACCAACGCCATCGGCGCGCGCACAGCGCTGCTGATGGAGGTGCACGCCAGCAACTACGCGATCAGCGGATTCACTGCCAAGGTCGACACCGCGGCGATGGCCGCGATCGCGCACGAACATGGCCTGCCGCTGGTGGTGGACCTGGGCAGTGGCAGCCTGTGCGATCTGGCCACGTTCGGCCTGCCGCACGAACCCACCGTGCAGGAAACGCTGACGGCCGGCGCCGATCTGGTTTCGTTCAGCGGCGACAAGCTGCTGGGTGGTCCGCAGGCCGGCATCATCGCCGGCCGCGCCGACCTGATCGCGCGGATCAACCGCAACCCGCTGAAGCGGGCACTGCGCATGGACAAGATGGGCCTGGCCGCACTGGAAGCGGTGCTGGCCCTGTACCGCGAACCCGAGCTGCTGGCACAGCGGCTGCCGACACTGCGCACGCTCTCGCGCACGCAGGATGACATTGATGCGCAGGCCCAGCGCCTGCTGCAGCCGATGCGTGCCTCGCTGGCGGCGAACTACAGCCTCGAGCCTGCTTCGATGCACAGCCAGATCGGCAGCGGCGCGCAGCCACAGGCGCAGCTGGCCAGCGCCGGACTGCGCATTACCAGCGCGCGCCGTGGCGGACTGGATCGCCTGGCCAAGCGCCTGCGTCAGCTGGCGCGACCCGTGCTGGGCCGCATTGCCGATGACGCGCTGTGGCTGGACCTGCGCTGCCTGGAACCCGCCGACGAAGCCGACTTCCTCGCCCAGTGGAGCACGCTGCAGGCATGATCGTCGGCACCGCCGGGCATATCGACCATGGCAAGACCAGCCTGGTGCGGGCACTGACCGGCATCGAAACCGATCGCCTGCAGGAAGAGCGTACGCGTGGTATTTCCATCGAGCTGGGCTATGCCTATGTTCCTGTGGAACGCAGGGACGGCACAGGTCCTGTCGCGACGCTGGGTTTCGTCGACGTGCCGGGCCATGAGCGCTTCGTGCACACGATGGTGGCCGGCGCCACGGGTATCGACGTCGCCGTGCTGGTCATCGCTGCCGACGACGGCGTGATGCCACAGACCCGCGAGCATCTGGCCATCCTGCAGCTGCTGGGCGTGAACCGGGGTGCGGTGGCGCTGACCAAGATCGACCGTGTGGATGCGGCGCGCCTGGCCCGGGTCGAGATCGAGGTCGCTGCCCTGCTGGCCGGCACGCCACTGCAGGATTCCCCTGTGTTCACCTGCAACAGCACCGCACCCGACGATGCTGGCATCAACGCGCTGCGTACCCAGCTGCACGCGTGGGCGGCGGACGACGCCAGCACGCGCCAGGCCGAACTGCGCAGCGAGCTGTTCCGTATGCCGGTGGACCGCGTGTTCTCGCTGGCCGGCCACGGAACGCTGGTGACCGGCGCAGTGCACGGCGGCATCGCCTCGGTGGGTGAGCATCTGCAGCTGATGCCGGCCGCCACTGAAGTGCGCATACGCAGCATCCACGCGCAGAACCAGGCTAGTGACCACGCGATGGCCGGGCAGCGCTGCGCGCTGAACCTGGCGGCCATCGCCCGTGATGACATCCGCCGCGGTGACTGGATCGCCGACGCGCGCGCACTGCTGGCCACCACCCGCGTTGATGTGCGGCTGCGGCTTTCCCCGTTGGCCGCGCCATTGCGCGACTGGACGCCGCTGCACATCCACTGGGGCACGATGCACCGGCAGGCCCATGTGGTGCTGCTGGAGGACGACGATCACGGCAATGGGCAGTTGGTGCAACTGGTGTTCGAAGCACCCGTCTGTGCGATGTGCGGTGATCCCTTCATCGCCCGTGATTCAGCGGCGACCCACACGCTGGGCGGTGGCATCGTGCTCGATCCGGACCCGCCACAGCGGCGCCGGCGCAGTCCTGCACGGCTCACGTGGCTGGGAGCACTGGAGCAACTGGCCGCGGGTGCGGGAATCGGCCCACTGTTGCAGCAGGCGCCCTTCGGCATTGCCATGGCCGCGCTGCAACGCTACTGCCGGCGCGCCGCCGACCAGATCATTCTGCCTGCAGGCGCACAGCGCATCGTCACCCGCGAAGACACGGTGGTCATCCTCGCCTCGCACTGGCAGGCACTGCGCGAGCAGGTGATCACCTCGCTGTGTGGCTGGCATGAGCGACGCCCGGACGAACCCGGTGTCGACAGCGGCCGCCTGCAGCGCAGCACCCTGCCCGCGCTTGCAGCGAGCCTCTGGAATGCGCTGCTGCAGGACCTGCTGGACGACGGCAGCGTGCAACGCGTGGGTGCCTGGTGGCGCCTGCCCGGGCATGACCATGCGCCACCGGAACGCGAGCGTCTGCTGCTGGAACGCGTGCTGCCGCAACTGCACGCCGGTGGCTTCGATCCGCCGTGGGTGCGCACCCTTGCTGCCGAGATCGGCCTGGCCGAAGACGAAGTCCGCGCCGTCCTGCGCCGCGCCACCGCACGTGGCGAGCTGTTCCAGGTGGTGCCGGACCTGTTCTACGCACCCGCGCGCATTGCGGAACTCGCCGCGATCGTCGCGCAGCTGTCACAGGCCAGCGGCACGGTGGATGCGGCCACGTTCCGCGATGCCATCGGCCTGGGCCGCAAACGCAGCATCCAGATCTTGGAGTTCTTCAATCGCGTTGGCTACACTCGACGCGTCGGTGACCAGCATCGGCCGCGCGGCGACCTGCAGTGGAACGCAGCCCGCGACTGAGCCCACCGGTACCGCCGTACTTTCGGAAGGCATGCGCATCCGGGCATGCGGCTGGGCTTCAAACCCAGTAGGGGGCGTCGATCGTTCCCTGGTAGGTTCGACTCCTGCTGCCTTCCGCCATTCGCGTTCCCGCAGGAGATGTCGGCATGGCCACGCACGCGCAGTCCCCCGCCCCTTCAACGGCCGATGCCCCGCAACGACTGACCTCTCTCGCGCATGGCGGCGGCTGCGGCTGCAAGATCGCGCCGGGCGTGCTGAGCGAACTGCTGCGTGGTGTTCCAGCACTTCCGGCACCAGCTGAACTGCTGGTTGGCCGCGAGACCAGCGACGACGCCGCGGTGTACCGCCTCGATGATCGCCAGGCAATCGTCGCCACCACCGATTTCTTCATGCCCATCGTCGACGACCCGTTCGACTTCGGCCGCATCGCGGCCACCAACGCGCTGTCGGACCTGTACGCGATGGGCGCGCGCCCGCTGTTCGCACTGGCCATCGTCGGCATGCCGATCAATACGCTGCCGCAGGACACGATCCGCGGCATCCTGCAGGGCGGCGAACGCGCCTGCGCTGATGCCGGCATCGTGGTCGCTGGTGGCCACAGCATCGATTCGGTGGAACCCATCTACGGCCTGGCCGCGATCGGCGTGCTCGACCCGCAACGACTCAAGCGCAATGCCGATGCCCGCGCCGGCGACGTGCTGGTGCTGGGCAAGCCGTTGGGCGTGGGCGTGTATTCGTCAGCACTGAAGAAGGAAGTGCTGGACGCCGACGGCTACCAGCAGATGATCGCGTCGACCACCCGCCTGAACACCGTGGGCGTGCCGCTGGCCGCCCTGGACGGCGTGCATGCCATGACCGACGTCACCGGCTTCGGCCTGCTCGGCCACCTGCTGGAAGTGTGCCGCGCCAGTGGTGTCGCTGCCGAGGTGGACAGTGCACAGGTGCCGCTGCTGCCGCAGGCGCTGGAGCTGCTGCAGCGTGGCTGCGTGACCGGCGCCTCCAACCGTAACTGGGCCTCGTATGGCACCGAGGTGCGCTTCGCCGATGGGTTGCCGGCACACTGGCAGCCGCTGCTGACCGATCCGCAGACCAGCGGCGGACTGCTGGTGTCGTGCGCTCCGGAGGCGGTGGATGCAGTGCTGGCCTGCTTCCACGACGCGGGGTTCGGCCAGGCAGCCATGGTCGGGCGTTTGAGCGAAGGAGCGCCGGGCGTCAGCGTGGTTTGAGACGTGAAGGTTTGCCAACGTGCCACTTCCGGGCACTTGAATCATGTCCAAAATATTGGACACTAAAGCCATGAACCTGATCGACATCGGCAAGGCGGTTCGTACCCGCCGTGAGCAGCTTGGCCTGTCGCAAGGCCAACTGGCTCATCTCAGCGGCCTTTCCCGGCAGACCGTGGTCGGCCTGGAAGGGGGCACCCTTAGTGATCTGGGCGTCAATCGCGTGGGACAGCTGATGGCCGTGCTCGGTCTGGATGTTCCGGCACCCACCACCGAGAACCGGCTGCGCAAGCAAGGCCTGAAAATGGCCGCGCGAACCGCGAACGTGAGCTACGCAAGCGAATTGACTGCGGGCGAGCTGGCCCGCGTACTGGTCAGCGGGGAAGTTCCTGCCACCTACGCGGCGCAGATGGCGCACCTGCTGGATGAAGCCCCTCCCGCCATGATGGTGATGGCGGTCGAGGAAGCTGCAATCGGCGCGCAGATGCCACCACGGCGCATCTGGCGCAACGTGGCGAAGATGGCCAACACACTTTCTGCTCACCGCAAGGACCTGTGGATGTGAACCGCGAACTGCCGGCCGGCGCCTGGCAGGCGCTGCTACCCCGGGCGCTTGTCCTCATCGGGGAGATCCGGCGCCACGGCGGCATCACCGATCCGTTCTGGACGTTGGGTGGCGGAACGGTACTGATGTTTCGACATCGGCACCGGCTCAGCAAGGACATCGACATCTTCGTGCCGAACCCCCAGTACCTGGGCTTCGTCACTCCCCGCTTGAGCGATGTGGCCGCGAGCCTTACCGGCGACTACAGCGAAGATCCCAGCGCATGGGTCAAGCTGCAGTTCGAGGAAGGCGAGGTGGATTTCGTCGCAGCTCCCAATCTTCTCGATGACGCCTGGGAGGAATGGACGATCGATGGCCGGCGCATACGCGTGGAAACGTCGGCGGAAATCATCGCCAAGAAAATGTTCCATCGCGGGCATAGAACAACGGCCCGAGACCTGTTCGATCTTGCGCTGGTCATCGAACGCGAGCCGGACGCGCTGGCGGCCGCCGCAGACGCACTGGTCCGCCATCGATCAACGTTTCTTGATCAGATCCGCAATCCCCATCCGACATTGAAGATTGCGTTCAAGGCCATCGACACGCTGGACTACACGCCAGACTTCGACCACTGCGTCGCGATAGCTGCGGACTACCTGGAAGGACTGTGATCCTCCCAGGCGATTGCGCAGAACATCACTCGATGTTCTGCACCTGTTCGCGGATCTGGTCGATCAGCACCTTCAGCTCCACCGCGGCATTGGACGTGCGGCTGTCCACCGACTTCGACCCCAGCGTGTTGGCTTCGCGGTTGAACTCCTGCAGCAGGAAGTCCAGGCGGCGACCGACCGGCTCGCGCTGCTTGAGCACGCGGCGGATCTCGACGATGTGGCTGCCGAGGCGGTCCAGCTCTTCATCCACGTCCAGCTTCTGCAGCCACAGGACAAGTTCCTGCTCTGCGCGGCCGGGGTCGACCGGGTGCGGCAGGTCGGCCAGGCGTGCGGCCAGCTTGGCGCGCTGGCCGTCGCGAATGGCCGGAATCAGCGTGCGGACTTCGGTGGCGATGCGTTCGATGCCGTCCACACGCTCGCTGATGGCCGCAGCCAACTTGCCGCCTTCGCGCTCACGGGCCTCGACGAAGCCATCCAGCACCTGGTCCAGCAGCGCCAGCGCCTCGACCTGCAGGGCGGCGGCGTCGGTGGCCTCGCCACGGGTCACGCCCGGCAGCTGCAGCAGGTCGGTGAAGCTGACCTGCAGGTTGGGGAAATCGGAGGTCAGGCGGTGCGCCAGGCGGCCCAGCTGGGCCAGCAGGGCCTCGTCCACCTGCAGGTTGGCCGCCGCTTCCGGCGCGCGCAGGCGCATCACCAGATCCAGCTTGCCACGGCTCAGGCGCGCGGCGATGCGCTCGCGCAGCTGCGGTTCCAGCGCCCGCAGCTCCTCGGGCAGGCGGGTGCCGACCTCCAGGAAGCGGTGGTTGACCGAGCGCAGCTCGCAGCCCAGCGTGCCCCACGGGGTGACCCGCTCGCCGCCGGCATAGGCAGTCATGCTTCGAATCATGGATTGTGTCCGGTGCGTGCAAAGGGGGAATGGTACCCTAGCGCCCTCACCAGAGCCCCCTTGCCCGCCCCGTGAAGGCCGCGGGCGTGGCGGCGTACTCCCTCGCCATTACGGAACCCGCACCATGTCCGATTCCCGCCCCAGCGGCCGCCAGCCCGACCAGCTCCGCCCGGTCGTCATCCAACGCGGCTTCACCCGCCACGCCGAAGGTTCGGTGCTGGTGTGCTTCGGTGAAACCCGTGTGCTGTGCACCGCCAGCGTCGAGAACCGCGTGCCGGGCTTCCTGCGCGGCAAGGGCGAAGGCTGGGTCACCGCCGAATACGGCATGCTGCCGCGCGCCACCCACACCCGCAGTGACCGTGAAGCGGCCCGTGGCAAGCAGGGTGGCCGCACGCTGGAGATCCAGCGCCTGATCGGCCGCAGCCTGCGCGCCTGCGTGGATCGCAACGCGCTGGGCGAGCGCACCATCACCCTCGACTGCGACGTGCTGCAGGCCGACGGTGGCACCCGCACCGCCGCCATCACCGGCGCCTACGTGGCGCTGGTCGATGCGGTGAACGTGCTGATGAAGCGTGGCGACATCAAGCGCAACCCGATCCTGGGCGCAGTGGCCGCCGTATCGGTAGGCGTGTACCGCGGCACCCCGGTGCTGGACCTGGACTACGCCGAAGACAGCGACTGCGACACCGACATGAACGTGGTGATGAACGACGGTGGCGGCTTCATCGAGCTGCAGGGCACCGCCGAAGGCCACGCCTTCCGTCGCGATGAACTGGATGCGCTGCTGGGCCTGGCCGAAAAGGGCGTGGGCGAACTGCTGGCCGCACAGCAGGCGGCGCTGTCGGCATGAACCGCCGCATCGCCCTGACCACCCTGGTGGTGGCCGACTATGACGAAGCCATTGCCTGGTACACCGGCAAGCTCGGCTTCGCACTGTTGGAGGACATCGACCAGGGCCACAAGCGCTGGGTGGTGGTCGGCCCGACCGACGGCAGCGCCGCCGCCCTGCTGCTGGCCCGCGCCAGCGACGAGGAGCAGCGCAGCCGCATCGGCAACCAGACCGGCGGCCGCGTCGGCTTCTTCCTCAACACCGACGACTTCCGCCGCGACCACGCGGCGATGGTCGCCGCCGGCGTCGAGTTCCTGGAAGCGCCGCGCGAAGAACCCTATGCAACGGTTGCGGTGTTCCGCGATCTGTATGGCAACACCTGGGACCTGCTGGAGCCCCGTCAATGAAGAAACTGGTACTGGCCAGCCACAACGCCGGCAAGCTGGTGGAGATGCAGGAGATCCTTGCCGATCTGCCGCTGCAGATCACCTCGGCCGCCGAACTGGGCCTGGGCGATGTGGAAGAGACCGGCCTGACCTTCGTCGAGAACGCGCTGCTGAAGGCGCGCGCGGCCTGCGAAGCGACCGGCCTGCCGGCGCTGGCCGATGATTCGGGCCTGATCGTCGATGCCCTCGGCGGTGCGCCGGGCCTGTACAGCGCACGCTATGCCGGCCACCCGACCAATGCTGCGGCCAACAATGCCAAGCTGCTGGACGCGATGGCCGACATTCCCGATGGCCAGCGCAGCGCCCGCTTCTATGCGGTGATCGTGCTGCTGCGCCACGCCACCGACCCGCAGCCGCTGATCTGCGAAGGCCGCTGGGAAGGCCAGATCATCCGCGAACTGCGCGGCACCAATGGTTTCGGCTACAACCCGGTATTCCTGGACACCACCCACGGCCTGACCGCTGCGGAAATGGAGCCGGCACTGAAGAACGCCATCAGCCACCGCGCCATTGCCCTGCAGCAGCTCAAGCAGCAGCTGGCGACGCTGTACTGACGCTACCCGATCGCCCCAGGGAAGCCGGCCAGCGGCCGACACTACCGAAGAAGCCCATGCCGCACGCCCACGACCACTGCAACCACCTGCCCGGCGAAGCCTGCTCCGCCGACCACGACAACCCGCCGCGGCTGGTGCCGCCACCGCTGTCGTTGTACGTGCACCTGCCGTGGTGCGTGCGCAAATGCCCGTACTGCGATTTCAATTCGCACCAGGCCAAGGGCGAGCTGCCGTTCGACGCTTATATCGATGCGCTGCTGCGCGACCTCGACCAGGACCTGCCGCTGGTCTGGGGCCGGGTGGTGCACAGCGTGTTCTTCGGTGGCGGCACGCCCAGCCTGTTCCCGCCGGAGGCAATCGACCGCTTCCTGCAGCAGGCCAGCGCACGCCTGCGTTTCGCGCCCAATGCCGAAATCACCCTGGAAACCAACCCGGGCACCGCCGAACATGGCCGCTTCGACCGCTATCGCGCGGCCGGCGTGAACCGCCTCAGCTTCGGCATCCAGAGTTTCGACGATGCGATGCTCAAGCGCCTGGGCCGCATCCACGACAGTGGCGAAGCCGAGCGCGCGGTGAAGATGGCGCAGGACGCGGGCTACGACAACTTCAACATCGACCTGATGTACGCGCTGCCGGAACAGACCCTGGCCGGTGCCGAGGCCGACCTGGAACGCGCGTTCGCGCTGCAGCCGGCACACATCTCCCACTACCAGCTGACCCTGGAACCGAACACGGTGTTCTTCGCGCGGCCGCCGCAGGGCATTCCCGATGAAGACAACGCCTGGGACATGCAGGAACACTGCCAGGCATTGCTGGCACAGGCTGGTTTCGGCCAGTACGAGGTCAGCGCCTATGCGCGCCCCGGCCGGCAGAGCGCGCACAATCTGAACTACTGGCGCTTCGGCGATTACCTGGGCATCGGTGCCGGCGCGCACGGCAAGATCAGCTCGGGCGCCGAGGAACACGTGCTGCGGCGCTGGAAGCTGAAGCATCCGCAGGCCTACCTGGACAGCGCCGGCACGCCCGCCTCGTTCGGCGGCGACGATGTGATCGCGCCGGAGCGCCTGCCGTTCGAGTACATGCTCAACCTGCTGCGCCTGCACGAAGGTTTCGGCCTGCGCGATTTCGAGTCGCGCACGGGGCTGCCGCGCAGCGTGCTGGACGCTCCCCTGGCCGAGGCCGTGCAGCGCGGCTGGCTCGACGTGACCGATGGGCATGTGCAGCCGACCGAGCTGGGCCGCCGCTTCACCAACGATGTGGTGAGCCTGTTCCTGGAAGATTGATCCTCGCCTGGCAAAGGATCGTTCCGGCCGCTGGCCGGCAATCCGGTGAAGACATATCTGCCGGCCAGCGGCCGGCACTACCGTTCATCGGTCGGGCCAGGCCCGGCGGATGCGATTCACGTTCAGCCTAAAGTAGCGCCGACATCGGCCGACACGGTAGATTCACCAGATCGATCCGCGGGAATCCGGGTACCGCCTGCCGATGTCAGCTGTCTTTTCCATCACTCCTGCCGACAAGAACCGCCTGGCCGCCAGCGATCTGCCACCGCGGGTACGTGAGCTGCTGGGCGCGCTGATCGGCCTGTGCCGGCAGACGCTGGCGGCGCCCCTGATCCTGACCGTCGAGGCGCTGGAGCAGACCCTGCTGCACGACGCCGACCGCGCACGCAATCCGCAGCAGCAGGCCGAGCTGATGGCCCAGCGTGGACAGCTGCACGCCTTCGCCGGCCATTTCGCCGATCGCATGCTCGATGCCGTGGCCGACGCCCTCGCGCGGTTGCGCGAACCGGTCAGCGGTGTCAGTACCAGTGCTGGGCCGCCAGCGCTGCCAGGCATGCTCGGGCTGTCGCTGGTTGATGAGCACGAAGTGGATCGCGACCTGCTGCTGACCGAGATGGTGCGGCGCGAAACCCTGCGTTCAACCAACACACTGAACCTGCTGGGCCAACGCCTGGGCGTGCTGGCGGCGGCGCCGGCCTTCGAGGCCGACACCCTGCCACTGGCACCGCAGGCACTGTGCGCGATGGTGCGCCGGATTGCCGAACAGGACGCGCTGAGCGTCGAGGTACAGCTGGCGCTGTATCGCAGTTTCGAACGGCAGGTGCTGGAACGGCTGGGCGATATCCTTGACCGTGCCAATGCCCTGCTGGCCCAGTCCGGTGTACTGCCGGGGCTGGTCTACACCCCCTACCTGGCACGCTCGTCGAGCACGCGGCGGATCATCACCCAGTCGGTGGGGGGCGGCCGCACCACGCAGCCGGCCAAGCGCACCGCAGCCCCCCTGACCGGCTGGAACGGTTCGGCACCGGCCGGCTCCTGGTCCAGCCTGGTACAGGACGCCTTCCACGAGGGCGGCGCAGCCGGCCCCGCCACGCCGGGCGTGACCACCTCCACCGGCAGTGCGCTGCATGAACTGCTGCAGCAGGCGCGGCACGGCAGCCCTGCCCCGGCGGACAGCGGCGCGGTGCCCAGCGCGGCAGTGGACGCGGTCCTCGCGCGCCTGCAGGCCCAGTCCAGTGCGGCAACCGGTGTGGCCGACCTGCAGGCTGCCGTTGTCGCGCAGCTGCGCAGCGAGCATGGTGCGCAGGCCCAGCTGGGCAGTCACGACCGGGACAACCTCGACCTGCTGCGCATGCTGATGCAGCAGGTGCAACAGCAGCAGCGTCCCGATCCAGTGCCGGCCGCGCTGCTGGCCCGCCTGCAGGTACCCTTGGCACGCGCCGCCATGGCCGATCCGGGCTTCTTCGTGCGCGACGAACACCCCGCGCGTGAGCTGCTCAATCAGATCGCCGAAGTCGGCGCCAACTGGCTGGGCGATGAGGATGTCGACCCCCAGCTGCTGCAGCGCATGGCGCAGAGCGTGCAGGGCCTGCTGGGGCAGGATGCGCGTGCGCCGGAAGCCTTTGCCGCCGCCAGTGAAGACTTGCAGCAGCACCAGCGCGCGGCGGCCCATCGTGCCGAACTGGCCGAGCGCCGCCATGTGGAAGCCGCGCGCGGCAAGGAACGATTGGAACTGGCCCGTCGCCAGGCCACTGCACAGATCGACCAGTGCTGCGACACCCGGTCCCCACCGCGTTTCGTGCAGACCCTGCTGCGCCAGGCCTGGGCCGATGCACTGACCCTCACCCGCCTGCGCCATGGCGACGATTCACCGCAATGGCAGGAGCGCCTGCAACAGACCGAGCGCATCGCTGCCATCACCGCGCAGGCCATCGACGCCCCCGGCGGCACCGATACCGCACTGGCAGCGGACGTGGAGGCCGCATTGCTGCAGGTCGGCTACCACGCCGAGGAAGCCGCCGCTGTCGCGCGCAGGCTGGCCACGCCCGGCGGCGAGGATGAAAGCACCTCGCGTACCGAGCTCAGCGCACGCCTCAAGGCACGTGCGCGCCTGGGCGAGCACGCCGGCACGAACAGTGGCGCCGCACCTGCCACGCCGCGCAGCAGCGCCGAAGAAGCGGCCTACCAACAACTGTCCAGCCTGCCGTTCGGCAGTTGGTTCGACATCGACACGGGCGATGGCACGATGCGCCGCCAGCGCCTGTCCTGGTACAGCCTGCTGACCGGCCACGCGTTGTTCGTCAATGCGCGCGGGCAGAAGATCACCGATACCGACCTGGATGCGCTGGCACGGCAGATCAGTGCCGGGCGCGCGCAGCTGGTCACCGAAGACAACGGCCGGCTGGTCGACCGTGCCTGGGAAGCCAGCCTCGGTGCGCTGCGCGCACTGGCCACGGCTCGCGCACAGGAGACCCCCGCATGAAAGCCGTACCGCCGCAGGACACCCGCCGCGCGCCGCGCCGCCAGGTCTCGGACCTGGTGCCGGTTACCGACCAGATGCGCGAGTGCGTGGTCGGGCGCCTCGGCAATGTCTCCGAAACTGGCATGCTGATGCTGGCCAGCATGCCGCTGCGCGAGGATGCGCTGTACCAGCTGCGCTTTCCCTTGCCATTGGGTGATGGCCGCCAGCAGGCCATCGACGTAGGCGTGCATCTGCTGTGGAGCGAGCCCGCACACGTTCCCGGCCAGAGCTGGACCGGCTTCCGCTTCCTGACCCTGTCGCGCGAACATCGGCAGCTGCTGCGGCAGTGGGTGGGCGAAGACAGCGACGAGGGACCGGTTTCGACGGCCTGAGTGCCGGTTCCGGCACAGCGGTTTTTCGCGGTATGCGGCAGAATCTAGGGCCGTTTTCCGTGTCGAGCCACCGCAATGATCCAGCAAGACCCCGGCGCCCTGTATTCCGACCACCTGGCCGTGCTGTGCCGACGCGCCGAACAGGCGCTGGCCCGCGGCGGCTTCGACCATCTGGTGGTGCCCAGCGGCACCCTGCACTACCAGGTGTTCGACGACCGCGACTACCCGTATGCGGTCAACCCGCAGTTCAAGGCCTGGCTGCCGCTGACCCGCGTGCCCAACAGCTGGATCGTGTTCACCCCGGGCAAGCGCCCGGCAGTGATCTTCCACCAGCCCTTCGACTACTGGCACGTGGTACCGGACGCCCCCAGTGGCTGGTGGGTGGAGCACTTCGACATCCACATCATCCGCAAGCCCGAAGAGGCGCTGGCCCTGCTGCCGGCCGACCCGTCGCGCTGCGCGATCCTGGGCGAGCCGCAGAGCGCACTGGGCAACTACATGCCGAACAATCCAGCGCCGGTGGTGAACTACCTGGAATGGCACCGCGGCAGCAAGACACCGTATGAAATCGCACTGATGCGCCAGGCCCAGGTGCTGGGCGTGCGCGGCCACCGCGCCGCCGAGGCCGCGTTCCGCAACGGTGCCGACGAATTCAGCATCCACATGGCGTACTGCCAGGCCGTCGGCCAGGATGCCAACGAGCTGCCCTACGGCAACATCGTGGCGTTGAACGAACACGCCGCCGTGCTGCATTACACCGAGCTGGGCGGCAAGGCACCGCAGCCGCTGCGCAGCTTCCTGATCGACGCCGGCGCCAGTGCGCACGGCTACGCCAGCGACATCACCCGCACCTACGCCGCGCAGGGCCACGACGAATTCGCCGCGATGATTGCGGCCGTCGACGCGGCCCAGCAGCAGATGTGCGCAGCGGTGCGCCCGGGCTTCGACTACAAGCAGCTGCACGTGGACGCACATCTTTCGCTGATGGGCGTGCTGAAGGACTTCGGCGTGATCAAGGTGTCGCCACAGACCGCGCTGGAGACCGGCGTCAGCGCCGCATTCTTCCCGCACGGCATCGGCCACCTGATCGGCCTGCAGGTGCACGACGTGGCCGGCTTCGCCGCCAGCGACGAAGGTGGCCGCATCGAGCGCCCGGCCGGCCATCCCTACCTGCGCCTGACCCGCGTGCTGGAACCGGGCATGGTGGTGACCATCGAGCCAGGCCTGTACTTCATCGACATGCTGTTGAACGAAGTGAAGGACGCCGGCCATGGTGATGCGATCAACTGGGAGCGCGTGGATTTCTTCCGTCCGTATGGTGGCATCCGCATCGAAGACGAAGTGCTGTGCACTGATGGCGAGGCGGACAACCTGACGCGGCCGGCGTTTGCTGCGGCGAACGGCTGAGCCCCTCGTGGTTGGGCGCTGAATTCAAAAGCCGCGCTTGGTGGGGCGGGGTGGGTTCGCGGGGGACGCCGTGAACCCGTCCCTGGGGGCTTGGCCGCGGCATCCATGCCGCGGACACCCCCGCGAACCCACCCCGCCCCACCTCTGACAGTTTCCTGGGCGCGTCCAACCACGGAAAAGAAAAAGAAAAGCAGAAGCGGGTCGCTCGCTGCGCTCGCTCTGTGTCGACCAAGGTCGACACCTACCAACAGCCGCAATTGCCCGTAGATCCACGCCATGCGTGGATGATTCATTCGATATCTGACAGATGTGCCGACCAACGGTCGGCACCCACCAACAGCCACAGGAATCTGTCGGGGGTGGGGCGGTGTGGGTGGGCAGGACCGTTGGCGCCATGGATGGCGCCATCGAGCCCCCATGGATGGGTTTACGGCGTGTCCTGGCCAGCTACACCGCCCCGCCATCCCACGGATAGCCCGCTGTTGCTGTTGCTGTTGCTGTTGCTGTTGCTCTGGCGTGCAGCGGGTGCAGGGCTGCAAGCCCTGCAGAACACCCCTTACCCCGCCATCACCGCTTCAATCTCGTCGGCGCTGCGCGCCAGGCCTTCGGTCAGCACGCGATGGCCATCGTCGGTGATCAGCACGTCATCCTCGGTACGGATGCCGATACCGCGCCAGCGCGGTTCCACCGTCGTGTCATCCACGCCGATGTACAACCCCGGCTCGATGGTGAACGCCATGCCCGGCTCCAGCAGACGCGAGTCACCGGCCAGGCGGTAGTCGCCCACGTCGTGCACGTCCATGCCGATCCAGTGCCCGGTCTTGTGCCGGTAGAAGCGCTGGTACAGGCCTTCGGCCAGGTTCTTTTCCAGCGTGCCCTTCAGCAGGCCCAGCCGCAGCAGGCCCTCGGTCAGGGTCTGCACTGCGGCGAGGTGACCGGCTTCGTACGGCACGCCCGGCCTGGCCTGGGCCAACGCAGCGGCCTGCGCATCGCCGACCAGGTCGTGCAGTGCACGCTGCTCAGCGCTGAAGCGGCCATTCACCGGGAACGTGCGGGTGATGTCACTGGCGTAGCCACGGTACTCGGCACCGGCGTCGATCAGCACCAGCTCGCCGTCGCGCGAACGCGCGTTGTTGTCGCGGTAATGCAGGATGCAGCCGTTGCGGCCGGCACCGACGATGCTGCAATAGGCCGGCACGGCGTCGTTGGTGCGGAACACGCGTTCCAGCTCCGCCTGCAGTTCGTACTCGTGGATGCCGGCCCTGGCTGCCTTCATCGCGGCCAGATGCGCACGCACGCTGATCTGCGCGGCGTGGTGCATCAACGCCACTTCGGCACCGGACTTGAACAGGCGCTGCTCGTGCAGCAGGTGGCCCAGTTCGAGGAACTCGTGCGGCGGCTGCGCACCGTGGCGCACCTGCGAACGCACGCGGTTGACCCAGCCGATCAGCTTCAGGTCGAAGTCGGCATCCCGGCCGAAGTGGTAGTAGACGCGCGAACGGCCTTCAAGCAGGCCCGGCAGGATGTCGTCCAGATCATCGATCGGGTAGGCGTCGTCCATGCCGTACTGCGCCACCGCGCCTTCCTGGCCGGCGCGGCTGCCGTCCCAGGCTTCGCGTTCGGCATCGCGCTCGCGGCAGAACAGGATGGCCTCGCCGTGGCGTCGGCCCGGGATCAGTACCAGCACTGCTTCCGGCTCCGGGAAGCCGCTCAGGTACTGGAAATCCGAATCCTGCCGGAACGGATAATGGGTATCGAGGCTGCGCACCTTCTCGGCCGCGGCCGGCAGCACCAGGATCGCGTCCTCGCCGGCCATGTCCATCAGCTGGCGGCGGCGACGCTTGTACTCGCCGGCGGCAATGCCGGTGCGCTGCTTGATGTCCATCAGTTCAGGCGCTGACGATGGCGCGAGGCCAGCACCACGTCGCCGTGCAGCAGGAGCACCGCCACGCGGATGAATTCCTCGATCTCCGACAGGGCTTCGTCGTCGTCATCGCCACCGGCCTCGAAATCCTCGCTGGAGGCACGCGCCAGGCTGGCCATGTCGGTCAGCGCTTCCTCGCCCTCTTCGGACAGGGTCGGGCGGCGGCCGCCGCTGCCCAGGCCGAAGCCGCCCAGGAAGGAACGGGTCCAGCTGAACATGGCATCGGCCTGCGCGGATACATCGTCGCCGTCGGTCAGCAGCAGCTCGAAGGCGAAGTCGCGGTCTTCCAGCTGCTTGATGGTGGCCTGCAGCAGCTGCCCCAGCACGCTGTCGGCAGCCACCGGCGGCAGGTTGTCGTCGGCCAGCACGCGCGCCGGCCAGTCGTTGCCGGGGGCACCGCCGGCAGCCAGCCAGCCGCACAGCGCGCCGTGCAGCTCGGCAGCGGTGGCGCCCAGGCCCAACGCCTGGCTGGCGCGGGTAACGTCGTCGACGGAGGGAAGTTCGGTCATCGTGCGGCTCGTTCGGAAAGGAAACCCGGGGCGCGCACGCGCGCGCCCGTGAGACCCCGTAGTGTAGCAACCCGACGGCATCCTCTCCGCAGGCGTCCAGCCTTGCTGCGACAACGCTTGACCGCCCTTACCCGGCTTGCCTATCGTGCCCGCATGGAACCCGCCGATCCCCTTGCCCAGCTGCAGGACTTCGCCGCCCGCGTGGAAGCGTTGCTTGAACGCAACCAGCGCCTGGCCGAGGAGAACCGCAGCCTGCGCCACCAGCAGGAACAGCTGGTGGCCGAGCGCTCGACGCTGCTGGCCAAGAATGAGCAGGCACGTTCGCGGGTGGAAGCAATGATCAGCCGGCTCAAATCCCTGGAGCAGCACACATGAGCGCCGAACCGGTCAGTGTCCGCATCCTCGATCGTGAATACACCGTGGGCGTCGGCGGCGATGAACGTGACAGCCTGATGGCCGCCGCACGCCTGCTGGATGCGCGCATGCGCGAGATCCGCGGCAGCAACCGCATGGCCGCGGTTGATCGCGTTGCCGTACTGGCCGCGTTGAACCTGGCCCACGAACTGCAGCTGCTGCGCGACGAGAACGCCCGCCAGGCGGTGGCGCTGCAGCAGACGCTGGCCGATCTGAACCGGCGCCTGGACCGCGCCATCGACGGCACCCCCTAGAAAAAGGGGACGGAGGGGATTAAGGCGCATTCGCCCCCATCCGTGCCGGAAACGTCTTAATCCCCTCCGTCCCCTTTTCGCATATCTGAATTGGCACGGACTGTTGCCGACGAACGGCCTATCCAGATCCTGCGTGCTGGCTATAATGGCCACGCGTTCTCTGCGGTACTCGACGGCATGTGCAAACATTCGCCTTGTCCCTTAAGAACGACACCGGGAGCGCGACAGCGCCGGGAGTGCAGGTCCGCCTTGCAGCGGGAAGCCCGATGGTTCTCCAGCGTTCCCACTTGAGCCCCCGGGTTCAAGGTCGTTTCGCATGCATCGACATTGCGGAGAATGCAATATTCCAGCAAGGGCGGCGTCTTCGGGCGTCGCCCTTGTTCTTTCCGGCACAATGGCGGCTGTTCCCCCGCCGCACGCTGCCATGACCGACCCGCGCCAGGCCCTGCGCCGCGACCTGCGGCAACGCCGCCGCGACCTTTCCGCCGCTGAGCGCATCGCCGCCGCCGAATCGCTTGCCGATGCCCTGCTCGCCCTGCCGTTCGCCCCGCGCGAAGGTGCCGTGGCCGGCTACTGGGCGCTGGATGGCGAGATCGCCCTGCACCGCTGGCAGTTGCAGTTGCCCGAAGGCCTCACCTACTGCCTGCCGGTGCTGGCCGGCGACGTGCTGCGCTTCGCGCCGTGGCGGCCGGGGCAGCCGCTGACCAGCAACCGCTACGGCATTCCCGAGCCGGACGTGGCGCTGGAAGACACCCTGGAACCAGCACAGATGGCGCTGGTGGTGGCCCCGCTGGTGGGTTTCGACACGCAGTGCCGGCGGCTGGGCATGGGGGGCGGCTGGTATGATCGCAGCTTCGCCTTCCGCCACGACCGGCCGGCGCCGCCCTGGCTGGTCGGTGCTGCGTTCGCGGTGCAGCAGGTCGAGTCCTTGCCGGTGGCGTCGTGGGACGTGCCGGTGGATGCGATCTGCACCGAAGACGGCACCCTGTTCCCCTCCGCTGCCCCCGTGAACGCATGACCGCCCGCAAGCGCTACTGGCTGATGAAGTCCGAACCGGACGCCTTCTCCATCGATGACCTGGCCAAGGTCAAGGTCGAACCCTGGAACGGGGTGCGCAACTACCAGGCGCGCAACTTCATGCGCGATGGCATGCAGGTGGGCGACGGCATCCTGTTCTACCACTCCAATACCAAGGTACCCGGCATCGTCGGCCTGGCCACCGTGGCCAGTACGGCCTACCCGGACGACACCCAGTTCGATCCGAAATCCGACTACCACGACCCCAAGAGCACGCGCGAAAACCCGCGCTGGATGCTGGTGGACGTGGCCTTCGACCGCAAGCTCAAGCAGGTGATCGCGCTGGACGAGATCAAGCTGCACGCCGAAGAACTCGGCGAGGGCTTCCCGCTGGTTGCCAAGGGCAACCGCCTGTCGGTGTTCCCGGTGACCGCCGCGCAGTGGAAGCTGCTGCTGTCGCTGGAAAAGAAATCCTGATTCCCTGCCTGAGAGTTCTCCCATGTCCGAAGCCAAGCGCCTGGCCGCCGAGAAAGCCATCGAGTACGTTGAAGACGGCATGATCGTCGGTGTCGGCACCGGTTCCACCGTGGCCTATTTCATCGATGCCCTGGCCCGCATCCAGCACCGCATCAAGGGCGCTGTGTCCAGCTCCGAGCAGAGCACCGCGCGCCTGAAGCAGCATGGCATCGAAGTGATCGAGCTGAACCACAGCGGCAACCTGTCGCTGTACGTGGACGGCGCCGATGAGTGCGATGCCAACAAGTGCCTGATCAAGGGCGGCGGCGCCGCGCTGACCCGCGAGAAGATCATCGCCGAGGCCAGCGAGCGCTTCATCTGCATCGTCGACCCGAGCAAGCAGGTCCCGGTGCTGGGCAAGTTCCCGCTGCCGGTGGAAGTGATCCCGATGGCGCGCAGCCTGGTCGCCCGCCAGATCCGCGACATGACCGGCGGCCAGCCGACCTGGCGTGAAGGCGTGGTCACCGACAACGGCAACCAGATCCTGGACATCCACAACCTGCAGATCACCGATCCGGAAAAGCTGGAGCGCGAGCTCAACCAGCTGCCGGGCGTGGTCTGCGTCGGCCTGTTCGCCCGCCGCCGCGCCGATGTGGTGATCGTCGGCGGCGAGCCGCCGGTCGTGCTCTGACCCTTTCGAAGGATCCTGACGATGTCGCTGTTGCGTTCGCTGCTGATGCTCCCGCTGCTGGCCCTGGCTGGCTGCGCCACCGACGCGGCCCGCCACTGGGTCGAACTGGATGGCGCCCGCTACCAGGTCGAGCTGGCCACCAACGATGAAACCCGCGCACGCGGTCTGATGTTCCGCGACCAGATGGCGGCCGACCACGGCATGCTGTTCATCCACGACCGCGAGGAAATGCAGGCGTACTGGATGAAGAACACCAGGATCGCGCTGGACATCCTGTACTTCGACAGCCAGCGCAAGCTGGTCAGCCAGCAGCGTGATGTGCCGCCGTGCTCGGCCGGCAACATGTGCCCGCCCTACCCCAGCGGTGGCCCGGCACGTTACGTGCTGGAGCTCAACGCCGGCCAGGCCGAGAAGCTCAAGCTGAAGGATGGCACGGAGCTGAAGTTCGGCCCAGGCATCGAGTAACAGGGTTCTGCCCGCGGTAGTGCCGGCCGCTGGCCGGCAACCCTGCAGGGGTCAGATCCCTTTCGCACGCGAAAGGGATCTGACCCCTGGATTTTTCACGCGGCACCGCTTGAAACCGCCTGCGAATGACGCCAGTCTGTGGTCATGCAGGACCGGATCACACTCCCCGACTGGGATGCACTGGCCGACCTCGAAGACGAGGCGCTGCCCTTGTTGCCGACCGCGCTGCTGATCGCGCGCGATGAATACCCCGATCTGCAGCCGTCCACCTACGACGCGCTGATCCAGAGCCATGTCGACCACCTCCGTTCGGAAGTGGAGAGCATCGACAACAGCCCACTGAAAATGGCGGCGATCAACCGCCACCTGTTCGACGAGCTGGGCTACAGCGGCGACCACGACGAGTATTACGACCCGCGCAACAGCTACCTCAACCAGGTGTTCGAGCGGCGCCTGGGCAATCCGATCTCGTTGGCGCTGGTGCAGATGGAAGTCGCGCGCCGGCTCGGCATACCGTTGGATGGCGTGTCCTTCCCCGGCCACTTCCTGGTGCGCTTGCCGGTGGACGACGGCGTGCTGGTGATGGACCCGTTCAACGGTGGCCGGCCACTGGACGTGGACGAACTGCGCGAACGCGCCAAGTCACACCTGGGCGGACAGATGCCCGATGACCAGGTGCTGGCGCAGATCCTCGACCCGGCGCCGGCGCGCGCGATCCTGATGCGCATGCTGCGCAACCTGCATGGTGTCTACGCCGAAGCCGGTGAATGGGATCGTGCCGCACGCAGTGCCGACCGCCTGCTGAAACTGGCGCCCGAGCAGGACGACGCGCTGCGCGACCGCGGCCTGGCGTACCTGCAACTGGAGTATCTGGCCGGTGCCCGCCATGACCTGGGGCAGTACCTGAAGCGCAATCCCGAGGCCAGCGATGCGCAGTGGCTGCGCGAGAAGCTGATCGACCTCGGCGGGCCGATGCCGCGGCTGCATTGAGGGTGTCGGTGTGTGGACCAACGGTCCACACCCACCCCAACGGTCCGCACCCACAGGATGGGCCGGGTGGCCCGCCGGTCAGTCGACCTCGACCATCTCGAAATCGGCCTTGGTCACCCCGCAGTCCGGGCAGGTCCAGGTCTCGGGAATGTCCTCCCAACGCGTCCCGGGCTCAATACCCTCCTCCGGCAAGCCTTCCGCTTCGCTGTACAGGAAGCCGCAGACCACGCACATCCAGGTTCGCAGGGTGGTGGGGCTGGCGTCGCTCATCGGATAATCGGGGCTGGATTCACGGGCCGCCATTGTCCCATTGCAGCCCACGCACCGGTAGCCATCGATGACTTCTGCTTCCCCGGCGCCCCGCGGCGTCTACCTGATCACCCCGGACGAGCCCGATACCGCGCGCCTGCTGGCCCGTACCGCGCCGCTGCTGGCCGCGGGTGCCACCTGGCTGCAGTACCGCAACAAGACCGCCAGCGATGCCCTGCGGCAGGAACAGGCGGCGGCCCTGCAAGGCCTGTGCGCCGCCCACGGCGTGCCGCTGATCGTCAACGACAATCCGGTGCTGGCCAAGGCCGTGGGCGCGGCCGGCGTGCATCTGGGCGGCACCGACGGGGACATCCCCAGCGCGCGCGCGCTGCTCGGTGCCGAGGCCATCATCGGCGCCTCCTGCTACGACCAGCTGGCCAATGCCGAGAAGGCCGTGGCGGCCGGCGCCAGCTATGTGGCCTTCGGCGCCTTCTTCCCGACCACCACCAAGGTCACCAGCAGCCGCGCCCACACCGACCTGCTGCGGCAAAGCGCCGCACTCGGCGTGCCGCGGGTGGCGATCGGCGGCCTGACGCCGGACAATGTCGGTCCCATCATCGACGCCGGCGCCGATCTGGTGGCCGTGGTCAGCGGTATCTATGCCGCATCGGACCCGGTCGCGACCCAGCGCGCCTATCTCGCCCAGTTCGCGTAATGCCCAGGAAAGCCCCATGAACCACGACCAGTCCCACGCCCTGTTCTCCCGTGCCCAGCAGCTGCTGCCGGGCGGCGTCAATTCGCCGGTACGTGCGTTCAAGTCGGTCGGCGGCGAGCCGTTCTTCGTTGAACGCGCCGATGGCGCCTACCTGTACGACGTCGATGGCAACCGCTACATCGACTACGTCGGTTCCTGGGGCCCGATGATCGTCGGCCACAACCACCCGGCCGTGCGCCAGGCGGTGAAGAAGGCGATCGACAATGGCCTGTCCTTCGGTGCGCCGTGCGCGGCCGAAGTCACCATGGCCGAGACCATCACCCGCCTGGTGCCATCGTGCGAGATGGTGCGCATGGTCAACTCCGGCACCGAGGCCACGCTGTCGGCGATCCGCCTGGCGCGTGGCGCCACCGGCCGCAACCGCATCGTCAAGTTCGAAGGCTGCTACCACGGCCACGGCGACTCGTTCCTGGTCAAGGCCGGCAGCGGCATGCTGACCCTGGGCGTGCCGACCTCGCCGGGCGTCCCGGCCGGCCTGAGCGAACTGACCCTGACCCTGCCCTACAACGACTTCGAAGCGGCCACCGCCCTGTTCGAACAGCAGGGTGGCGACATCGCCGGCCTGATCATCGAACCGGTGGTCGGCAACGCCAACTGCATCCCGCCGCGCGAGGGCTACCTGCAACACCTGCGTGCGCTGTGCACGAAGCATGGCGCGCTGCTGATCTTCGACGAAGTGATGACCGGCTTCCGTGTTGCCCTTGGCGGTGCGCAGGCGCATTACGGCATCACCCCGGACCTGACCACTTTCGGCAAGATCATCGGCGGTGGCATGCCGGTGGGTGCCTATGGTGGTCGCCGCGAGCTGATGCAGCAGATCGCACCGGCCGGCCCGATCTACCAGGCCGGCACGCTGAGCGGCAATCCGGTGGCGATGGCCGCCGGACTGGCGATGCTGGAGCTGATCCAGCAGCCGGGCTTCCACGCCGACTTGGCCGAGCGCACCGCACGCCTGTGTGCCGGCCTGGAAGCGGCCGCCGCCGAAGCCGGCGTGGCGGTGACCACCACCCGCGTGGGCGCGATGTTCGGGCTGTTCTTCACCAGCGAGAAGGTCGAGACCTATGCGCAGGCCACCGCCTGTGACATTCCGGCGTTCAACCGCTTCTTCCACGCGATGCTGGAGCAGGGCGTGTTCCTGGCACCGTCGGCGTACGAGGCCGGCTTCCTGTCCAGCGCCCACGATGACGCGGTGATCGAGGCCACCCTCGCCGCCGCACGCGTAGCGTTCCGGGCTGCCAAGGGCTGATCGCAAAAAAGGGGACGGAGGGGATTAAGTCGTTTGTGCACAAACGACTTAATCCCCTCCGTCCCCTTTTTTTCAACCGAAGACGAACTTGCCCTTCATCATCGCGAAGTGGCCGGGGAACGAGCAGAAGAAGGTGTAGTCACCGCCCTTCTGCAGGCCCTGGGTGGAGAAGCGCACGCGCGTGGTCTCGCCACCGCCGATCACCTTGGTGTGCGCCAGCACGCGCTTGTCGGCCTTCGGCAGGTAGCTGTCGGCCAGGGTCATGCGCATGCCCGCCATCGCCACCGGCTGGTAATCGGCGGTACGGGTCAGCACCCAGTTGTGGCCCATCGCGGTGACAGCCAGCTTGCCGGTGTGGCGCAGGGTCAGGTCCACGGCGGTGCAGTCGGCGGCGACCTTGATCTCGCGGCTGCTGAAGCTCATCTGGTCGGTGCTGTCGATGCTGACCGCACACACCCGCGCCATCGCCGACGGCGCCAGCATCAGCGCGCCCAGTCCCACTGCCACCATCCAAGCCTTCATCGTTGCATCTCCTGCGGATTCAAACGCCATTCTAGGCAGCCCCCTGTGGCCGCGTCTGCGACCGTCTGTCGCACGCGCACTCCAGGGTTTCCGCGCATCCACCGCGATGGCATGCTCGGCTGATGCGGATCGATCTGTTGCTGCTGGATGTGGACGGCGTGCTGGTGCAGTACCAGCGCGCGCAGCGCGTGCTGCATCTGGCACAGGCGCTGGATGTCGCGCCGGAAACCGTGCAGGCCGCGCTGTACGACAGCGGGCTGGAAGCGGCACATGACAATGGCACGCTGGATGGCCCGGCCTATCTGGCGCAGCTGAGCAAACAGCTGGGCCGTACCGTTGATGTACACACGTGGATCGCGGCGCGACAGGCCGCCAGCCATCCACAGCCGGCCGTGCTGCAGCGGCTGCAGGCCCTGCAGCTGCCGATGGCGGTGCTGACCAACAATGGCGCACTGATGCAGCAGGCCTTGCCGACTCTGCTACCGGAACTGTTCCCGGCCCTGCATGAGCGCGTGTTCTGCAGCGCGGAGTTCGGCCTGCGCAAACCGGCGCCCGCGGTGTTCCTGCGCACGCTGGAAGCACTGGACGTGGCACCTGCACGCACGCTGTTCGTCGATGACCTGTTCGCCAACGTGCGCGGCGCACGCGCCGGCGGCCTGCACGCGGAAACCGTGCGCGATGGCCGTGGGCTGGGCAAGGTGTTGAAGCGTTACGCGGTGGGCTGATCGGGGTCAGAGCCCTCTCCGCAGGAGAGGGATCCGACCCCGACGCCAAGGCGTCAGCGCGCGGCGATGAACGCGGCAATTGCCGCGCGCAGGCGCTTGAGGCCTTCGGCCACTTCTTCGTCGGTGATGTTCAGCGACGGCACGAAGCGCAGCACGTCCGGGCCGGCCTGCAGGGTCAGCAGCCCCTGCCCGGCAGCGTGGTCGAGGATCGCACCAGCCTGGCCGGCGAAGTCCTTGCCCAGCACCGCACCCAGCATCAGGCCGCGACCACGCACCTCGCTGAACACGCCGAACTCTTCGTTGATGCGCGCGAAGCCATCGCGCAGCGCCTTCGACTGGCGGCTGACGTTGGCGGCGATCTCCGGCGAGGCCAGCTTGCGCAGCGCCACGCGGGCCACCGCAGCGGCCAGCGGGTTGCCACCGAAGGTGGTGCCGTGCGCGCCAAACTGCATGGTCTCGGCCACCTTCGGGCCGGCCAGCATCGCACCGATCGGGAAGCCGCCACCCAGTGCCTTGGCCAGGGTGACCATGTCCGGCACCACGTCGTCCTGCCAGTGCGCGAACAGCGTGCCGGTGCGGCCCATGCCGGCCTGGATCTCGTCCAGCACCAGCAGCGCGTCGTGCTGGTCGCACAGTTCGCGCACGCGCTTGAGGAAGCCGGACTTGGCCGGCATCACGCCGCCCTCGCCCTGGATCGGCTCCAGCATCACCGCCGCAACGTCACCGGCGGCCATCGCGGTTTCCAGCTGCACTTCGTCGTTGAAATCGATGTAGCGGAAGCCACCCGGCAGCGGCTCGTAGCCTTCCTGGTACTTCGGCTGCGCGGTAGCGGTCACCGCGCCCATGGTGCGGCCGTGGAAGCTGCCACGGAAGGTGATGATGACGCGCTTGTCGGCCGGGCGGCCCTGGCTGGAGGCCCACTTGCGGACCATCTTGATCGCCACTTCGTTGGCTTCGGCGCCGGAGTTGCACAGGAACACCCGCTCGGCGAAGCGACTGGCCTTCACCAGTTCCTCGGCCAGGTGCAGCGGCGGTGCGCTGTAGAACACGTTGCTGGTGTGCCAGAGCTTGCCGGCCTGCTCGACCAGCGCGGCCACCAGGTCCGGATCGTTGTGGCCCAGGCCGCACACGGCGATGCCGGCAGCCAGGTCGATGAACTCACGGCCCTGGCTGTCCCATACGCGGGCGCCCTGGCCTCGCTCCAGTACCACCTGGCGGGGCTTGTAGACCGGCAGGTAATAGTGCGAAAGGGAGATCAGCGGATCGGTCGCGGCGGTCATGGCAGTCGGCAGGGTTCAGGAACGCCCATTCTCGCGCCGGAACCCCTGCGGCACAATGCGCCCATGCGACCGTTTTCCGCCCCCCAGCTCAACCCCGCCACCGAGACCGGCTGGCGCCGTCGGTGGTTCGACATCATCTACCGCCATGACACCCGCCCTTCGCGCAATTTCGACCTGATCCTGGTGGTGGCGATCGTCGCCAGCATCCTGGTGGTGATGATCGACAGCGTGCAGCACCTGCATGCGGAATGGTCCACCGGCCTGTACATCCTGGAATGGGGCTTCACGATCATCTTCACCGCCGAGTACCTGCTACGGCTGGCGGTGGTCAAGCGCCCCCTGCGGTATGCAGTGAGCATCTGGGGCATCATCGACCTGCTGTCGATCCTGCCCGCCTACCTGTCGATGTTCATCCCCGGCGCGCAGAGCCTGCTGGTGGTGCGCGCGCTGCGCATCCTGCGGGTGTTCCGCATCCTGAAGCTGACCCGCTACATCGAGGAAAGCGGCGTCCTGATGACGTCGCTGTGGCGCAGCCGGCGCAAGGTGCTGGTGTTCCTGTTCACGGTGATCACCATCACCATCATCGCCGGTGCGCTGATGTACGTGATCGAGGGCCCCGAACACGGTTTCACCAACATCCCGGCCAGCATGTACTGGGCGGTGGTGACCATGGCCACGGTCGGCTTCGGCGATATCGTGCCGCAGACCGTGCTCGGCCGCTTCGTCACCTCGGTGCTGATCCTGATCGGCTACAGCATCATCGCCGTGCCCACCGGCATCTACACCGCCGAACTGGCCAGCACCATGCGTGAAGCCGGGCAGGCCGCACGCCGCGATGCGCGTGGCTGCCCGGACTGTGGGCTGGAAGGCCATGAACCGGATGCACTGCACTGCCGCAAGTGCGGCGGCAAGCTGCCGGATGCGTTCAGTCATTGATGCGAGCGCCGGCGATGTACACCGGCGCACGCTGATCACGCCATGAGCGGGAGCACTACTGGCGGTTGCTCTGGAAAACGAGCGTGTTGTATTCCTGCATCAGCTTGCTGGCCGATCCACGGGGCGCCATCGACGGCGAATCAAGCATGCGTCGTTCGAAATCGGTGTAAGGCTCTTTCTCGCTGACGCGCTGCAGCCGCGCCTTGCCTTCCCGACGGAAGTTCTCGGCCTCACGCTCGAAGCTGTTCCAGTCCAGCTTGCCCGGTTCCTGATCAGCCACCTTCGCATGTGCTTCGTCGGAAATGCGGTTGAACGCATCCAGACGCTCGCGGGCCTTGGCCTGATCGAAATCATCCTCGCTCATCAGATCCATGATGGCCTTGGCTTCCAGCATCATCGCCAGGCGGTAGTACTCGCGCGTGCGACCCTCGGTCTGCTCCAGTGCCTTGAGCTGCTCGCGCTGGGCGGCGTCGTTCTGGCGCTCCAGCTCGGCATTGAACGTTTCGCTGGCAGCCACGAAATCCTTGAAGGCGGCCATCAGGGGCGCGTGCAGCTGCTTGCCCTTGGCGAACTGGTCGTCTTCGTAGTCCTGGCGATCGTAGTAGTCGTGCGCGTCCTTGCTGATCGGCACCAGTGCCTTCAGCGCCTGCTGGTAGTGCCCAGCAGCAGCATCGAGATCGGCCAGCACTGGCTTGGCAGCCATCGCCTCGGTCACGGGGGCATCGCACTGCTTCATGTCGTAATCGCTGATCTCGAACGGACCGTACACCTGTGTCTCGCGACCGGTCGGGCCGGCGGCGACATCCTTGATCCAGCGCGTATAGGACTCGATGCTGCCGTGGGTCTTCGAATCAAGCGCGTTGAAGCAGCCGATGTAGGCGTTGAGCTTGGCGGTCAACTGCTGCTGCGGGTCGGACGGCGCCGCGCTGGCGTCCGGCGTGCCGGATGCAGCGGCGCCGCCCGCAGCGGCGGGTGCTTTGCCACCGCAGGCGGCCAGGATCAACGACAGCGAAGCGGCCAGCGCCGCGACGGAAAGAGTGCGTGACATGTGTTCACATCCCTGTTGAAAACGATTACAGCCGCACATTCTAGCGCAGCAGGCCGAAGGTCGCAGCCCTCGGCCTCTTCCGGCGACGTACGATCAATCCAGGAACAGATCCGGCAGCAACGGACGCGATGGATCCACTGCGTAGCCCGAAAGATCGGTGATACCCGCCTGCGCCAGCACGTCATCGTCGATCAGGAACTGGCCATGGAAGCCCGCCGCTTCGCGCACCAGCACCGCATGCGCGGCATCAGCCATGATCTGCGGCGTGCGGCAGCCGGCCGCATCCACGCCCGGGATCATGTTGATCGCATCGGTGGCGATGACCGTGCGCGGCCACAGCGCATTCACCGCCACGCCCTGCGGGCCGAATTCCGCGGCCAGGCCCAGGGTAACGAAGCTCATGCCCATCTTCGCCAGCGTGTAGCCGGTATGCGGTGCCCACCACTTCGGCTCCAGGCTGGGCGGCGGTGCAAGGGTGAGGATGTGCGGATTCGGCGCCTGCAGCAGGTACGGCAGGCAGGCCTGCGCGCACAGGAAACTGCCGCGCGCATTGACCTGCTGCATCAGGTCGAAACGCTTCATCGGCGTATCCAGCGTACCGCGCAGCCAGATCGCGCTGGCGTTGTTGACCAGGATGTCGATGCCACCGAAGGTATCGACCGTGGCCGCAACCGCCGCGTGCACCTGCTCTTCCTCGCGGATGTCGCACTTCAGGGCCAGGCCCTGCCCGCCTGCCGCCGTCACCGCTTCAGCCGCGGTATGGATGGTGCCCGGCAGCTTCGGATTCGGCACCGACGACTTGGCCGCAATGGCCACGTTGGCGCCGTCGCGCGCAGCGCGCAGTGCGATGGCCAGGCCGATCCCACGCGAGGCTCCGGTGATGAAAAGCGTTTTGCCCTGCAGACTGCCCACGTTCCACACTCCAGCGTATGCAATGAGCCGCTAGTATGCCGCGCCGACGCGGAGTTCACCCGGCCTTGACGATACTCGGGCCTCCAGCCAACGCACGAGGTCCACGCCATGCGCCGTTCCCGCCTGTTGCTGCCTGCCCTGGGGCTTGCCCTGCTGACTGCCTGCCAGGGCCGTTCGCCGGAACCCGGCAAGGAGCCAGCCGCCGGTGACGCGCCCAGCGCGGAGAAGGCCGCCGCTGACGGCAAGATGCGCTGGAGCGAGGCCGTGGTCTGGGATGGCGATCTGAACGCATGCCGCCAGGGCGAGAATGCCGCCACCCGGGATTGCCTGCGCGATGCGATGCGAGCGGGGGGAGCAAGCGCCGAGGCGATCACCGCGGCCGAGCAACTGTCCAGCGCCGGGGAACTGGCGTATGTCACCGCCTGGCATGAGAACGAGGGGCTGGGCATTGCCACGGTCGAGTATCCCTTCCGGGCCAACACCAACGAAGGCACCCGCCTGGTCGACGCCAGCGGCAAGCGCATCGATGTGGATGCCGTACAGCTGGACGACACGCTGCGTGCCGACCCGGCCGTGCAGGAGCTGTTGAAGGCCAACCCGCAGGCCACGCCATTCGCGCCGGCGCAATCGGCCGGAGCGACACCGCTGGAGGGCGGCGGGATCCGCCTGCTGTACCGCACACCGCTGCGCGACTGCCACGCCTGCCCGGACGTGGGCCAGCTGCAGATCGCCTATGACTTCGATGCCAAGCGCAACTTCATCGGCCAGCAGGTGGTGCCGGCGACGCCGTAATCCGGAAACGCCGCGTGTCGCCGGGCATGGCCCGGCGAGCGCAGTGTCGAATCACCGGTACGCCTGCACCTGCTTCTGCAGCAGATGCGGCACGATCAACCTGTGCACGGGCGCGACCGGCAGCATGTAGAGGCGCCCGAATGCGTTATGCGTATGCACCACCGTCACCACTTCCAGCACATCGCCCTGCCATTGCAGGGCCAGCTGTACGCGCAGGTGGCGATCATCGTCTTCCAGCACGATGGCATCGTCATCCAGCGACTGCAGGGTGAAGATGCCCAGCCGCTGGCCGGCAGCCGGATCGTCGGTGTCCTGCACCGCACGCAATGAGCCAAGGTGCTTCATCCCAAGCAGGCGCATGCCGTGGTTGCGCAGCGCCATCAGACCGTCGAACCAACCGGGAATGCTCGCGGCCATGTCGCGATAGGCCTGCAAGGCCGAGCGCCCGTCACGACGGGTGGTCGCATGGCACGCATGCACGAAATCCGCACCGGGCAGCTGAGTTCGCAGCACGCTGCCCGCGCTCGGCGGCGCGCTCATCACCTGCGATGCACTCACGGCTTCGGTCCCTGCCCCTCGTTGTCTTCCCAGTGCAGGATGCGGCGGGTGACGAAGCGGTAGACCGGCTTGCCGGTGGCGAACCACAGCTCGCGCACCCACGACGTACGCTTGAGCACGCGCTTCTCCACCGGGGTGAGTGATTCGCGGCAGTACATGCGCTTGTGCTTGAGCAGGTGGCGCAGGTCCTCGCGGGCCAGCAGCCGCATCCAGCGCGAGCGCGGGTTGCCGATCACCGCCAGCTGGAAGTCGATCAGCGCCGGTCGTCCATCTTCAGTGACCAGCCAGTTGGCTTCCTTGGCCAGGTCGTTGTGGGCCACGCCATTGCGATGCAGCTGCTGCAGCAGGCGACGCGCGGCGCGGAACCAGGCCAGATCGCCGCGCGGCGGACGCTGGTACATGGCATCGCCGGCCATGAAGCTGCGGTCGAGGTGGCGGCCATCCCAGGCCAGCAGCTGCGGCACATCGGCCATGCCATGGATATGGCGCAGCGCGCGTGCTTCGCGACGTGCAAGCCACCACGCGGGCAACCGCAGCCACAGCGGCGTGGCCCCCAGATCGCGGCGTACGAACGGGCCATCGGGCCCTTCAACCAGAAGGATCTGACCGAAACTGTCGGCCTTCAAAGCACGGTGGGGAGCGTCTGGCGTATGCGGCATGACTCCATTCTAGGCGATGGCGCCGGTTGCAAACGGTCACGAAGCGGCTGGGAACCAGTCACCTTCACGCCCCTATAATCGGGCAATGGACTCTTCATGGATCGACGCCACGCTCGCGTGGATTGCCGCTCACCCCGTGCTGGCGGGCGCCGTTATCTTCCTCATCGCCTTCTGCGATGCGGTCATCATTCTTGGCGCCATCGTGCCGGCGCTGCCACTGCTGTTCGCGGTGGGCGTGTTCATTGGCCTGGGCCAGATCTCCGGGCCGTACGCGGTGGCGGCTGCGGCATTGGGTGCGTTTGCCGGCGATGGCATCAGTTACTGGATCGGCCGCCGCTGGGGCGACCGCCTGCGCGGCGTGTGGCCGTTCAGCCGTTACCCGCAGCTGCTCGACCGCGGCGAAAACCTGTTCCGCCGCAATGCCTTCAAGAGCATCCTGGTGGCACGCTACGTCGGCGCGATCCGCCCGTTCGTGCCGGCCATCGCCGGCATGATGAAGATGCCCGCCAGCCGCTACGTGCAGGCCAGCGGCATCGCCAGCATTTCCTGGGCGGTGCTGTTCCTGGCGCCGGGCTGGATCCTCGGCGAAGCGTACGACGCGGTGGCTGCTGTGGCCGGGCGGCTGGTGGTGGTGGTCGGCCTGCTGGCGGTGATCCTTGGCCTGGTCTGGGCCATCGTGCTGTACGGCTACCGCTGGTCGGCCGCACGCATGGACAACTGGCTGGCACGCCTGCTGGACTGGTCCAACCGCCACCCGACGCTGGGCCGCTACACCGTTGGCGTGCTGGACCCGAAGCGGCGCGAATCGGTGCCGCTGGCGATGCTGGCGCTGATGCTGCTCCTGCTGGGCTGGGGCTGGTTCGCGCTGTTGACCGTGGTGGTCGCACATGGCGAGCCGCTGGCGATCGACCTGCTGGTGCACCAGGCCATGCTGGCGCTGCGCAATCCGCTGGCCGACTACCCGATGGCTGCGCTGGCGTCGCTCGGGGCCTGGCAGGTCCTGCTGCCGGCCACCGCCGCGGCGATGGGCTATCTGATCTGGCGCCGACGCTGGATGGCCGCTGCTCACTGGCTGGCGGCACTGGCCTTCGGCCTGGCGCTGACCATGCTGCTGGGCGCCACCGTGGATGTGGTGCGCCCGATCGACGCCAGCAGCGGCTTCGGCTTCCCGTCGGTGTCGGTGACCATGGCCACCATCACCTTCGGCTTCTTCGCGGTGCTGATCGCACGCGAGATGCCCGGCCGCACCCGCGTCTGGCCGTACCTGGTTTCGGGCATCGTGGTCAGCCTGATCGGCTTCTCGCGCCTTTACCTGGGCGCGCATTGGCTGAGCGACGTGATCGGCGGCATGCTGTTCGGCACGTTCTGGCTGCTGGTGCTGGGCATCGCCTATCGCCGCCGCTTCAACCGCTCGTTCTGGGTGAAGCCGGTGGCCTGGCTGTTCTACGGCGTCTTCGCCGTGGCGGCGATGTGGTACGCACCGCGCAACATCCCGGTGAAGCTGGAACGCTTCGAACCGACCCTGCCAGCCCCGCAGGCGATGGACATGCAGGCCTGGTGGCAGCACGACTGGGCCACGCTGCCGGCGCGCCGCAACGAGTTCGACGACGACCAGCGCTGGCCGCTGGACGTGCAGGTGGCCGGGCCATTGGCACCGCTGCAGGCGCAGCTGGAAGCGCGTGGCTGGAAGCGGCAGGAACAGGCCGGCTGGCAGCAGGCGCTGCTGATGCTGGACAAGAACACCGGCGCCGATGAACTGCCGGTGCTGCCGGCCACGCTGGACACCCGCGTGGAAGCACTGCTGATGGTGCGCCAGGGTGCGAAGCCGGACGAACGCTATGTGCTGCGCCTGTGGCCGGCACCCGCGCAGCTGCAGGCGGGCAACACGCCGCTGTGGCTGGGCAGTGCACAGACCCTGCGTTACGAACGCCACTTCGAGTGGATCGGCATGTGGCACCCGCTGCGTGGCGTCGACCCGGCGTTGAACGCAGTGAAGGACGCCGTGCAGGACCTGCCGCAGCGCGAGGACGTGCACAGCGAAACCGGGTTGCCGGTGCTGCGGTTGAAGACCACCACGCCCTGAGGCCGCCGCCGGGCATGACCCGGCGCTGCCGGAACACGGACAGGTAGCGCCGAACCATGCCCGGCGGAGTAGATCCACGCCATGCGTGGATGACATTCCCCGCATGCACCAGCGTGTGCACCAAGGTGCACACCCACCCAAAGCAGGCTGCTACGGCATCCAGCCCAGCAACTGCTGCAACCGCTGGTGCGGGTCGTCCATCTGCAGCAGCTGCAGGCGCTGCTGCTCGCTCAGCGGCAGCAGTTCGGCCAGCCGCCAGCCAACCCAGCTGGCCTGGTCCAGCAACGCCGGATTGGCCGGCGCATAGGCCTCACCGGCCTGCTCGATGATGTGCCCCAGCACCGTGGCCAGCAGCGCATGCTGCGGCCGCAGCTCATCGTCGGGGTCTTCGTCGCACCAGCGCACGTCGGCCACCACCAGGCCGTTGTCGCGTACGCGGGTGCGCTCGACATGGAAGCGGCGGGTGCCTCGCAGGCGCAACTGCAGCACGCCGTCGGCGCCGACATCGAAGTCTTCGATGCGTACCTGCACGCCATACGCTGCCGGTGTCGCCGGGGCTCCCACTTCCTGGCCGTCGAGGATCAGGCAGACACCGAAGCCCTCGCCACTGCGGCCGCTGTCGCGGACCAGATCCAGGTACCGCCGCTCGAACACGCGCAGGCCGACCGCTGCACCCGGCACCAGCGTGGTGTGCAGCGGAAACAGCGGCAGTGATGTGTCGCTGCTCATCGGGCCTGCAGCGCGGCGAGGAAGCGGCGCGGTGCGCCGTCGAAGCCCCCATTGGACATGAACACCACGTGGTCGCCGCTGCGCGCACTGGCCTGCAACTGCGCCAGCAGCGCGTCGGTATCGGGCACCGCGTGCGCTTCGCCGCGCACTGCAGCGATCACCGCGGCCGCATCCCAGGCCAGTTCCGGGCGATGCAGGAACACCACCTCGTCAGCCAACGCCAGCGACGGGGCCAGCGCCTGCGCGTGCGCCCCCAGCCGCATCGAATTGCTGCGCGGCTCCATCGCGACCACGATGCGCGCGTCACCCACCTTGGCACGCAAGCCTTCCAGCGTGGTGGCGATCGCGGTCGGGTGATGGGCGAAATCGTCGTAGATGGTGATGCCGTCATGGCGGCCGATCACTTCCATGCGGCGCTTGACGCTGCGGAAGCGCGCCAGCGCAGGAATCACGTCGGCCGGCGCCACGCCCACCGCATGTGCGGCAGCCAGCGCAGCCAGGCCGTTGAGCACGTTGTGGCGGCCCAGCAACGACCAGTGCACATCGCCCATTGCCTGCCCGCGGTGGTGTACGCGGAAGGCGCTGCCATCGGCGGCCAGCAGCTCGGCATGCCATTCCAGCGACGGGTCGAAGCCGAAGCGCTCGACCGGGGTCCAGCAGCCCATCGCCAGCACTTCGGCCAGATGCGGGTCCTCGCCGTTGACGATCAGTCGGCCACGCGCCGGCACCGTGCGCACCAGGTGGTGGAACTGGCGCTGGATCGCGGCCACGTCCGGGAAGATGTCGGCGTGGTCGTATTCAAGGTTGTTGAGGATGGCCACCAGCGGCCGGTAGTGCACGAACTTGCTGCGCTTGTCGAAGAACGCGGTGTCGTACTCGTCGGCCTCGACTACGAACTCGCGGCCCTGGCCCAGCCGGGCGGAGACGCCGAAATCCTCGGCGACGCCGCCGATCAGGAAACCGGGCGAACGACCGGCGCTTTCCAGCAGCCAGGTGAGGATGGTGGTGGTGGTGGTCTTGCCATGGGTACCTGCCACGGCCAGGGTGTCGCGACCCGGCAGTACCTGTTCGGACAGCCATTGCGCTCCCGAAATGTAGCGCTGGCCGGCGTCGAGCACGGCCTCAACGGCGGCATTGCCGCGCGAGAGGGCGTTGCCGATCACCACGTCATCGGTGCCGGCCGGCACGCTGTCGGCGCGGTAGCCCTGGTCCAGGGCGATGCCCAGCTGCTCGAGCTGGGTCGACATCGGCGGATAGATGGCCTGGTCGCTGCCGCTGACCGTATGGCCCAGTTCCCGCGCCAGGGCGGCCACGCCGCCCATGAAGGTGCCGGCGATTGCAAGGATATGTACGCTGCTCATGACCGAGGATTGTGACCGATGACGGCTGTATAGGGCCAATGTCCGCCCCCGGGTAAGACAAGTCCTACACGGGATGTGAGAAAACTCCAATCACCTGTCAGGGAATTCCCGATAGCGATGTTCTGTGAACCCGGACACAATTCGAACTGCCAGCCGCAGTACCCGAACCGGTCCTACTCCCCAAGAGGCCATCCCCAAGGGAGCTCATGCTGCGGGGCCCTGAGCAAGCCCTTCGCTGGCGCCTGTCAAACGACACAGGCCTGATCCTCACGGACCAGGCCTGTGTTTTTTTGCGCCCGAAGGGCCGGCAACAGACCGGCCCCGCCGGATCAGGCCTTGATCGCCGCCAGGATGCGGGCTTCGATCTCGTCCAGCTCACCGACGCCATCGACGCGGGCCAGGGTGCCACGGCCGGCGTAGAAGTCGACCACCGGGGCGGTCTGGTCGTTGTAGACCTGCAGGCGCTGGCGCACCGCGTCCGGCGTGTCGTCGGCGCGGCCCTGTTCCTTGGCGCGACCGGCGATGCGCTCGACCAGCAGCTCGGTGGCCACGTCCAGCTGCACCACGGCATCCAGCGGCTGGCCGATCTTGGCCAGCAGGCCGTCCATCGCATTGGCCTGGGCCACATTGCGCGGATAACCATCAAGAATGAAGCCCTTGGCGACATCGGGCTGGGTCAGGCGCGACTCCAGCATGCCCAGCAGGATGTCATCCGACACCAGGTTGCCGGCATCCATCACCGTCTTGGCCTGCTTGCCCAGCTCCGTGCCCGCGGCGATTTCCGCGCGCAGCATGTCACCGGTCGAAATGTGGGCGATCCCCAGCTTTTCCTTCAGGCGCGTCGCCTGTGTCCCCTTGCCCGAACCGGGCGGTCCCAACAGAACCAATCGCATTGACCTGACTCCAACGTGTTGAAAACAAAGAAGGTTCGCGTCCCGGACGGACCGGTATCGCTGCACCGCAATAGCGCCACTTTACCGCATCCGGGTAATGTCCCTGCAATGTCCTTTCCCCCGAGCAGGTAGACGCATGCGCAACGGTACTCTCCTCTACGCCCAATCCGGTGGTGTCACCGCGGTCATCAACGCCACGGCGGCGGCGGTGATCGAGCAGGCCCGAGCCAAGGGCATCAAGGTCCTGGCCGCGCGCAACGGCATCCTCGGCGCGCTGCGCGAGGAACTGATCGACACCAGCAAGGAGAGCGCTGCGGCCATCCGCGCCCTCGCCCATACCCCGGGCGGCGCGTTCGGCTCCTGCCGGGTCAAGCTGAAATCGCTGGACGCCGACCGCGCCCGCTATGACCGCCTGCTGGAGGTGCTGCGCGCGCACGACGTGCGCTGGTTCCTCTACAACGGCGGCAACGACTCGGCCGATACCGCGCTGAAGGTCTCGCAGCTGGCCAAGGCCTCCGGCTACGACCTGACCTGCATCGGCGTGCCCAAGACCATCGACAACGACCTGGCAGTGACCGACACCTGCCCCGGCTTCGGCTCGGCGGCCAAGTACACTGCGGTGTCGGTACGCGAGGCGGCGCTGGACGTGGCGGCGATGGCCGAGACCTCCACCCGCGTCTTCATCTACGAAGCGATGGGCCGCCACGCCGGCTGGCTGGCCGCGGCCGCTGGCCTTGCCGGCAACGGCGATGACGAAGCGCCGCACATCATCCTGCTGCCCGAACGCGCCTATGACGAGGCGGCGTTCCTGGCCAAGGTGAAAGCGGTGGTCGAGCGCGTCGGCTACTGCGTGGTGGTGGCGTCGGAGGGCATCGCCACCGCCGATGGCCGCTTCGTCGCTGACGCTGGCGGCGGCAAGGACTCGTTCGGCCACTCGCAGCTGGGCGGCGTGGCCGCGCACCTGGCCGGCCGGGTCAAGGACCAGCTGGGCCTGAAGGTGCACTGGGCGCTGCCCGACTACCTGCAGCGCTCGGCCCGGCACCTGGCCAGCAGGACCGACTGGGAGCAGGCGCAGGCGGTCGGCAAGGCCGCCGTGCAGCTGGCGCTGAAGGGCCAGAACGGCGTGATGCCGGTGATCGTGCGCAGCAGCGATGCGCCCTATCGCTGGAAGATCGAGGCGGCGCCACTGTCGAAGATCGCCAACCATGAAAAGAAGATGCCCGCCGGCTTCATCCGCCGCGACGGCTTCGGCATCACCGCCAGGGCGCGGGCCTACCTGTCGCCGCTGATCAAGGGCGAAGCACCGCTGCCGTATGGCGCCGACGGCCTGCCGAAATACGTCACCCTGAAGAACGTGGCGGTGAAGCAGAAGCTGCCGCCGTTCGAGGGCTGACCCGAAAAAGGGGACGGAGGGGATTAAGTCGCATACGCCCCTCTGTCATCTCCAACAGCGTCAGCAGTGGGTCGGATACGGCTTAATCCCCTCCGTCCCCTTTTAGTGGAGGAACACCATGGCATTGCGTGTTGTTCGACTCGGTACGCCGCGCGTGCCTGGCGAGGGCCTGCGCATCGGCACCGTGCGGCGGCCGCCGCGCGGCGTGCCGCGCAGCGAGTTCGCCCGACAGGACTGGTACGACGTCTGGTTCCCGACCCTGTCACCCAGCGCGGAACTGGTGAAGCGGGCGCATGAGGCGAAGACGGCCGCCGACTGGACCGCGTTCTTCCGCCACTACAAGGCCGAGATGAAAGCGCCGGATGCCGCCCATGCACTGGACCTGCTTGCCGCACTGTCGCAGCACAACGACATCAGCGTGGGGTGCTACTGCGAGGATGAGGCGCACTGCCATCGCAGGGCTTTGCGCGAGCTGCTGGTGGCGCGCGGGGCGACGCTGGCGGAGTGATGATTGCAGGGTTGCCGGCCAGCGGCCGGCACTACCCGTGGATGACCGCGTGAGTACACCGCCCACGCAAAATTCAATTGCAGGCCTTGCCTTCCATCTGCAGCTGCGCGGCGAACATCGTCACCTGCGGAATCTGGCCGGCAGCGGCCTGCTTCTTCGCTTCCTCCAGATAGATGCGCGACTGGCCCTGACCGTCCAGCTCGACCTTGTTGGTCGACGGCAGGCGCCACACGCGCACCACCGCCTGCTGTGCCGGGCATGCTGCGCTGGGCACGCGGATCACATCATTGAGCTTCCAGCCCTTGTCGGCACTTGGCTGCGCCTTGGCGTAGTCGACGAAGCGCGCGCGCGGCTGGCACTGCTCACTGGTACGCACCGCAGAGAAGCGGTACGGCTCGGCCGCCTGCCCGGTGAAGGCGCCTTCCAGGCGCGCACAGGCCTCGGGGATCTGCCGCAGCGTATGCACCGCGCCTACCGCCTGCGGAGCACCCACGGCGCGCTGTAGCTCCGGGGTTTCCGCGGCGAGTGCCGGTACAGCCGGGACCAGGGCGGCAAGCATCAACAGGGACAGGCGCATGGGAGATCTCCTACAGGACTGAGCGCAGGCTTGCAGAGCTTGGCTTAACGGGGTGCAAAGGCCTGTGGCTCTCGAATCATGCCCCTAGCCCGGCGCCATGCGGCACGACTCGCAGGAGCCAGTCGAGCACGGCTCGACTCTACAGTGCGCGGCACGCATACTGCGGGCACCAGGGAATGCTGAACACCGCCATACGTCGGACGACCGCCAAGGTCGGTACGGGTTGGTTCCAGGCTGCAGCCCGTCGTCCCCCTCGTGGTGCCGTTCATCGCCACTGGATGCCTACATCCATTCTGCGGAGGGGTCTAATGCTGGAACGTCACGGGCTGTCACTGGCGCTGGGCTGCGCCATTCTCGCGATCCTGTTCGGAATCGTCTCGGCGCGCTGGATCCTGCGCCAACCCACCGGCAATGAACGCATGATCGCGATCGCCACGGCGATCCAGGAAGGTGCGCGTGCCTATCTCAACCGCCAGTACCTGACCATCGGCGTGGCCGGTGTGGTGCTGTTCGTGCTGGTCGGTGTGTTCCTCAGCTGGTACACCGCGATCGGCTTCGCGGTCGGCGCGGTACTGTCCGGCGCGGCCGGCTACATCGGCATGAACGTGTCGGTACGCGCCAACGTGCGCACCGCCGAAGCTGCACGCCACGGCATCAGCGCCGCAATGGACGTCGCCTTCCGCGGCGGCGCCATCACCGGCATGCTGGTGGTCGGCCTCGGCCTGCTGGGTGTGGCCGGCTACTACGCGCTGCTGCTGCGCATGGGCCTGCCGATGGAACAGGCGCTGCATGCGCTGGTCGGCCTGGCCTTCGGCTCGTCGCTGATCTCGATCTTCGCGCGGCTGGGCGGTGGCATCTTCACCAAGGGTGCCGACGTCGGCGCCGATCTGGTCGGCAAGGTGGAAGCCGGCATTCCCGAGGACGACCCGCGCAATCCGGCGGTGATCGCCGACAACGTGGGTGACAACGTGGGCGATTGCGCCGGCATGGCCGCCGATCTGTTCGAGACCTATGCGGTGACCGTGATCGCCACCATGCTGCTGGGCAGCCTGATGCTGGCCGAGGCAGGCGCCAACGCCGTGCTGTATCCGCTGGTGCTGGGCGGCGTGTCGATCATCGCCTCGATCATCGGCGCGCTGTTCGTCAAAGTGAAGCCTGGCGGCTCGATCATGGGCGCGCTGTACAAGGGCGTGATCGTCTCCGGCGTGCTGGCCGCCATCGCCTTCTACCCGATCACTACCGGCCTGATGGGTGACAACGTGCACGGGCCGATGGCCCTGTACGGTTGCGCGTTGATCGGCCTGGTCCTGACCGGGCTGATCGTGTGGATCACCGAGTACTACACCGGCACTCAGTACAAGCCGGTGCAGCACGTGGCGCAGGCCTCGACCACCGGCCATGGCACCAACATCATCGCCGGCCTCGGCATCTCGATGAAGTCCACCGCGCTGCCGGTGGTGGCCGTGTGTGCGGCGATCTGGGGCGCGTTCGCGCTGGGCGGGCTGTACGGCATCGCCATCGCCGCCACCGCGATGCTGTCGATGGCCGGCATGATCGTCGCTCTCGATGCCTACGGGCCGATCACCGACAACGCCGGTGGGATTGCCGAGATGGCCGAGCTGCCCTCGGAGATCCGCGACATCACCGATCCACTGGATGCGGTGGGCAACACCACCAAGGCGGTGACCAAGGGCTATGCGATCGGTTCGGCCGCACTGGCCGCATTGGTGCTGTTCGCGGACTACACGCACAACCTGCAGGCTGCACATCCGGGGCAGGAATTCCGCTTCGACCTCAGCGACCACACGGTGATCATCGGCCTGCTGATCGGCGGCCTGATTCCCTACCTGTTCGGTGCGATGGCGATGGAAGCGGTCGGCCGCGCGGCGGGTGCGGTGGTGGAGGAAGTACGTCGCCAGTTCCGCGAGATCCCCGGCATCATGCAGGGCACCGGCAAGCCGCAGTACGACAAGGCGGTGGACATGCTGACCCGCTCGGCGATCCGCGAAATGATCGTGCCCTCGCTGCTGCCGGTGGCGGTGCCGGTGGTGGTCGGCCTGCTGCTGGGGCCACGCGCACTGGGTGGCCTGCTGATCGGCACGATCGTGACCGGCCTGTTCGTGGCCATTTCGATGACCACCGGCGGTGGCGCCTGGGACAACGCCAAGAAGTACATCGAAGATGGCCACTTCGGCGGCAAGGGCAGCGAGGCGCACAAGGCTGCGGTGACCGGCGATACCGTCGGTGACCCGTACAAGGACACGGCCGGCCCGGCGATCAATCCGCTGATCAAGATCATCAACATCGTGGCGCTGCTGCTGGTGCCGTTGCTGTAGATCCACGCCATGCGTGGATGACGGCCTCGATGGGGTCAGAGCCCTTTCCCAGGAAAGGGATCCGACCCCACCGTCAATCACCGCCCGCGCAGGAAAAACGACACCGGCACCATCACGTCCACCGGGTCGCCGGCCACTTCGGCCGGCGGCGCCGGTACCGGGCTGGCGCGCTGCACGGTGTCCAGCGTCTCCTGGTCAAGCAGCGCGAAGCCACTGCTGCGGCCCAGCTTCAACCCCGAGACCGCGCCATCGCGTGCCACGGCAAAGCGCACGTAGACCACGCCCTGCTGGCGCAGCCGCTCGGCCTGGCGCGGATAGCGGCGATGCTTCTGCAGGTGCCCCAGCAGGCGACCTTCCCAGCTTGCCTCGGCGCGACTGCGCTCACCCGCCGTGGTCTGCGGTGCGGTGTAGCGCGCGGCGGCGTCAGCGGCCACCTGCGGCGGTGCGCTGGTCTGCGCGACATTGGCGTCGGCGACATCCGGCGAGGGCGTCGGCTCTGGTGTACGCGGCGGTGGCAGGTCACCCTGCGGCTGCACCGGCGCCTCCGGTTGCTCGCGCAGGGCCGGCTTCGGCGCCCGCCGCTGCTGTTGCTGCTGCAGTGGACCGGTGGCGACCTCGCGCGGCGGCACCGGCGGTGCCTGCGCCATCGGTGCCAGTTCCAGCATCAGCGCGGCGGGCGGCGCCGTCGCAGCCAGTACCGGTGCGCGCGTCGCCCACCAGCAGGCCGCGCCGATCAGCAGCGCGTGCACCAGCAGCACGATCGCCAGGCTGGTCGCCCAGCGCCGCAATCCGCTCATCGCGCGCCCTGCTCAACGCCGACCAGCGCCACCTTCAGGTAACCGGCCGCACGCAGCGCGTCCAGCGTCGCCATCAGTTCACCGTAAGGCACGCGGGTATCGGCACGCAGGAAGATGCGCTGCGCGGTGTCGCCGTGGGTGGCCGCCTGCAATGCAGCGGCCAGCCCGTCACGCGCCACCGCCTGCTCGCCCACGCGCAGCGACAGATCGGCCTGCACGGTCACATACACCGGCGCCTGTTCGGGCGGCGTGGCACTGGCGCTGCTGGCCGGCAGCTGCACCGGCACTGATACGGTGGCCAGCGGTGCGGCTACCATGAAGATGATCAGCAGCACCAGCATTACGTCGATGAAGGGCGTGACGTTGATCTCGTGTGCTTCTTCCGGTGCGTCGTCGCGGTCGGACGCGGTCCTGATCGCCATCGTCGCGCCTCAGTGCACCGCGCGCAGCGGTGCCGCTGCGGTACGCGGCACGGCACGATCAAGATCGCGCGAGACCAGCTGCTGCACGGCCGCCGACAGATCGCCGAGCAGGCCCCGCAGGCCGGCCAGCACGCGGCTGAAATGGTTGTAGACCAGTACCGCGGGAATCGCCGCGACCAGGCCGAGTGCGGTCGCCAGCAGGGCCTCGGCGATGCCGGGCGCAACCACCGCCAGGTTGGTGGTGTTGCTGTGTGCGATGCCGATGAAACTGTTCATGATGCCCCACACCGTGCCGAACAGGCCGACGAAGGGCGCCACCGCGCCGATGCTGGCGAGCACACCGATGCCGCGCCGCTGCACGCGCGCGGTCTCCAGCTCGATGCGGTCCAGGCGCGAGGCGATGCGCTCCTTGATGCCGTCGCGACTATCCAGATCCTGCGACAGACGCAGTTCGATGCGGGCGGCGTCCAGCATCGCCAGCGCGATGCCCTGCTGCAGACTTGCCTCTTCGCTCTGCGGCGGCAGCTGTGCGGACTGCAGCAACAGCGCGCGCGCCGCGCGCAGCTGCCGGGCCTGGCGGGCCAGCTCCCAGCCCTTGGCCAGCAGCACGGTCCAGGTGGCCAGCGACGCCAGTGCCAGCGCGATCATCACGGCCTTCACCACCACGTCGGCGGCCAGGTACATGCCCCATGGGGTCAATGCGGGGGCGGCCACGGGGGCCAGGTCAGCAGGCAGCATCGTCTCGGTTTCCATCAGCATCAGGGGTCGCTGCGCGACGACGGGCCGCGCGCGGATCATTGGCGTCGTCCACTTCCACGACCGGATGGGACTCCAGCCGGGGGGCCGGTCGGCTCAGCACGTAGCCGGCGCTGACCGCGAAGAACAGGGCCACGCCCAACAGCAGGCGCCAGGACGGGTGCGCGCCCCAGCAGAACAGGGCAAAGCCCAGCGCCATGCCGGCACTGGCGAACACCTTGCCCTTGCGCGATACCGCGCCCTGCTCGCGCCACAACCGCAGCGACGGGCCGTAGCGCGGATGCGCCAACAGGCGCTGCTCGAACTTCGGCGAGCTGCGCGCGAAGCAGCCCACGGCCAGGATCAGGAAGATGGTGGTCGGCATCACCGGCAGCAACGCGCCGATCACCCCGAGCCCGACCATCAGCCAGCCCAGCGCGAACCAGAGCCAGCGCATCAGCGCTGCACCTGTGGGCGCGCGCCGTGCATCAGGCGAATTCCACTTCGACGTGGCCGTGCACGCTGCGGAACGCGGCGTCGGCCGCATCGATTACCTGCTGCTCCTGCTCGGCACTCAGCGGTACCGCGTCCAGCGCCGCGGTGAACTCACGCCAGTGGCGCGCCGCGCCATCCGGATGCGCGGCCAGGTGGCGGGCGCCAAAATCACGGTCCAGGCCGAGCTTGGCAGCCATCTTGTACAGAATGGTGCCGCCCAGGTTGGAGCCTTCAGCCACGTACAGCCACCCCAACGCGGCGGGCAGTTCCAGATCGGACGGCAACGCCGCGATGTCAGCCCCCGGCAGGGTCTGCTCCAGGTCCTGCAGGTCGCGCGCGACCTGGGTCAGGCGGCGGCGCTCGCCCAGGTCCGGCAGCAGTGCGTCCAGCGCAGGGTTGGCATACAGCGCATCGATGCTGCGGTGGAAGCGATACTGCACGCGCAGGAAACGGGCGAAATTGCTGCGGTCGGCGAAGATGTCGCCGGCCATGATGCGCTTGTCCAGGGCACCGTGGCTGTCGCGGGTGGCGGCCTTGAGCCGCAGGCTGCGGCTTTCTTCAGGGGCGATGTGTGCGTTCATGGGGGAATGCCAAGGGGGTCGTCGTGCTGTAGACGTCTGCCACGGGGCTTTCCCCAAGGCCGTCTACACCGATAATGGGCCATCCCCTTGTCCATCCGGAACCGACGATGATCACCACCGAACCGCGCATGACCAACCTGTTCCTGCAACTGGGCCTGGATGCCAGCGCAGAGGGCATCGCCCGCTTCATCCGCGAACACCAGCTGGCCACCGATGTCGAAGTGGTCGAGGCGCCCTACTGGAACGATGCCCAACGCCAGTTCCTGTCTGAATCGCTGCAGGCCGATGCGGCATGGAGCACGGTGGTGGATGAGCTGAACGAGTCGCTGCACGAAGATGCGGTAAAGGCTTCGAGCGGGCTGTAAATAGACGCCGGGCATGGCCCGGCGCTGTCGATTGCACGGCGGAAGCGGTGCGGACCAAGGTCCGCGCCCACCGAGGGCGGTTGGGGCTCGCTGGGGTCAGAGCCCTTTCCGCAGGAAAGGGATCCGACCCCACCACTCATCCGCGACCGATCAGTACTTCCAGGTCAACGCCAGTCGCGCGGTGCGGCCCGGGGCTGGCATCACGCCCAGGGCCAGCGGGTCCAGGTAGTAGCGGTCGGTCAGGTTGTCCACGCCGGCTTCCACCGACAGCTGGTCGTTGAAGCTCCAGCTGGCGAACAGATCCACCAGCGTGGTTGGCCGGTACAGCTGCTGGATCGCCGACAGGCCCACGTTCCAGTCCTTGTCCAGCTTGCTGATCGGGCCGGCGTTGTGGACCACGCGGGTGCCGAAGGTCAGGCGCTCGTCGAACAGGCGCGAGCCCAGGGTCAGGTTGACCATGTAGCGCGGTGGGTTCTGGGTATTGGTGTACGAGCCCTCGAAGCCGCCGTCCACGCAGTCGGGCGTGTTGGCCAGCTCGCCGTTCCTGCGCTGCGCCCCATAGGCACGGCGCTCGGCGGCGATATCCGGCGCGCAGGTCTTGGCCTTGAAGTAGTAGTGCGCGGACAGATCGGCAAACACCTTGCCGCTGTCATAGCTGGACTGGAACTCCATGCCGGAGACCCTGAACTGGTCGACGTTGCGGATCAGGCCCGCCGACAGCGTGCGGTAGTCACGGGTGATCAGGTCGTCGATGCGGGTATCGAAGTACGCCAGCTTCAGCGCCAGGCGGTCGCCGGCGGTGAACAGGTCATAGCGGAGGGTGCTGGCGCCGATTTCCCAGCTGCGCGCACGCTCCGGCTTCAGCTCGCCCACCGGCTTGGCCGCGGTGAACAGGCCCAGCGTGGTCTCGAACAGGCTCGGCAGCTTGGTGCCTTCGGCGTACTTCACGTAGACCATGGTGTCTTCGCTGAAGCGGTAGGCCACGCTGGCGGTCGGCGAGAACGCGGTGTCACGACGGCGGATCGGCTGCGACCAGGTCCAGCTGACCGGCACTTCCAGGTCCTGCGCCTTGCCGGCGTCGTAGAAGTTCCAGCCACCGATGTCGCGCACCGTGCCCTTCTTGTACGGTGAGGCCAGCAGCGATTCCCGGGTGAAGTTGCCGTTGGCGTCCGGATACCAGTTCAGCAGCGCGATGCGCTTGGCCCGCCACGACGGCAGCGCCGGGTTGCCATTGAGCAGTTCGGTGTAGCGGTACTGGCCCTGCACCTCGTAGGCATCGGGCGAGGCCAGGCGGTTGCGGTCGTGCACGCCCACGCGGTTCCAGCGGCCGCCGGCCAGCAGTTCCCAGTGCTCATCGGGCTGCCACTTCAGCGAGGCCACGGCGCTGTATTCCTTGCGCTCGGCGTTGCGCAGGAAACGGTTGTTGACCAGATCGTCGTGCATGACCGGGCCCGAGCTGCCCGGTGCGATGTCTTCGTCACTGTAGGACAGGCCGTAGTCGAGGGTGAACGCACCGGCGCGGGTATCGAACTTCGAGGTGTTGCTGGCATCCAGGCCGAAGCGCTTCTGCCGCAGCGGATTGCGGTAGGCATCCTTGTAGCCGGGGTCGCCACTGAAGCTGGGCGCGTCGTACCACTCGGTACGACGATCGAAATACCACGGGGTGATGCCGGTCAGGCTGTTGTACATCACGCTGTCGGTGTCGGTGTACGCGGCATTGACGCGCAGGTCGACCAGCTCGCTGTCCGGGTTGAAGCGATAGCGCAGGGTGTAGCTGTCCATGTCGACGTGGCCCGGATCCCATTGCGGAATGCGGTCGCGATCGACGCGGATGATCTGCGAGGCCATGATCTCGCCGGCGGTGCCTTCGTAGCGGCGGTAGCCCGCCTCCAGGGTCTGTGCATCGTCGATACGCCAGGTGCCCTTGAGCAGCGCCGACTTCGAGCGGGCCGAGGTATTGAAGACCTCGGTACGCGGCGGATTCAGCGGTGCCAGCGTGCGCCGGGTCTGTGGGAAATCATCGTAGCCGTGCTTGCCGGAGAAGTAGTTGCCATTGTCGCGGTAGGCGTAGGCGGCGACCAGATCGAAGCGATCCCAGTGTCCCGCAGCGGCCACGTTGAAGAACTGACTGCCGGTGGCGCTGCGATCGTTGCGCGGCGCGGCACTGTAGGAAGGCAGGTTGTTGGCGCTGTTGTTGGCCAGGCCGCCACGCACGCGCACGCCGAAGTCGCGCTCTTCGCGCAGCACGTCGCCGATCTTCAGCGTCTCCATCTCGACCACGCCGCCGATGCCGCCAGAGGCGTTGGCCTGCAGGCTCGGGCCCTTGGTGATGGTCAGGCTGGAGATCAGGTCCGGGTCGAGGTAGGTACGCTGCGATTGACCGGCGTAGCCGCGGTAGGTATCGATGCTGGACTGGCCACCGTCGATGATCACCGGCACGCGGCCCTGGCCCTGGATGCCGCGGATGTTGACGTCGAAACCATTGCCGACGCGTGGGTCACCGGCAGTGACGCCGACCACGCCCTTGACGATGTCGCCGTTGGACGTACCGCGGAAACGCTCCAGGTGCGTGCGGTTGAGCGTGGTGGTGGAACCGACGCTGCGATAGCTGTCGAGCAGGCGCGCCTCGTCGCTGGTCGCGCCACTGTCGACGCGGTCGCCGGCCACGCTGAGCGTGTCGGTGACGATCACGCCGCTGTCGGCCTGCGCCGGCGTCGCCGCTTCCAGCGCGACTGCATCTGCGCTGACCCGGCGCACCGCCAGGCCACTGCCCTGCAGCAGCAGCTGCAGCGCCTCGTTGGCCGGAAGGCTGCCATTGACCGCACGCGAGCTCACCCCATGGGCCAGGATGGCCGGATACACGACCTGCACGCCGGACTGGCGCATGTAGCTGCGCAGCGCCTCGTCCAGGGGCTGCGCCGGAATGTCGAAGCGCTGTACGGCGGCGTGATCGCCACGGGCGTTCTGTGCCAGCACGGATGGCGTGGCACTGGCCAGGCCGGCAGCCAGCAATGCAATGCACAGGCGGGACGGGCGCGGCGCGCGGCCCGGACGGTGGGAGTCGAACATGGGGAACCTGTCAGGTAATCGGTGCCGCAGGCGCGGCGTCATCCGCAACACAGGCGGACACGGCGACGTACTGGCGGCGGCGGGTACGTTCGCGGGGTAAGACGGTTGGGTGCGCGGCAACCCCAAGGGCGATTTGCGGTCGCGGTGGGTGCCGACCGTTGGCCGGCTGGTTGCAGCGGTGGGGGCCGACCGTTGGTCGGCACAGGGGCGATCATCCACGCATGGCGTGGATCTACTGATGGATGATGGCGACGCCGAGCGGCAGGCGGGTGACCTGCAGACCTGCTGTTGCCGCCAGTGCATCCAGCGCCTGTTCCGGGCGGTCGATGCGCAACGCCGCGCTCACCGCCGGCAAGCGCGACAGATCACCGTGCACGAACGTCGGGCCGGCACGATAGCGCCCCACCCATTGCACGGCGTCGGCGACGCTGGCCTGCTCCAGCAGCAGCTCGCCCTGGCGCCATGCACCCACGCTGTCGGCCGCCACATCCTGCAGGCGCGTCACGCCGCTGCGCTCGCCATAGACAGCGCGCTGGCCCGCCTGCAGGTAGGTCCAGCCACCGTCGGCCGGGCTGGCCACACGCACCCTGCCTTGCCCGACCTGGGTTTCCACCCGGTCATCGCCACGCGCGACGGTGAACGCGGTGGAGATGTCCTCGACCACGCCATTGCCGGCACGCACGCTGAAACGCCGCTGCGCATCCGGGCTGACCTCGAACCAGACGCGCCCGCGCAGCAGCTCGACCTCGCGTGCGTGCGCATCGAAGCGCACGGCGATCGCGCTGTCCGCATCCAGCACTGCGCGGCTGCCATCGGGCAGCGTTACGTTCTGCACGACGTGCGTGCTGCGATGGTCGGCCTGCAGCCGCAACCAGGCCTCCGGCCATGCCACCAGCATCGCCAGCACAGCTGCAGCGGCCATCGCCCAGCGCATTCGATGCGGGCGGCGGCGTTCGGCGGGCCGGGCCTGCGGGCGTGGCCCGACACTGCGCCACAGCGTGCGCTCGTGCTCGAAGGCCCTGCGGTGCCCCGGCTCTGCCAACCAGCGCTCGAACTCGTGCATGCGCCCCTCGCCGATGTCACCCGAGGCCAGCCACGCAATCCAGCCCCGGGCCTGTTCGGCCAGGGCATCGTCATTGGCGGCGGGCAGCGTGTTCGGCGGGCTCATCGGCTGGCGGACAGGCGCATTCAAGCGCGGGCGGGGAACTAGACCGCATCTGCGGTCCAGTGATCAAGACGTTTCAGCGAGGGCCAGCCCCAAGCCGGGGCGATCATCGGCCGCTGCGCGCCCAGGCCAGGCGTTGCAACGCGGTGCGCACATGGTTCTCGACGGTGGTCACCGACACCCCGAGGCGGCGGGCGATCTCGGCCTGGGTCAGGCCCTGCAGGCGGTTGAGCCGGAAGATGGTGCGGGTCGGCTCCGGCAGGTGTCCGGCCGCATCCAGCACACGCTGCAGCTCGTCCTGGGCCATGGCCTGTTCCTCGGTCGAGATGACCTCGTCCGCTCCCCACAGGTAGTGGTCGGCCAGCAGGCGGTTGCGCCGGGTCGATTCGCGGCCGTGGTCGGTGGCCAGGTTGGCGGCCAGCCGGTACAGGTAGGCACGCGGATTGTCGATGGCCTGGCTGTCATCGACACCACGCGCCTTGAACCACACCGCCTGGATCACGTCCTCGGCGCCGTTGTCGCCCCCCAGGATGCGTTGCACCCGGCGCAGCAGCGCAGGCCGCTCGCGGATCAGCAGTTCGGTGAGGGAGGCGGCATTGGAGGACATGCGCGGAACCGGGACGACAGACGGAAGGCGCCGCGCATGCTACTCCGTTAATGAGAATCAGTCACGTTCGCATCAATGAATGCACCCGGTCAGCCCGTCATAGACGCTCTGCGAGGTCCCCGGCAACGGGTCATGCAGTGGATTGCGGGCGGCGAGCGCGGCATGGAAGGCCTCCACCGGTGTGCCAGGCACCAGCGGCAGGCGGCACAGCCAGGTCGGTTGCCGGGCGACGATCGCACCGTCATGCCGCGACACAGCCAGGTCACTGGCGGCAAATGCCCACAGGCACTCATGCACCGTGCCGCGTACCGCGTCCACCGAGCAGCGCAGGCGCAGGGCGCGGATATCGCTGTACTCGCCTTCGCAGAAGGTATCGCCGCAGATCGCGTCGAACCCGTACTGCAGACGTCCTTCCAAGGCAAAGAAGCGGTCCCAGTTGGCTTCCTGCCGCGGGTAGTCGATCAGGTCGACGTAAGGAGAGGCCTGGGCCAACGGCGCAACCAGCAGCATGCAGAACAGGGCGAACGGCAGGGCAGACACTTTCATCGGCGGACTCCTTGGCAAGGTCGATCCAGCCTGCGCCCCCGCACCGGCCGGCCCTATCAGCCAACCCCGGCCTGCCGCGTGGGTCCCTGCCCCACGCAGCGGTCAGCCCCTCCCTCTGCACAGCGCCCGGCAAAGGCATAAAATGGGGGGCTATCCGTCTATATCCCCCACCTGGAGCACGACCATGGGTCTGGAACTCGTCTCGCCCGGCAAGAACCCGCCGGAAGAAATCAACGTCATCATCGAGATCCCGAAGGACTCGGAGCCGGTGAAGTACGAAGTGGACAAGGAAACCGGCGCGATCTTCGTCGACCGCATCCTGTCCACCCCGATGCGTTACCCCTGCAACTACGGCTACGTGCCGAGCACCCTGTGCGGCGACGGCGATCCGGCCGACGTGCTGGTGGTGCTGCCGCTGCCGCTGGTGCCGGGCTCGGTCGTGCGCTGCCGTCCGGTCGGCGTGCTGAAGATGAGCGATGAGGCGGGCAGCGACGAGAAGATCCTGGCCGTGCCGGTCTCGAAGATCTTCAGTGGCTACGCCCACGTTGAAGACATCGCCCAGGTTTCGAGCCACTGGCTGGAGCGCATCGGTCACTTCTTCGAGCACTACAAGGACCTGGAGAAGGGCAAGTGGGTCAAGCTGGACGGTTGGGGCGGCGCCGCTGAGGCCAAGCAGATCCTGATCGAGGCGCACCAGCGCCACCTCGACAGCAAGGCCTGAGCCTGAACCGGATCGCTCCGGCGGTACCCTGCCGGAGCGATGCGGGTCACGTTTCATGATGACGGCACATCACTCTTGCTGCCGTATTAGGTAAATTGCGTCACTTCACACGTCATCGACATCCATCGTCGAGACAGCCAGGGGAATGTGTCGTGCGTATTCTGCTTGTTGGGGATGCAGCCAGCCTGCCGGCTGAGCTGACCGAATTCATTGCCGATCTTGGGGAAGACTGGCAGCCGCTGACCGCCACCGATGGCCAGACCGCGATGACCGCGGTTGCCACCCAGGGCGTGGACGCGGTGATTGTCTGCCCGCAGCTGCCGGACCTCAATGCCACCACGCTGCTCGGCCAGATCAGGACCCTGCGTCCGGAAACCATCCGCATCGCGCTGGTGGACGCACAGCATGGCAACCGGCCGCCGCCGGCACGCCTGATCGGTGTCGCTCACCGTTTCCTGCCGTTGCCACTGGCACCGGAAGTACTGCTGGAAGCGCTGACCAGCCTGGAAGAGCTGCGCGAAGTGCTGGACAGCCCGCGCCTGCGCGATGCCATCGGCCGCATCGAGAAACTGCCGTCGCCGCCGCACCTGTACCTGAGCCTGACCCAGGCGCTGGAGCATGATGACGACGCCGACAGCGCCGACGTGGCCAAGCTGGTGGCCGCCGATCCGGCCATCGCCGCCAAGGTGCTGCAGTTGTCGAACTCGGCGTTCTTCAGCCAGGGCCGCACCATTGCCGACCTGCGTACTGCAGTCACCCGGCTGGGCCTGGCCACGCTGCGTGACCTGGTGCTGGCCAGTGAAGTGTTCTCGGCGCCGACGCTGTCGACTGCCGAACGCAACTCGCTGCAGCAGCGCGCCCTGCTCGCCTCGCGCCTGGCCGCACGCCTGCTGCCCGAATCCAGTGCCGAACTGGGCGCAACCGCGGCACTGCTGGCCGACATCGGCCTGCTGCTGCCCGGCGTACGCAACGAGCGCACCGAGCCGTCGCTGGCCGGTGATACCCGCCCAGGCCATGCCGAAGCCGGTGCCTATCTGCTGGGGCTGTGGGGCCTGCCGATGCCGATCATCGAAGCGGTGGCATTCCACCTGCAGCCGCAGCGCGCCAACACCCGCAGCTTCTGGGTGACCGGTGCGGTGCACGTGGCCCTGGCGCTGGTCAACGGCGACCCGGTGGATGAGGACTATCTGCAGCGCGCGGGCGTGCTCAACAAACTGCCGCAGTGGCGTGAACATGCCAACAGCCTGATGGGGCTTACGCCGAGCGAAGCCTGAGTTCCACCGGCAATCCACACGATGAAGGCGCGTCCGCAGGGACGCGCCTTCGTTGCGTCAGGGCTGCGCGCAGTGGTCGTACACGCAGCGCTCGAACAGGAACTGGCAGTACGCCGCATCCTCACCGGCCTTGATGCAGTTGCTGCGCACCTCCGCGCAATAACGGCCATTGGCACACACCAGCGGACCGGCCGACACACTGCCGGCCAGGCTCAGGACGGCGAGAACTGCAGCAGCAAACATACGTGGCATCGCGTTGTTCATTTCACGCTCTCCCTGGTCCGGAATGGACCTCTGCGAACCTACCAGCGGTCCAGTTGCGACAAGCGTGACCTTTGTCGCTGAACTGCCCGATTCAGAATTTCCCGACCCGGCTCTGCCAAACGCAAAGAGGGCGGGCCTTGCGGCCCGCCCTCCTCGTCTTGCCTTCAGGCTTCGATGGATCAGAAGCGCTGGTTGTACTGGATGAACAGGAAGCGGTCGTAATCCAGCATCGGGTCCAGCTGCACGGCACTGGCGTTGGTCACCGCGTAGGTGATCGGCGGGGTCTTGCCGAACACGTTGCGGGCACCGACGGTCACGCTGCCGTTCCACGGGGCCTGCCAGGTGGCCGAGATGTCGTGATAGACGATCGCGCCCTTCTTGTTGGCACCCAGGCCACCGCTCCAGCCACCGTTCTCGGTGTAGTAATCCGGCTGGTTGCACTCCAGGCCATTTTCCTGGTCGTAGCAGAAGTCGCGGAAGCCGCCGTAGTAACGCATGGTCCAGGTGGCCGACAGGTCGCCCTTGGTCCAGGTGCTGGCCAGGGTGCCGCGGACACGCGGGTAGTTCCAGTAGCCTGCGTAGTCATCCCATGCAGCACCCTTGGTGGCCTGCTGACGGAAGCTGGTCAGGTAGTTGGTGTCCAGGTTGAACGACAGGGTACCGAAGCTGTATTCCGGCATGCGGTAGCGGACGCCGAAGTTGTAGCCTTCGGTTTCCAGCGACCCCAGGTTCGCGTTGCCGCGGCTCAGGCCGGTGACCTGCTGGCCGTTGGCGACGTCGCCACGGCTGTACTGGTCACAGAAGGCCTGCACACCGTTCTGGTAGCACTGGTTCAGCACGTAGTTCGCCGACAGCGCGGTGATCACGTTGTCGACAGTGATCTTGTACCAGTCCAGCGAGACGTTCAGGCCGCTGACGAAGCTCGGGCTCCAGACCAGGCCCGCGGTGCGGGTCTTGCTGGTTTCCGGCTGCAGCTTGTCGTTGCCCACACCCGAGTTGAACGGGTTGTTACCCTGGGTGTCACGGGCACTGATCGGACGACCGGCAGCGTCGGTCTGACGGAAGTCGGACGCCAGGCCTTCAGCACCGCAACGGGCTGCAACGGCCGGGTTGCTGCGCTGGCCGAACACGGCATCACACGGATCGGTGAACTTGTCGAAGGTCTGCGAACCACCACCGAACGTGTCGTCCAGGGTCGGGGCACGGAAGCCCTCGCCGTAGGTCGCACGCACCAGCAGGTCGTCGATCGGCTTCCAGGTCACGCTGAACTTGCTGTTGACCGTGTTGCCGAACTTGTCGTAGTCCGAGTAGCGGCTGGCGATATCCAGCGACAGCTCCTTGGCACCCGGCAGGTCACGCAGCAGCGGCACCATCAGTTCCAGGTAGAACTCGTTGGTCTTGTACTTGCCTTCGGTCGGCTGCGCGGCCAGCTCGGTGGTGTAACCCGAGGAGGACAGTGCGTCCGGGTGATCGTAGCCCGACACTTCGCGATGCTCGTAACCGGCAGCGAAGGCGAACTCGCCCGCATCGCCCGGCATGTCGAACAGCGAACCGGTGATGTTGGCGAAGTACTGCTTGCTCTTGCTCTGGCCGGTCGAGTTCAGCAGGGTGTTGATGTACTTCAGCGCATCCGGGGTCGCGGCGCTGGCGCCGCCCAGCAGGTCGAACGGGACGCAGCTGCCCGGGCTGGTGCCCAGCGCGATCGGGTTGGCAGCGGTGCCGCACTGGGCGACGCCGTTGGCGTTGATGAACGACGGGCCGAGGGCGTTCTTCAGGGCCAGCAGGTTGATGTTGCCCGAGCTGGTCTGGGTCACGTCGAACTGGTTGTAGTTGATGCCCACATCCCAGTCGAACGGACGGTTGTTGAAGTCGAAGTTGCCTTCCAGGGCCGCGTCGAAGTGCAGCGACTTGACGTTGTTCTGGGTGATGCGCGGCAGTTCGAAGATACGACGGCCCCAGCCACCGATGTCAACGCCGGCGCCCGGGTTGGCCCAGTTGCCCAGCGGGTTGTAGATGCTGTCCTTGCTGATCGCCACCGGGAACTGCGGCTGCGAGGTGCCGGTCAGCGGGTAGCCGGCGATCTGGCGCTTGGAATCGCGCTCGGAGTACATCGCCGTCGACTTCAGGCGCAGGTTGTCGTTGATGTCGTAGCTGGCCGAGGTGAACATGGTCTTCGACTCAGCGCCCTGGTTCAGCATCATCTGCTGCGAGGCGTTGTAGTAGTCGTCCAGACCAATCAGGTGGTAGTTGTTGAAGTTGTTCGACGGCTGGCCAACGCCGACCGGGGTGTCCCAGGAACCGGTGTGGTTGACCACCCAGGTGTTCGGGACCCACTTGCCAGCCTTGTTGTATTCGCCAGCACCGGCGGTGCCTTCGGCACGCGGATCGGTGAAACGACCCCACGGGCCAGCCGGGCTCAGACCGTCTTCCTTGTGGCCCTGGCCATAGGAGTACTTGGTCAGGCCACGATCCTTGGCCCACACCGGATCTTCCTTGATGTAGTTCGCGCCGAACACGATCGAGGAGCGCTCGCCGCTGGCACCCAGGGTCAGGCTGTACTGGGTCTTGGAACCGTCGCCGTGGCTGTTCTGGCCATAGTAGGCACTGGCCTCGGCGCCGTCGAAGTTCTTGCGCAGGATGATGTTGACCACGCCGGAGATGGCGTCGGAACCGTAGATCGCCGAGGCGCCGTCCTTCAGGACTTCAATACGCTCGATCAGCGAGGTCGGGATGGTCGACATGTCGGTGAAGCCGGCCAGGCTGGTGCTCCAGCGCTTGCCGTTGACCAGCACCAGCGTGCGCTGCTCACCCAGGTTGTACAGGCTGACGTACTGGCCGCCCTGTTCCGGGTTGGACGCCAGCACGGCCGCCTTGCTGAAGGTCTGGGTGCCCGCCACGGACAGGTTCTGCAGCAGGTCGCCGACGCTGACCAGGCCCGAACGCTGGATGTCCTCATGGCTTACGGTGAGGACCGGCTGGGAGGTTTCCACATCCACCGAGCGGATGCGGGAGCCGGTGACTTCCAGGCGATCAAGGGTGGTCGGGGCACTGGCTTCCTGTGCGGAAGCAAATGCCGGTGCCAGCGCCAGCGCGATGCCGGCGGGCAGCAGGCCCAGCCGCACGGCAGGGGTGCGAACGTTCATCAATCTCTCCAAGGTACGTGTTAGTAGCGTGTTAAAACGCTCCAGCACGTTACGATTGCGTTGCGATGCTGTATTTGCGCGACCCAACCGTAGACTTTGCAGAGTGTGGCGGGAGCAAGCCGCCGTTTTCCCTGAACCGGGAAGCAGACTGCCCGTAACGGGCGCGGAAGGCCCGCGCGAAGCTGCAGCAGTTGTCGAATCCGCTGGCCGCGGCGACCTCGCCCACCATCATGTCGGTGTCGCGCAGCAGATCTGCGGCCCGCTCCAGGCGCAACCGTGCCGAAAGCGACTGGGGGCTCTCTTCATACAGGCTCTGGAAGGTCTTGGAGAGATACCAGCTGGAGAAGTTGGTCAGCTCGGCCAGTTCGCCGATCCGCACCACGCGGTGGCTGTTGCCCTCCAGATAGAGACGGGCGCGCTGCATGCGGCCGAACACCTGGCGCTTGCGGCTGCGTGAGCGACCGGGGCAGCGCTGTACGTTGTCGGCCAGGTCACGCTGCAGGCCGGCCAGATGCAACAACAGCGGGCGCAGCGCCTGCGCTGGCAGGCCGCTGTCGAGCGCATCGCGCCACAGGCGCAGGGCAACGCGGGCGTCGCCGCGGCTCATGCGACCACGACCGGCATACAGGCCGCAGTCGGCCATCTCGGACAGCACCCGCATCGCCTCCGCAGTCAGGCTGAGGCCCACGCACAGTCCGTTACGGCCGGCCTGCACCAACGGGCGCGACTCCTTCTCGAAGGCAATCCACTCGCCATGGCGCAGGCGGAAACGCCCTTCCTTGGCTTCCACCCAGGAACTGCCCCGCACCTGCAGCCAGACAGTGAAGCTTGACCCTGCCGTCTGCAGGCTGCCGAGCCGGGCCACGCCCATGCAGGTCGGCGCGAGATCGTCCAGCGCCTTGTCGAGGGAGACGGTTTGGCCACGATCGGCCAGCGAGAGTTGACGCATGGGGCACCACGGGTTTGCCTGATACAGGCTTCCGTTTTGCCTAATCAGGCGTCAGCCCGTCAGGAAAATCCGCCGAGATCGCCACGAATTCGCGGCGAGAACTCCACGAAAAAATCACGAAGAGATATTTTTCTTCAGGATCAATGACTTGAGAAAGGCCGGGAACAGTGCCGGCGTCGACTGGGGCAGCTGCATGACGCCGATGTCGGCACCATCGCTGACCGCCAGGGCGACGTACAGGTCCCGGCCATCGGCGCTGGCACTGATGCCGTTGCCCGCGCTGAGCCGCTGCCGGTCCAGGCAGCGCTCGGGAGCTTCGGTCCCGGCCTGGATATGGATCAAGGTCGTACCGCATTCGGTCGAGTTGCCGAGATACCCGATGCCACCGGTGCCCGCCACCGTCCAGGTGCGATAGCGCCATCGGCTGGGCCGGTCTTCACTGACCTGCTGCACGCTGGCCGGGGACAGTGCCGCATCCACCGACCACAAGCCGCCGGACGCCAGGCGTGTGAACAGCACGCGGCCATCGCCGCGATCGAAACGCGCCTGGGAGACGCCGTCGATACTGGCCAGGCGGCGCCAGGGGGTCACGCTGCGATCAAACAGGCTCAACCGGGTGCGTTGCTCCGCATCGCGCTCGACTACCAGCAGCTGCTCCGGGGTTGCCCCGTACAGGGCCTGCAGCGGCTGATCCACCGGAACCGGCAGCGGTTGCAGGTGCTCGTCGCGCGGGGCGATCTCGTAGACAACGGTACGCCCATGCTCGTCACGCCCGACCACCAGCAGCTGGCGGCTGTCGGCCGACCAGTCCGGCGCCTGCCGCCCCTCCGGACGCAGGCCCTCGATCGGCCGCAGTGAGTCGGGCCGCTGCATGTCCGCCCACCACAGCGCGAAACTGCCGGAACGATCGGAGGTGAAGACCAGCTGGCGACCGTCGGGCGCCGCCATCGGCTGCCCGTCGCGCCCACTGGACGCGAACAGGCGCTCGGCGCTGCCGCCGGCCATCGGCACCTTGAACACGCCGAACTGGGCACGGCGGTGAACGAAGGCCAGCACGTCGCCGTGGCGCGACACCGCAGGCCATTGTGCGTCGTCGAGGCCGGCATCACGCAAGGTGCGGCGCTCCACGTCCAGGTAGTACAACCGCACCTCGCTGTCCACGCGCCGGCCGAACACGATGCTGCGCCCATCGCCCAGCCAGGCCCAGCCACGCTGTTCGGCGGATTCGTTGGTCAACTGCTCCAGCTCACCGCCTTCGGCCGGCATCCGCCACAGGTCGCCCATCTGTGGATTGCGCACGAACACCAGCCACTTGCCGTCGGGCGAGTAGCGGGGCGCGTAGTCAAAATCATCCTGATCGACCGCGTAGTCCAACGCCCGCCACTGGCCGCTGGCCAGGTCGAGCACACGGATGCCGCGATGGGCATAGCGGCCCACCATGCTGCCAAAGACCAGGCCGCGGCCATCCGGTGTCCAGTCGAAGCTGAGCAGCTCGGTTCCATCGCAACGGGTCGCCTGGCGCACGCCGCCGCCAGTGGCGCTGGCGATCAGCACCTGGCAACCGCCGTCGGCTCCAAAGCGGGCAAAAGCGATCTCGCGCCCGTCCGGTGACCAGCTCGGGAAACGGTCACTGGCCCCCTTCGGCGGCAGCGCCAGCTGCCGGGCCGGCGCATTGCCCGAGGTCTGCACCTTGATCACACCACCTCCGGCGCCATCCTCGCTGGCGCCTTCGTAGGCAACCTGGGAGCCGTCCGGCGAAAGTGTGGGATAGGTTTCAAAACCACTGGTAGCGGTGATCAGGCGATAGGGACGCTGCGGGCTGCCGATCACCCGCACGCCGTTCTCGACCGCTGCATCCACCGGTGAACTCGGCTCCGGCCCGCGCCGCAGCAACAATGTGGCCATGACCAGCAGCGCGGCCAGCATCATCACACCCAGCACCCACAACAACTGGCGGCGCAGCTGGCGCCAGCCACGCCGGCGTGAAGGCGCTGCCGGCACGGCCAGCGCCGGAATCGTGCCGGCACCGTCCGGCGACGGCATCACATCCGCAACGGCCACCGCGTCCACTTCCGCCACCGGCTCGACGTCGTCCAGCGCCTGCACCGGTACCAGCAGCCGATAGCCGCTCTTGGCGATGGTCTCGATGTAGGCCTGGCCATTGTCATCGTCGTTGGCGAACGCCTTGCGCAGCTGGGTGACGGCCTGGGTCAGCACGTCATTGGTCGGCAACGTATCGGGCCAGACCTCGGCAAACAGCTCTTCACGGGTGACCACGCGCCCAGGCTGCCGCATCAACACGCGAAGTACGCCCAGCGCTTTCGGCGTCAGCCGCCGCGGACGGCGCGCGCCTTCAACCTCGACCTCACGCGAGGACAAGGTAATGACACAGTCGCCGACCTGCACGCGGTCGGCGTCAATGGGCGTGAGTTCGCTGCTGTTCATTTTCCGCTATACAGTAGGGACGGGACCTGGGCAGGGCTCACCAGCAATACCGTCCCCACCGTCCCTGGACAGGGCCATCGAAAAGCCAGATTCCGCACAAAGCATCGGCGCATACCGCAAAAACAATAACGCCCCCGGATATTAGCCTAAGCCGGTTACCCCGCCTATGACGGGGTCGACACTCAGGCTCTCTCTCGCCGACGCATTCACATAATCTGCATCACCATTCGCGCCCTTATGGGCGCGAAATTTTTATCTGGCGTTCATTTTCACATGCGCCGAAGCATGGTCAATCCGACCAGACGCGACACCACAAGGCCGATATACATGACGCCTGCGAACTGTTCGAGCATCACCAAGGCCCGTGCCTGCGGGTGCAACGGCACGACGTCACTCAATCCAACTCCGGACAACAAGCTGAAGCTCAGATAAAGCAGCTCCATCCAGCTGCGCTCGGGGCCAGCCGTCGCGCCCTGGAAACTGCCTGGATACCACTGTTGGCACACCGCGAATGCAAAGGCGAACCCCCAGGCCAGCAGGGTGAAGGTTGCCCCGGCCGCGAACAGTTCGTCGCGTGTTACTCGATGGTCCTGCAGCATGTAGGCGATCAATGCCCCGGCCGTGTAGAAGTACCGCAGGCTTTCCAGCAGCTGCGCGGTGGTCAGCAGCGCACTGCGGTCCAGCAGGGCGCCAGCCAGCGAGAACACCACCGATGGAATGGCCAGCAGCAATGCCAGCCACGTGCCCAGCGGACTGCGCTGGACCACCCACAGCGCCAGGCCGAGTACCGCCATGCCGAACATGCCAAGCGCCGCCCGGCCAGCGGCGGTGTCATCGAGGGCGGGATACAGCAGCACCGCGATCAACTGGGCGGCCAGGAGCCAGGCCGAAGGATGGCGGCGGGCGATGGCCAGCCAGCGGGTGGTCGTGGCAACGGGCATGGCGTCCTTTCCCCTGGGCGATGCGCGGAGGATAGCCGGGCGCGGCGTGATGAACGGTAGTGCCGGCCATTGGCCAGCACTCTCCCCGGTCCCGTGCACGACGGAATGCCGGCCGGCGGCCGGCACTACCCGTTACCCGTCACCCCTGGCGGTAGACCTCGGCCCCGCCAGCACGGAACTCCTGCGACTTCTCCTTCATGCCGGCCTCGGCGTAGTCGCGCACGTCCTGGGTGATCTTCATCGAACAGAAGTGCGGTCCGCACATTGAGCAGAAGTGGGCCAGCTTGTGCGCGTCCTTCGGCAGCGTCTCGTCGTGGAATTCCTTGGCCTTTTCCGGATCCAGGCCCAGGTGGAACTGGTCCTCCCAGCGGAACTCGAAGCGCGCCTTGCTCAGCGCGTTGTCGCGTACCTGTGCGCCCGGATGCCCCTTGGCCAGGTCGGCCGCGTGCGCGGCGATGCGGTAAGCCATGATGCCGTCGCGCACGTCCTGCCGGTTGGGCAGGCCCAGGTGCTCCTTCGGCGTCACGTAGCAGAGCATGGCCGTGCCAAACCAGCCGATCATCGCCGCGCCGATCGCACTGGTGATGTGGTCGTAGCCCGGCGCGATGTCGGTCGTCAGCGGGCCCAGCGTGTAGAACGGCGCTTCGCCGCATTCGCGCAGCTGCTTGTCCATGTTTTCCTTGATCAGCTGCATCGGCACGTGGCCGGGGCCTTCGATCATGGTCTGCACATCGTGTTTCCAGGCGATCTTCGTCAGTTCACCCAGCGTTTCCAGTTCGCCGAACTGCGCCGCGTCGTTGGCATCAGCGATGCAACCCGGGCGCAGGCCGTCGCCCAGCGAGAAGGTCACGTCGTAGGCCTTCATGATTTCGCAGATGTCTTCGAAATGCGTGTAGAGGAAGTTCTCCTTGTGGTGCGCCAGGCACCACTTGGCCATGATCGAGCCGCCGCGGCTGACGATGCCGGTAACACGCTTGGCGGTAAGCGGCACGTAGCGCAGCAGCACGCCGGCGTGGATGGTGAAGTAGTCCACGCCCTGCTCGGCCTGCTCGATCAGGGTGTCGCGGAAGATCTCCCAGGTCAGTGCCTCGGCGCGGCCGTCAACCTTCTCCAGGGCCTGGTAGATCGGCACGGTACCGATCGCAACCGGCGAGTTGCGGATGATCCATTCGCGCGTCTCGTGGATATGCTTGCCGGTGGACAGGTCCATCACCGTGTCACCGCCCCAGCGGATCGCCCACACCAGCTTCTCCACTTCCTCGGCGATGCCGGAAGACACCGCGCTGTTGCCGATGTTGGCGTTGATCTTGGTCAGGAAATTGCGGCCGATGATCATCGGCTCGCTTTCCGGGTGGTTGATGTTGTTGGGCAGCACCGCACGGCCACGGGCGATTTCGTCGCGCACGAACTCCGGGGTGATGACTTTCTGGATCGACGCACCGAAGGCCTCGCCCGGGTGCTGCTGCAGCAGGCCGGCATCGCGGATCGCGTCCAGGCGCTGGTTCTCGCGGATGGCGACGAATTCCATTTCCGGCGTGATGATGCCGCGGCGCGCGTAATGCATCTGGGTGACGTTGGCACCGGCACGTGCACGGCGTGGCAGGCTGCGCGCGGGGAAACGCACCGCGTCAAGCTTCGGGTCATGCTCGCGATCGCGACCGAACGAAGAACTCAGTCCTTCGAGCTGCTCGGTATCACCGCGCTCTTCCACCCAGCCGCGACGCAGTGCCGGCAAACCGGCGGACAGATCGATGCGCACCTCCGGGTCGGTGTACGGGCCCGACGTGTCGTAAACGGTCACCGGCGCATTCTCTTCGCCGCCGAACAGCGTCGGCGTACGGGTCAGCGCGATCTCGCGCATCGGCACCTGCAGATCCGGGCGTGAACCGGGCACGTGGATCTTGCGCGAGCCGGGAATGGGCCGGGTCACGGATGCGGAGAGTTGCTGGGCCTGTTGCTGCAGGGCGGAGAGCTGTGCGTTCATCGGGCATCGTCCAGGAAGGTCAGGGACGAAGCGGCGGCGCACGGCACCCGCGCACGGACGGTCCTTGGGCGGAGTCCGGGCACGGCTGCATTGCAAAGCTTCCCTACGCCGGTATGAGCCGGATCAGGTTCCAAGGGACTGTCTCAACCGTGGCCAGATGGCCCGGTACCCCCGCTTCTTGGTGCGCATTAGAGCATAGACCGCCCGCCTCCGGGACCAGATCGCCATTCGTTAACGGAACCATGACGTCGCGTTCAGTAACGTGCACGCCATCGCGTTGCTGAGATCGATGCGTTCCCCGCCGCCTTCGCGGCTCCTGCCCGGTCCGTGCTGCATGCCGCCGGCCCTTCGCTGCAAGCTCTGCTCGCTCCCCTCAATCCCCCTTGATCGGAGAAGCTCCTTCATGGTGTTTCGCGTTTCCATCGCACTGGTTCTGCTGCTGGTGCTGCTCGCCGGTATCGCCCCCGGCCCCTTCAACACCGTGGTCCAGTCGATGCTGGCAGAAGTCATCCGCAGTGTCGGCTGGCTGTACCTGCTGGTGGTGTTCCTGGCGCTGGTGTTCCTGATGTACCTGGCGTTCGGCCGCTTCGGCAACCTGCGCATCGGCGGCGAGGACGCCGAACCCGAGTTCTCGCGTGCCAGCTGGATGTCGATGCTGTTCGCCGCCGGCATGGGCATCGGCCTGGTGTTCTGGGGTGCGGCCGAGCCCATCTCGCATTTCAGCAAGCCGCCGGAAGGCCTGGCGCCGCAAAGCCTGGATGCGGCGCGCGCATCGATGCGCTATGCGTTCTTCCACTGGGGCCTGCACCCGTGGGCGATCTACGCACTGATCGGCCTGGCGATGGCCTGGTTCCAGTTCAACCGCAATGGACGCGGCCTGGTCAGCGATATGCTGCAGCCGATCATCGGCCGCCACCATCGCGGCTGGATCGGTCGGGTGGTCAACATCGCCGCCGTAGTTGCCACCGCGATCGGTGTCGCCACCACGCTCGGCTTCGGCACCATCCAGATTGCTGCCGGTATCGAACGCGTCTTCAGCGTGCAGGCTACCGTCGCCGTGCAGATGACCATCATTGCCGTCGCCTTCGTGCTGTACATGGCCTCCACCGCCAGTGGCGTGGAGCGAGGTGTGAAGTGGCTGTCCAACTTCAATCTGGCGTTGGCTGCCCTGCTGGCAGCCATCCTGCTGGTGCTGGGGCCGACCGGCTTCATCTTCGATACGTTCACCACCACGCTGGGCTCCTACCTCAACCAGCTGGTGACGATGAGCCTGCGCATGTCACCGTTCTCCGGCAGCACCTGGGTGGCGGACTGGACGATCTTCTACTGGGCCTGGTGGATCTCGTGGGCACCGTTCGTGGGATCGTTCATCGCGCGCATCTCGCGCGGCCGCAGCGTGCGCGAGTTCGTGATCGGCGTCGTGCTCGCACCGACGCTGCTGGGCTTCTTCTGGTTCGCGGTGTTCGGCGGCACTGCGTTGTGGGCACAGATCTTCGGACACGCCGATCTGGTGCAGGCGCTTGGCAATGGCTACGAGACGGTGTTGTTCACACTGTTCGACAGCATGCCGCTACCGTTGTTGCTGTCGTGCATCGCGCTGGTGCTGCTGATGATCTTCTTCGTGACCTCGGCCGATTCGGCGGTCCTGGTGCTGGCCAGCATGTCCACCGACGAGGCTGGCGACCCACCGTTGAAGCGCAAGCTGGCCTGGGGCATTGCGGTGGCACTGATCGCAGCGGCGTTGCTGCTGGCCGGAGGCCTGGACGCGCTGCAGGGCATGATCACGATCGCGGCATTGCCATTCGCGCTGCTGATGGTGCTGGTGATGGTGTCGCTGTACCGGGTGCTGGACCAGGAGTACACGCGGGAGCGGCGGCAGGCGCAGCGCCAGCGGCACATGATCGATGCGTGGATTGCACGCGAGATGGCGGCACAGGAGGAGACGCAGGCCGAGGCAGCGCGCGCGCACGATCAGGATTGAGGGTTGTTTTGCAGCCTGCGGCTGCACCGCTTTTTCAGGCAAGGGCCAAGGTCAAATTCAAAGGCGGCTCTGGATTGCTGCTGGTTGGGTGGGGCGGTGTGGGTGGGCAGGACACGCCGTGAACCCATCCCTGAAGTGACCCCCGAGACTTGGACGGGGTCAGGCGGCCGATTGGGCCCGCTCCCGGTACTCTACCGGGCTCAGACCTTTCAGTTTCAGTTTGATGCGCTCCTGGTTGTAGTACTGGATGTATTCCACCAGCCCAGCCTCCAGACTCTCGATGCTGTCAAAGCTGTTCAGGTAGAAGAACTCCGACTTCAGCGTCCCGAAGAAGCTCTCCATCGCCGCATTGTCCAGGCAGTTGCCACGCCGGGACATGCTTTGTTTCAACGAATGTTTTTCCAGCATGTGCCGGTAGTTTTCATGCTGGTACTGCCAGCCCTGGTCGGAGTGGATCATGGGGCGCTCATCCGGCGAAAGCTTCTTGATGGCCTCCTCCAGCATCTGACCTACCAGATCGAACACGGGCTGGCGCTTGATCTGATAAGCCACGATTTCGCCGTTGTAGAGGTCCATGATCGGCGACAGGTACAGCTTCATGCCTTGTACCTTGAACTCGGTCACGTCGGTCACCCACTTCTGGTTGGGGCGCTCGGCGTGGAATTGACGATTGAGGTCATTGCCAACCACAACATTGGCGGCCCCCTTGAAGGACCGGTAGCGCTTCACCCGTACCCGTGATTTCAGGCCCATCTCCCCCATCAGGCGCTGTACCCGCTTGTGATTGGTCCGATGACCCTGATTGGCCAATTCCAGCGTCACCGTGCGATAGCCATAGCGCCCTTGGCTTTGATCGTAGATTGCACGGATGCGCTCGCACAGGGCTGCCTCGTCCTGATCCGGATGGGCCAGGACATGGTTCTGGTAATAGAACGTACTGCGTGACAGCTCTGCCGCTTCGAGCAGAAGCGACAGCGTATGAACCTGCCTCAATCCTTGGATGGCTTGCGCTTTGCGTCTTGCGCCGCCTGCTCTTCCCGGATCAAGGCATCGAGTTTTTTTAGGTAGTCGGTCTCCGCACGCAGATAGGCGACTTCCTTGAGCAGCTCATCGCGACTCATTTCCTCAGGTGGCTTGGACGACCGGGTCTTTTTCATCGGCTTTCGGGGCAGCGGCGGAGGCGGTGCCAACGCTTGGGCACCGCCTTGAGCATACAGGCGCTGCCATCGCCCCACCGCGCCGGCATCACCAATCTGGAAGTAGGTGGTGGCCTCCCGCCCGGACATGCCGTCCTGGCTCATCTTTTCCAGGACAGCCAGCTTGAACGGGAGGTCATAGAACCGGGCCTGGCGATGAAATCCGCGCCAACCATGCAGCCGATAGGTCGCCACCCAGCGCCTGACCGTGGAGAACTCAAGGCCGTGGCGACGGGCAATGGCTTTGACCGATGTGGAGGTCTTGCAGGCCTCTTTGGCGACCTGCAGTTTGAAACGTGCGTCGTATCTGTTCATGTATCCCTCGGGGTTGGATCTGACGTCCAACTCCCGGGGGGCACTTCACCATGGGGGCTCGATGGCGCCATCCATGGCGCCAACGGTCCTGCCCACCCACACCACCCCACCCCCGACAGTTTCCCGGTAACGGTTGGTTTTCCACGCTGTGCGTGGAAGAGGTGTATCGGAAAACAAGAAGGGGTCGGATCCGTTTTCCTGCGGAAAACGGATCCGACCCCAACCATCAGCACGCGGCTGTTGCTGTTGCTGTTGCTTTTGATCTTCTTCTTTCTTCCTGCGGTGGCGGCCGCAGAAAACTGTCAGAGGCCGGGTGGGTGGGCTGGGCGGGGGTGTCAGCCGCATGGATGCGGCTGCCAAGCCTACAAGGACGTACTTGCGGCGTCCCCCGAACAGCCTACCTACCCGGCCCAACAAGCTATTCCGCTTCTGAACCCACCGCAGAGGGGGCTCAGCCCGTTGGCCGGGAAACTCAGTACCCCGCCGCCTGCCCATCCTTGCGGCTCTCCGACGCACCGTAATAAACCCCGCTCTCGGGATCACGCATGATCGCCTGGTACCCGCCATAAGGCCCATCGGCGAACACGATGCGATGCCCCTTGCGCATCAGCGCACGCACCGTCTCGTACGGGAAGCCGGTTTCCAGATTCACTTCGCCGCCATCGGTCATCGCCGTGGCCTGGCCGGTCGGCTCGGTGGAACCTTCATGCTGGATGCGCGGCGCATCGCCGGCTTCCTGCAGGTTCATCCCGAAATCCACCAGGTTCATCACGATCTGCGCATGGCCCTGCGGCTGCATCGCGCCGCCCATCACGCCGAAGCTGGCATACGGCTTGCCGCCCTTGGTGATGAACCCCGGAATGATGGTCTGGAATGGACGCTTGCCCGGCGCGTAGCCGTTGGGATGGTTCTTCTGCAGGACGAACATCTCGCCACGGTCCTGCAGGATGAAACCCAGACCGGGCGGTGCCATGCCGCTGCCCATGCCACGGTAGTTGGACTGGATCAGCGAAACCATCATGCCGTCGGCGTCGGCCACGGTCATGTAGATCGTGTCGCCCTCTTCCAGCTGCTTCGGCGTGCCCGGCTGCACTTCCTTCAACGCCTTGTCCATCGAAATCAGCGCGCGGCGCTGCGCGGCGTACTCCTTGGAGATCAGCTTCTGCACCGGCGCCGGCTGGAACGCCATGTCGGCGTAGAAGCGTGCGCGGTCGGCGAAGGCCAGCTTCTTCGCTTCAACGAACAGGTGCACATGCTCCGGTGAACCGAACGGGATTTTCGAGAAGTCGTAGCCTTCCAGCACATTGAGGATCTGCAGCGCGGCAATGCCCTGGCTGTTCGGCGGCAGTTCCCACACGTCGTAGCCACGGTAGTTGCTGCTGACCGGCTCGACCCATTCGCCATGATGGTCAGCCATGTCCTGGTAGCTCAGGTAGCCGCCATTGGCCTTGAAGTAGTCGCCGATGGTGCGGGCAATGTCTCCCTTGTAGAAGGCGTCGCGTCCGCCGTCGGCGATCTTCTGCAGCGTGCTGGCCAGGTTCGGGTTCTTCCACATCTCGCCCTTGCGTGGGGCGTGGCCGTTGATCGTGAACTGCTCCTTGAAGCCCGGGTACTGCGACAACTTGGGCACCGAGCGGTCCCAGTAGTAGGCGATCACTTCGGCCACCGGGTGACCCTCGCGCGCGTAGCGGATGGCCGGCGCCAGGTTGTCGGCCATCGGCTTGCGACCGAAGCGGTCGTGCAGCGCGAACCAGCCGTCGACGGCACCCGGCACCGACACCGGCAGTGGACCGGTGGCCGGGATGTCCTTCAGGCCACGGCGCTGGAACTCGGCCAGGGTGAGCGACTTCGGCGAGCGGCCCGAGCCGTTGTAGCCGTAGAGCTTCTGGGTCTTCGGGTCCCACACGATGGCGAACAGGTCGCCGCCGATGCCATTGCCGGTGGGTTCCATCAGGCCGAGCGCGGCGTTGGCGGCAATCGCCGCGTCCACTGCCGAACCGCCGCCCTTCATCACGTCCAGCGCGATCTGGGTGGCCAGTGGTTGCGAGGTCGCGGCCATCGCATGCGGGGCAATCACCTCCGAACGGGTGGCGAAGGTGTGGCCGGTGATGCGGTCGGCGGCGAAGGACAGCGCGGGTACGGCAGCCAGTACGGCGGCGGCGAGCAGGGAACGGGCAAGGCGTCGGGACACGGTCGGGTTCCGATGGACGGGTGGTTCCCCGATCTTCGCCGCTGCGGCCTTCACGCGGTATCGGACAGACGTCATGGACGTTGATCCTTGGGCGGAAAAATCCACCGGATTCCGCGCAAAAACCGCCCTGAAAGGAGTGAATTCGGGTTCACCGAAACACTTTCAGCGGCAACCATCCTTGTGCCGCAAGCGATTGCGCTGGATGCAGCGGAAACCGATAGAAAATCCGTCGCGAGGGTTGACACCGCCGAAATGGCTGTGTTTCTCTCGATCACATGTTGCATCACAACACGCCACCGCGAACCCACATCGAAGCCGCCGACACCGGCGCCGCCTCGCTGCGTTCGATTCTTGTGCTCGTACTTATTACCCAACCAACAGGTGCGGGACGAGCCAGCGTGTAAGCAACACACACACCGGAACTCTTCAAAAACCCGCACCCGCCCCGGTGCGGGTTTTTTCATTTCAGAACCTGGTTTCAGACGCAACCACCATGACCAACGCTCATCGCACAACCCGGACCTGCACCACCACGCCTCGTGGTGGCTGCGCCTGTGCGATGCGCGGCGCCTCCTCCACCGCTTTCCCCTGACCGGCCGGCACGTCACCTCGACGACCGGCCGTTCTTTTTTCTTCCCACCGCAAGGAACCTCCCCCATGAGCACCAACGACCTGCCCCAGACCAAGATCGCCGTCATCGGCTACGGCAGCCAGGGCCGCGCCCACGCACTGAACCTGCGCGAATCCGGCTTCGACGTGGTGGTAGGCCTGCGTCCGGGCGGCCCGACCGAAGCCAAGGCGCAGGCCGATGGCTTCACCGTGATCGCGCCCGCCGAGGCCGTGAAGGACGCCGACCTGGTTGCCGTGCTGACCCCGGACATGGTGCAGAAGAAGCTCTACAACGACGTGCTGGCGCCGAACATGAAACAGGGGGCGTGCCTGCTGTTCGCGCATGGCCTGAACGTGCATTACGGGATGATCGAGCCGCGTGCCGACCTGGACGTGGTGCTGGTCGCGCCGAAGGGCCCCGGCGCGCTGGTGCGCCGTGAGTACGAGATCGGCCGTGGCGTGCCGTGCATCTGGGCGGTCTACCAGGACATCAGCGGCAAGGCCGCGCAGCATGCGCAGGCCTATGCGGCCGGCCTCGGCGGTGCGCGCGCCAACCTGATCCAGACCACCTTCAAGGAAGAGACCGAGACCGATCTGTTCGGTGAGCAGGCGGTGCTGTGCGGCGGTGCCTCGGCGCTGGTGCAGGCCGGATTCGAGACCTTGGTCGAAGCCGGCTACCAGCCGGAGATCGCCTATTACGAAGTGCTGCACGAACTGAAGCTGATCGTGGACCTGTTCTATGAAGGCGGTATCTCGCGCATGTTGGAGTTCATCTCCGAGACCGCGCAGTACGGCGACTACGTCAGCGGCCCGCGCGTGATCGATGCCGGCACCAAGGAACGCATGAAGGAGGTGCTGAAGGACATCCAGGACGGCACCTTCACCAAGAACTGGGTGGCCGAGTACGAAGCGGGCCTGCCGAACTACAACAGGTTCAAGCAGGCCGACCTGGAGCACCCGATCGAGAAGGTGGGCAAGGAACTGCGCGCCAAGATGGTCTGGTTGCAAGGACAGGCCGCGTAACCACGCGGCCCTCCCCCACCCGCTTTGCAAGGTTCCCCCATGAACTCTTCGACACATCGCAGCGCGCCGCCCAACGGCGCGCGCTGGCTGACCCAGGCGCTGGAGGCCGAAGGCGTCCGCACGCTGTTCGGCTATCCCGGTGGCACCATCATGCCGTTCTACGACGCGCTGGTGGATTCGTCGCTGAAGCACATCCTGGTACGCCATGAGCAGGGCGCGGCGCTGGCCGCCAACGGCTTCGCCCGCGCCAGCAACCAGGTGGGCGTCTGCGTGGCCACCTCCGGCCCGGGCGCCTCGAACCTGGTGACCGGCATTGCCGATGCGATGCTGGATTCGGTACCGATGGTCTGCATCACCGGCCAGGTCGGCACGCCGCTGCTGGGCACCGACGCCTTCCAGGAACTGGATGTGTTCGGCCTGACGATGCCGATCGTCAAGCACAGCTGGCTGGTGCGCAGCGTCGATGACCTGCCACGCGTGGTGGCCGATGCGTTCCGCATTGCCCGTGAGGGTCGCCCAGGCCCGGTGCTGATCGACCTGCCCAAGGATGTGCAGCTGGCCGATGCCAGCCATCTGCCGGCGCATGTGCCCAGCAGCGTCGAACCGCCGCCGGCGCCGGCCGAGGCCGCCATCGCCGAGGCCATCGCCGCGCTGGCGGCGGCCGAGAAGCCGGTGGTCTACGCAGGTGGCGGCATCGCCCTGGGTGATGCCGTGCAGGACCTGCGCGACTTCGTCGAGGCCAGTGCCATCCCCACCGTAATGACCCTGCGCGGCCTGGGTGCACTGCCGGCCCACCATCCGCAGTCGCTGGGCATGCTGGGCATGCACGGCACCCGCGCCGCCAACATGGCGGTGCAGGAAAGCGACCTGCTGCTGGTGCTGGGTGCGCGTTTCGATGACCGCGCGACCGGCAAGCTGGCCGAGTTCGCGCCATTCGCCCGCGTCGTCCACATCGATGCGGACGCCTACGAGATCTCCAAGCTGCGCACTGCCGACATCGCCGTGCCTGGCAACGTCGGTCACGCCATCCGTGCCCTGCGTGCGGCCTTCCCCTCCCCCAGGGCCCACCAGGACGTGTGGCGCAAGCGCTGTGCGCAGCACCGCGACCGCTTCGCTGCACGCTACGACGCACCGGGCCAGCACATCTACGCCCCGGCGCTGCTGAAGCGCCTGAGCGAGCTGGCCCCGGCCGATGCGGTGATCGCCTGCGATGTCGGCCAGCACCAGATGTGGGTGGCCCAGCACTGCCGCTTCAACCACCCCCGCAACCACCTGACCAGTGGCGCACTGGGCACGATGGGCTTCGGCCTGCCAGCGGCGATGGGTGCGCAGTTCGCCTGCCCGGAGCGCACCGTGGTACTGGTGTCCGGCGACGGCAGCTTCATGATGAACGTGCAGGAGCTGGCGACCATCGCCCGCTGCCGTCTGCCGGTGAAGATCGTGCTGCTGGACAACAGTTCGCTGGGCATGGTGCGGCAGTGGCAGGAACTGTTCTTCGCCGAGCGTTACAGCGAGATCGACCTGTCCGACAACCCGGACTTCGTAGCCCTGGCGCAGGTGTTCGGCATTGCCGGCACCCGCATCGACAACCGCGACGACGTGGAAGGCGGCCTGGCCGCGCTGCTGGCCGAGCCCGGCCCGGCGCTGCTGCACGTGGCCATCGATGCACGCGCCAACGTGTGGCCGCTGGTGCCACCGAACACCGCCAACAGCACGATGCTGGAAAGCAACCCCGCCCATGCCCGCCAGGAGACCCCCAATGCAATACCGGCTTGACCTGGTGCTGCACCCGGCCGAGGGCGCGCTGCTGCGCGTGATCGGCATGGCCGAACGCCGCGGCTTTGCGCCGCGTGCGATCAGCGGTGCGCCGGTGGCCTCCGACGATGGCCGCTGGCACCTGCAGCTGGTCGTCGATGGCCAGCGCCCGGCGGAAACGCTGTGCCGGCAGATCGAGAAGATCTACGACTGCGTGTCCGTGCAGGTCACCGCCGTGGAAGGAGTATCGCCATGAACACCCGTACCGTAGCGACCACGGTGCCGGTACGGAGGCGTCTTCTTCGCCGCCCGTGCCCGCATGCGGCGGTCTTCCGCACCGCGCTGGTGGCCCATGCCGGCCGCTGACACCAGCCAGGAAAGCGATGTCGGCGACGTAAGCGTCGCCGACGTCCTGGCAGCGCAGGCCCGCCTGCGCCGCTTCCTGCCGCCCACCCCGCTGCACCACGCCGAACGCTTCGGTACCTGGCTGAAGCTGGAGAACCTGCAGCGCACCGGTTCCTACAAGGTGCGCGGCGCATTGAATGCACTGCTGGCCGGCCGCGAACGCGGCGACACCCGGCCGGTGATCTGCGCCTCGGCCGGCAACCACGCCCAGGGCGTGGCCTGGGCCGCCTATCGCCTGGATGTGCCGGCCATCACTGTGATGCCGCATGGTGCACCCGCCACCAAGATCGCCGGCGTCGCCCACTGGGGCGCGACCGTGCGCCAGCACGGCAACAGCTATGACGAAGCCTACGCCTTCGCGGTCGAACTGGCACAACGCCACGGCTACCGCTTCCTGTCCGCGTTCGACGATGCCGACGTGATCGCCGGCCAGGGCACGGTCGGCATCGAGCTGGCCGCGCACGCGCCGGACGTGGTGATCGTGCCGATCGGTGGCGGTGGCCTGGCTTCCGGCGTGGCCCTGGCGCTGAAATCACAGGGTGTGCGCGTGGTCGGCGCGCAGGTGGAAGGCGTTGATTCGATGGCACGCGCGATCCGCGGCGACGTGCGCGAGATCGCACCCGTCGCCTCGCTGGCCGACGGCGTGCGGGTGAAGATCCCCGGCTTCCTGACCCGTCGCCTATGCACCTCGCTGCTGGACGATGTGGTGATCGTGCGCGAAGCCGAACTGCGCGAAACCCTGGTCCGGCTGGCACTGGAAGAACACATCATTGCCGAGGGTGCCGGCGCGCTGGCGCTGGCCGCTGGCCGCCGCGTCGCGGGCCGCCGCAAGTGCGCGGTGGTCTCCGGCGGGAACATCGATGCCGGTGTGCTGGCCGGCCTGCTAACCGACATCCGACCGCGCCCGCCGCGCAAGCCACGGCGACGGCGCAGCGAAACACCCCGCTCGCCCGCCAAGGCCAGCGCGCCGCCCTCCCCCATGCCTTCCCCTTCCCACCTGCAAGCCGCAACGCCCGCTGTCGAGGAGATTTCCCTGTGACCACCATCGAACGAATTACCACCCCGCGCATCCGCATCTTCGACACCACCCTGCGTGACGGCGAGCAGTCCCCTGGCTGCAGCATGAGCCCGCCGCAGAAGCTGGTGATGGCGCGTGCGCTGGACGAACTGGGCGTGGACATCATCGAGACCGGCTTCCCGGCCAGCTCGCAGTCCGACCGCGAAGCGATGGCACTGATCGGCCGCGAACTGCGCCGCCCGAGCCTGACCCTGGCGGTGCTGTCACGCTGCCTGCAGGCCGATATCGAGACCTCGGCACGCGCACTGGAAGCCGCGGCCAACCCGCGCCTGCATGTGTTCCTGTCGACCAGCCCGCTGCACCGCGAGCACAAGCTGCGCATGACCCGCGAACAGGTACTGGAGTCGGTACGCAAGCACGTATCGCTGGCCCGTTCCTATATCAACGATGTCGAGTTCTCGGCCGAGGATGCCACCCGTACCGAGCTGGACTACCTGATCGAAGTCGCGCGCGTGGCGATCGCCGCCGGCGCCACCACCATCAACCTGCCCGACACCGTCGGCTTCACCACGCCGGAAGAAATCCGCGCGATGTTCCAGCAGGTCATCGCCGGCGTCGCCGACGTGCCGAACGCGGCCAACGTGATCTTCAGCGCGCACTGCCACAACGACCTGGGCCTGGCCGTGGCCAACTCGCTGGCCGCCATCGAAGGCGGCGCGCGCCAGGTCGAGTGCACCATCAACGGCATCGGCGAACGCGCCGGCAACTGTTCGCTGGAAGAGATCGCGATGGTGCTGAAGGTGCGCCAGGCCTTCTACGAGCAGGACAGTTCGATCAACACCCCCCGCATCGTCGGCACCTCGCAGTTGCTGCAGCGCCTGGTCGGCATGCCGGTACAGCGCAACAAGGCCATCGTCGGCGCCAACGCGTTCGCCCACGAATCGGGCATCCACCAGCACGGCATGCTGCGCCACCGCGGCACCTACGAAATCATGCGCCCGGAAGACGTGGGTTGGGAGGACTCGCAGATGGTGCTGGGCCGCCACAGTGGCCGCGCCGCTGTTGAAGCGCGCCTGCGTGCGCTGGGCTTCTGGCTGGACGAAGACGAACTGAAACTGGTGTTCGAGCAGTTCAAGGGCCTGTGCGAACAGCAGCGCGTGGTCACCGATGCCGACCTGCAGACGCTGATGCAGGGCGGCTCCAACGCACAGGGCTACCGCTTGGCCTCGATGACCATCAGCGATGTCGGCAGCCGCGCCAACGCACTGGTCGAACTGTCCGATCCGGATGGCAACCGCGTGGCCGAGACCGCGCAGGGCGACGGCCCGGTCGATGCGCTGTTCGGCGCACTGTCGGCCGCCACCGGTGTGCAGCTGATGCTGGACAGCTACCACGTGCACAGCGTCGGCATCGGCGCCGATGCGCGCGGTGAGGCCAACCTGAGCGTGCGCCACGAGGGCGTGGAGTACGACGGCACCGGCACCAGCAAGGACATCATCGAAGCCTCCGCGCTGGCCTGGCTGGATGTGGCCAACCGCCTGCTGCGCCAGCGCCAGGCTACCGCCCACAGCAACACCGACGTTCCCACCCCTGCCACCGCCTGAGGAACCCGCCATGAGCGCCTTCGACACCTTCACCCCGGCCAGCGCCGCTGGCCAGCAGTGGAACGCCCAGGACTATGCGATCGACGCCGGCTTCGTCCCGCTGCTCGGCGGCGCGGTCTCGCGCCTGCTCGACCCGCGCGCCGGTGAGCGCATCCTCGACCTGGGCTGTGGCGATGGCGTACTCAGTACCGAACTGGCGCTGGGCGGCGCACGCATCCACGGCGTGGATGCTTCGCCGGAACTGGTGGTCGCCGCCCGAGCACGCGGTGTCGACGCGCAGGTGATGGACGGCCACGCGCTGTCGTTCGACAGCGAGTTCGATGCAGTGTTCAGCAATGCCGCACTGCATTGGATGACGACTCCGGACCGCGTGCTGGAAGGCGTGCGCCGCGCCCTGCGCCCCGGCGGCCGCTTTGTCGCCGAATTCGGTGGCCACGGCAACGTGGCCACGATCATCGCGGCGGTACAGGCCGCGCGCGTGGCCCACGGCCATGGCGCCAGCACCTTCCAGTGGTATTTCCCGACGGCCGATGCCTACGCCGACCGCCTGCGCCAGCATGGCTTCCAGGTGCAACTGATCGAGTGCACGCCGCGCCCGACCGCACTGCCGACCGGCGTGGCCGGCTGGCTGCGGGTCTTCGCCGCACCACTGCTGGACGACCTGCCGGCCGAGGCCCGCGCTACCGTGCGCGAGGCCGCCACCGCGTTGCTGGCCGAGCTGCCGCGCAATGCCGCCGGCCAGCCGCTGGCCGACTACGTGCGCCTGCGCGTGCTCGCCCGCCGTCGCTGACTTGACCGTTCCGTTTTCTTTACTGATGTTCGCTATTTCGTACTTCTGCCAGGCATACGCATGACTTCCGCACCCCGCACCCTGTACGACAAACTGTGGGACGCCCACGTGGTGGTTCCCGAAACCGACAGCGCCCCCGCCGTGCTGTACATCGACCTGCACCTGATCCACGAGGTGACCTCGCCGCAGGCGTTCACCGAACTGCGCGAGCGCGGCCTGTCGCCGCGCCGCCCGGACCGCACCAAGGCGACGATGGACCACTCCACGCCAACCCTGCCGCCTGCCGCCGACGGTACGCTGCCTTACGCCAGCGCCGCCTCCGAAGCGCAGGTCGCCACCCTGGCACGCAACTGCGCCGAACACGGCATCGAACTGTTCGACATGGCCTCGGACAATCGCGGCATCGTCCACGTGATCGCGCCGGAACAAGGCTTCACCCAGCCCGGCATGACCATCGTCTGTGGCGACAGCCACACCTCCACCCACGGTGCGTTCGGTTCGCTGGCCTTCGGCATCGGCACCAGCGAAGTCGGCCACGTGCTGGCCACACAGTGCCTGCTGCAGCGCAAGGCGAAGACCTTCGCGATCACCGTCGATGGCCCGCTGGCGCCCGGCGTCGGCGCCAAGGACGTGGTCCTGCACATCATCGGCGTGATCGGCGTCAACGGCGGCACCGGCCACGTCATCGAGTTCCGTGGCAGCACCATCGAAGCGATGGACATGGAACAGCGCATGACCCTGTGCAACATGTCGATCGAAGCGGGTGCGCGTGCCGGCATGGTGGCGCCGGACCAGGTTACCTTCGACTTCGTCGCCGCTACGCCGCGCGGGCCGAAGGGCGCCGATTTCGACGCCGCCGTGGCGCGCTGGCAGCAGCTGCGCAGCGATGACGGCGCGCGCTTTGACAGCGAAGTGCACATCGACGCCGCCGACATCCGCCCGACCCTGACCTGGGGCACCCATCCGGGCACCGCCATCGCGGTGGATGCACCGATCCCCGCCGCCAACGATGCCGCCGCACAGAAGGGCCTGGACTACATGCATTTCCAGGCCGGCAAGGCGCTGGCCGGAACGCCGGTGGACGTGGTGTTCGTCGGTTCGTGCACCAATGGCCGCCTGAGCGACATGCGCGAAGTGGCGCAGGTGCTGCGGGGCCGTCGTGTCGCCGATCGGGTGCGCATGCTGGTGGTACCGGGCTCGGAGATCGTCAAGCGCGAGGCCGAGGCCGAAGGCATCCACGAGATCGTGCGCGCGGCCGGTGCCGAGTGGCGCGAGCCGGGCTGCTCGATGTGCATCGCCATGAACGGCGATCTGGTCGCGCCCGGGCAGCTGGCCGTCAGCACCAGCAACCGCAATTTCGAAGGCCGCCAAGGACCCGGTTCGCGCACGCTGCTGGCCTCACCGATGAGCGCGGCGTGGGCCGCGGTGAACGGGCACGTCGCCGATACCCGCGAACTGTTCGCACAGGAGGTGGCGTGATGGCCGGTTTCCGTACCCTGACCTCGGCCAGCGTGGTGCTGCGCCAGACCAACATCGACACCGACCAGATCATTCCGGCGCGGTTCCTGTCCACCACCGAACGCGCCGGCCTGGGCCGCAACGCGTTCAATGACTGGCGCTGGCAGGCCGACGGTTCGCCGGTGGCCGACTTCGCCTTCAACCAGCCGCACAACGCCGGCCGCAGCGTCCTGCTGGCGGGCCGCAACTTCGGCTGCGGCTCGTCGCGCGAGCATGCACCATGGGCACTGACCGATCTGGGCCTGCGTGCCATCGTCAGCAGCGAGATCGCCGACATCTTCCGCGGCAACTCGCTGAAGAACGGCCTGCTGCCGATCGTGCTGGACGAAGCCGACGTGCAGGCGCTGATGCAGCGCCCGGACGACGAGCTGACCATCGACGTGGCCGCGCGTGAGCTGCGCACGCCCGATGGGCGCGTCTATTCCTTCCCGCTGGATGGCTTCTCGCAGACCTGCCTGCTGGAAGGCGTCGACCAGTTGGGGTATCTGTTGGGCCGTGTCCCTGAAATCGAACGTTACGAGAGTGAGCATGCACGCTGAAATTGTTGTCCTGCCCGGTGATGGCATCGGCCCGGAAGTGGCCGCCGCGGCAGTCGCCGTCCTGAAGGCCGTCGCCGAACGCTTCAACCACACCTTCACCTTCAGCGAGCACGACATCGGTGGCATCGCCATCGACCGCCACGGCGAGCCGCTGTCGGCCTCGACGTTGACTGCCTGCCAGGCCGCCAACGCGGTGCTGCTGGGCGCGGTCGGCGGCCCGAAGTGGTCCGATCCCAATGCCAAGGTGCGCCCGGAACAGGGCCTGCTGGCGATCCGCAAGGCGCTGGGCCTGTATGCCAACCTGCGCCCGGTGCGTACCCACGAAGCCGCACTGCACGCCTCGCCGATCAAGGCCGAGCTGCTTCAGGGCGTGGACTTCGTGGTGGTACGCGAACTGACCGGCGGCATCTACTTCGGCGACAAGACCCGCAACGCCGACAGCGCCAGCGACCTGTGCCGCTACACCGTGGCCGAGATCGAACGCGTGCTGCGCAGTGCCTTCCGCCTGGCCCGGCAGCGCCGCGGCAAGGTCACCTCGGTGGACAAGGCCAACGTGCTGGAGACCTCGCGCCTGTGGCGTGACGTGGCCGCGCGCATCGGCCGCGAGGAATTCCCGGACGTTGCACTGGAGCACCAGCTGGTCGATTCCATGGCCATGCACCTGCTGGCCAAGCCGCGCGAGTACGACGTGATCGTGACCGAGAACATGTTCGGCGACATCCTCACCGACGAAGCCTCGATGCTGGCCGGCTCGCTCGGCCTGCTGCCGTCGGCCTCGCTGGGCGAACCCGGTGCAGTCGGCATCTACGAGCCCATCCATGGTTCGGCCCCGGACATCGCTGGCAAGGGCATCGCCAATCCGTACGCGACGATCTTCAGCGCCGCGATGCTGCTGCGCCATTCGCTGGGGTTGGAAACGGAAGCCGCTGCGGTGGAAGCCGCCGTGCACGCCGTGCTGGACGATGGCGTGTTCACCGCCGATCTGGCCGCCAAGGGCCAGGCGGTGAGCACGGCAGCCGCCACCGACGCGGTGCTGGCCAAACTCAACTGATCCGATAGCGCCACGCCACGCGTGGCGCCTCTCCCTTCGGACATTGCGGGCCGCCACCCATGGGGTGGCTCTACTGTAGAGCCACGCCATGCGTGGCTGCATTATTTGGTGGTGTACCCACCATTGACCAGGATGGTCTGCCCGGTCATCCACCAGCCATCGGTGACCAGGAAGCGGATCCACGGCACGATGTCGGCGATGTCGGTCAGTCCGGTACGGGTGAACGCCGAGAGCGCGGCCGCGGTCTTGTGGTACGCCTGCGCATCGGCACTCTCGGCGGGATAGAAGAACGGCGTGTCCATCGGACCCGGGCCGATCGCGGTCACCGAGATGCCGCGCTCACCGAACTCCTTGGACGCCGCGCGGGTGAAATGCTCAACCGGTGCCTTGGTGCCGGCATAGCTGGAATAGAACGGCGTGAACGCACCCAGCAGTGAGGTGACCAGGGTGCAGATGCGGCCACCGTCGTTGACGTGGCGGCCAGCCTCCTTGAGGAAGAGAACGCGGCCTTGGCGTTGACCGCGCTCATCTCGTCGTACTCCGCTTCGCTGATCTCCAGCAGCGGCTTCTTCAGCACCTTGCCGACCGTATTGATGGCGATGTCGGGACGGCCGACTGCGGCCACGGCATCGGCGAACAAGCGCTCCATCGCTGCGGCAGACGTCAGGTTGCCCTGCAGGGCAACCGCCTTGCTGCCAGCGGCCTGCACGGCGGCGACGGTCGCCTCTGCATCGGCCTGGGTGGCGGCGCTGTTGTAGTGGATGACGATGGCTTTGGCGCCCTGGCTGGCGAAGTCGCGGGCGATCAGTCCGCCCAGGTTCTTGGCGCCACCGGCGATCAGCACGGTCTTGCCCTTGAGGGAATGGTCGGTCATGGCCTCGGTCTCGGAAGTGGGCTGTCCGGGGTGGCAACCCTGCCCTGACGACGATATCGTGCAGAAAATGCGGATAAAGCCCGCCGCATTGACTTAACCTTCCAGAGCCAGCGAACAATGGACCGGATCGATCGCTTCCGCATCTTCACCCGGGTGGTGGAGTGCGCCAGCTTCACCCGCGCCGCCGACCAGCTCGGCCTGCCCCGCTCCACCGTCTCGGCAGCCATTGCGGAGCTGGAGCAGCGGCTCGGTACCCGCCTGCTGCAGCGTTCGACCCGCAGGGTGTCGACCACCCACGACGGCGACGTGTTCCATGCCCGCTGCCTGCGCCTGATCGCCGAGGTTGAAGACGCCGAATCGCTGTTCCGGCAGGACGATGCGCAGCCGGTGGGTCTGCTGAAGATCGACGTGCCAAGTCGCATCGGCCGCCGCATCATCGCCCCGGCGCTGCCCGACTTCTTCGCGCGCCATCCGCAGGTGGAAGTCGACCTGGGCATGACCGACCGCGCGGTGAACCTGATCGAAGACGGCTGCGATGCGGTGCTGCGGGTCGGGCAGCTGGGCGATTCCAGCCTGGTGGCCCGCACGCTGGGCCAGCTGGACTTCGTCAACGTTGCCGCGCCGGCCTACATGCGCGAGTACGGTGTGCCGCAGCAACCTGCCGACCTGCAGCAGCACCGGGCGGTGAACTACGCGTCACCGACCACGGCGCGGGTGGAACCGTGGGAGTGGCAGGAGGGTACGCAGCTACGCACATTGCCGATGCCCGGCTGGGTGCGGGTGAACAGTGCCGAGGCATCGATTGCGTGCTGCGTGGCGGGGCTGGGGCTGCTGCAGATTCCGCGCTACGACGTACAGGCCGAACTGCAGTCAGGCGCATTGGTGGAGGTGATGCCGCAGTACGTGGCGCAGCCGTTACCGGTGACCCTGCTGCAGCCGCACCGGCAACACCGCGCGCAACGCGTGCAGGTATTCATCGAATGGCTGCTGCCAGTGCTACGGAGCGGCCTGCAGCTACAGTAGATCCACGCCATGCGTGGATGCGTTCCGCAGTGCCAACCAAGGTTGGCACCTACCAGGGCAAAGACCAGCTGCTGTAGATCCACACCATGCGTGGATGCATGCGTCAGTGCCAACCAAGGTTGGCACCTACCAGGGCGGTGGCCGCAGAATCCGGGGCATTACGCCCCGGATTCGTCCGGCTTCACCCGGAACCATGCCGCATACAACGCCGGCAGGAACACCAGGGTCAGCACCGTGCCGACGATCAGGCCGCCCATGATCGAGATCGCCATCGAGCCATAGAACGCGCTGCGCGACAGCGGAATCATCGCCAGCACGGCCGCCAGCGCGGTCAGTACGATCGGGCGGAAGCGGCGCACCGTCGCATCGATGATCGAATGCCAGCGGTCATGCCCGGCATCGATGTCCTGCTGGATCTGGTCGATCAGGATCACCGAGTTGCGCATGATCATGCCGGCCAGCGCGATCGTGCCCAGCAGTGCCACGAAGCCGAACGGCGCGCGGAACAGCAGCAGGAACAACGTCGCGCCGATGATGCCCAGCGGCGCGGTCACCAGCACCATCGCCGCACGCGAGAAGCTGCGCAGCTGCAGCATCAGCAGCGTGGCCACCACCACCAGGAACAGCGGCATGCCGGCCTTGATCGAGTTCTGGCCACGTGCCGAATCCTCCACGGTACCGCCGGTTTCCAGCAGGTAACCGTTCGGCAGCTCGGCACGGATGCCATCCAGCGTCGGCAGGATCTGATGCACCACGTCCAGCGGCTGCATGCCATCGCTGATGTCGGCACGCACGGTCACCGTCGGCAGGCGGTTGCGGTGCCAGATGATGCCGTCCTCGAAGCCGTACTCCATCGTCGCCACCTGCGACAGCGTGATGCTGCCGCCGTTGGCGGTCGGCATCGACAGGCTGGACAGCAGCTCCAGCTGGTTGCGCTCATCGGCCGGGCCACGCAGCAGCATCTCGATCTGGCGGTTGCCCTCGCGGTACACGCTCACCGACTGCCCGGCCAGCGAACTGGACAGGAACTGGCTGACCTGGGCACTGCTCACGCCCAGCGCCCGCGCACGCTCCTGGTCGATCACCAGCCGCACCACCTTGCTCGGCTCGCTCCAGTCCAGGTTGACGTTCATCACGTGCGGGTTCTCACGCACCTTGGCTTCGACCTGGCGCGCGATCGCCTGCACCTTCTCGATGTGCTCGCCGGAAATGCGCATCTGCACCGGATAGCCGACCGGCGGGCCGTTCTCCAGTCGGGTCACGCGCATCTGCACGTCCGGGAACTTCGGAATCACCTCGTGCAGCAGCCAGTCACGTGTGCTTTCGCGCGCCTTGATGTCCTTGGCCAGTACCACGAACTGGGCGAAGTTGGTGGCCGGCAGCTGCTGGTCCAGCGGCAGGTAGAAGCGCGGCGAACCGGTGCCCACGTAGGACACGTAGTTGGCGATGCCCTCGCGGCTGGACAGCAGCTTCTCCAGCTTCTCGGCCTGGGCCTGGGTCGAGCGCAGCGACGCGCCCTCGGCCAGCTCGATGTCCACCATCAGTTCCGGCCGGGTCGAATCCGGGAAGAACTGCTGCGGCACGAAGCGGAACATCATCAGCGAGAACACGAACAGGGCGATGGTCGCGGCAATCACCCACCAGCGGTGGCGCAGGCAGCCATCGAGGAAGCGACGGAAGCTGCGGTAGAACGGGCGCTGGTACGGATCGTGGTCGTGCCCGTGCTGCGGCGGCGCGATCAGGTTGGCCAGCGCCGGATAGCGGTCGGCCCACTGCTGGCGCTTGGCATGCCAGCGCGCGGACACGCTGCCCGGCTTCGGCGGCTGCGGATTGAACAGGTCCGGCAGCATCTTGTCGCCCAGGTACGGGATGAACAGCACCGCCGCGATCCACGACACCACCAGCGCGATGGTCACCACCTGGAACAGCGAACGCGTGTACTCACCGGTGCTCGAGGCCGCCGTAGCGATGGGCAGGAAGCCGGCCGCCGTGATCAGCGTGCCGGTCAGCATCGGGAACGCGGTCGACTCCCAGGCGAAACTGGCCGCGCGCAGGCGGTCGTAACCCTGCTCCATCTTGGTGGCCATCATCTCCACCGCGATGATCGCATCGTCCACCAGCAGGCCCAGCGCCAGCACCAGTGCACCCAGCGAAATCTTGTGCAGGCCGATGTCGAAGTAGTGCATGACGAAGAAGGTCATCGCCAGCACCAGTGGAATGGTCACGCCCACTACGAGGCCGGTGCGCAGGCCCAGCGAGAAGAAACTGACCAGCAGCACGATCACCACCGCTTCGGTCAGCACCTGCACGAACTCGCCGACCGACTCTTCCACCGACTGCGGCTGGTCGGACACCTTGCGCAGCTGCATGCCCGCCGGCAGGGTCTTCTGCAGGCGCTCGAACTCGGCATCGAGATTGGCGCCGAGCTTGAGGATGTCACCGCCATCCTTCATCGCCACTGCCAGGCCGATGGCCTCTTCACCCATGAAGCGCATCTTCGGCGACGCCGGATCGGCGAAGCCACGCTTGACCTCGGCGATGTCGCCCAGGTGCACGGTGCGGTCACCGGCGCGGATCGGGAACTGGCGGATCGCTTCGATGTCGTTGAACTGGCCGGTCACGCGCAGCTGCACGCGGTCGGTGGCGGTCTCGAAGAAGCTGGTGCCGGTGACCGCATTCTGGTCGGCCAGCGCCTGCTGTACCTGCTGCATCGACACACCCAGCGTGGCCAGGCGGGTGTTGGACAGCTCGATCCACACCTTCTCGTCCTGCAGGCCGACCAGGTCGATCTTGCCGACATCGGGCACGCGCTGCAGTTCCAGCTGGATGCGGTCGGCGTAGTCGCGCATCACCGCGTAGTCGAAGCCCTTGCCGGTCAACGCATAGATGTTGCCGTAGGTGTCGCCGAACTCATCGTTGAAGAACGGACCGACGATCTCGCGCGGCAGCGTCGCACGGATGTCGCCCACGCGCTTGCGCACCTGGTACCACAGGTCCGGGATCTGCCTGGAACGCAGGCTGTCGCGGGCCATGAAGATGACCTGCGATTCGCCGGGGCGCGAATAGGAGCGGATGAACTCGTACTCGCCGGTGTTCATCAGCGCCTTCTCGATCGGCTCGGTCACCTGCCGCGAGACCTGTTCGGCGGTGGCGCCCGGCCACAGCGTGCGCACCACCATCGCCTTGAAGGTGAATGGTGGATCCTCGGACTGGCCCAGGTGCTTGTACGACCACGCGCCGATCAGCGCGAAGGCCAGCATCGCGAACAGCACCAGCGGGCGGTTGGCCAGCGCCCACTCGGAAAGATTGAAGCGGCGCACCGGCTTACTCCTTGGCCTTGGCGGCAGCCGCCGGCGTGGCCGGCTTCAGCACCGGGCGGTTCTGCCGGTCCACGGCGATCACCGGCTGGCCCGCTCGCAGCAGGTGGCCACCGGCGGCAACCACCCAGTCACCCGCGTTCACGCCGGACAGCACCGGCACGGTCTCGCTGCCAAACGCACCGGTGGTGACCGAGGCGGCCTTCAGCGTGCTGTTGGCCGGATCGACCACCCACACGCTGGCGGCACCGTTGGCACCGCGCTGCAGCGCGCCCAGCGGCAGCTGCAGGGTGCCGTGGCGACCGGCGCTGCTGTAGACGCGTGCGCTCTGGCCCAGTTCGACATCGGCCAGCGCATCGGCGGCCAGGCTGACGCGGGTGGCATAGGTGCGTGCCTGCGGATCGGCGGCGGCGGCGATCTCGCGGATCGTACCGGGCAGGCGCTGGCCCGGGCGGTTCCACAGTTCCACCTCGACCGGCTGGCCGACCGCGTAGTCGCGGATGGTCGCCTCGGGCAGGTCGATCAGCACTTCGCGGCCGCCATCGGCGGCCAGGTTGAAGATGGTCTGGCCGGCGGACACCACCTGCCCGGCTTCGGCCTCGCGGCTGGCGATCACGCCATCGGCCGGCGCGCGCAGCTGCGCGTAGTCAGCCTGGTTGCGCAGCACATCGAGGTTGGCGCGGGCCGCATTGGCCTGGCCCTGCGCGGCCTTGAACGCCGCGGACTGCTGGTCCAGCTGCGAGCGGCTGACCAGTTGCTGGTCGGCCAGCACCTGGTAGCGCTTCAGGTCATCGCGGGCACGCACCAGGTCGGCCTCGGCCGCAGCCAGCTGCGCCTGTGAGGCACGGGCCTGCAGCGCGAAGTCAGCCACGTCCAGTTCGGCCAGCACGTCGCCCTTCTTCACCCGCTGGCCGGCATCGACGTGGCGCTTGACCAGGTTGCCTCCGACGCGGAACGACAGCGGGCTTTCCTGACGGGCACGCACCGTGCCCGGGAATGCCGCCGGCGCCTGTCCGGCCTGTTCGCCGGGGTGAACCACCAGTACCGGCACGGCCGCCTGCGGCGCCTGTTCCTGTCCCGAACAGGCTGCCAGCGCAGCCACCCACACCATACCGCCCATCCAGCGCACGATCTTCATCGGTCAACGTCCTGAAAACGCAGGGTTGCAACAAGGGGGAGCCGCGACTGCCGGCCCAATTTAATAAACCGGCCGGTATAGTATAAATATCGAACCGCTTGGTCTAGTATTGTTGCGATGAGTTCTTCCACTTCCCGCAAGCCGTCGGCCAAGCCCGCTGCCAAGGCCGCCGGACCCGGGCGCCCCAAGGATCTGGGCAAGCGCGCGGCGATCCTTGAAGCAGCCAAGGTACTGTTCATCGAACAGGGGTATACCGGCGTGAGCATGGACGCCATTGCCGCCCAGGCCGGCGTCTCGAAGCTGACCGTGTACAGCCACTTCGGCGACAAGGAGACCCTGTTCTCCGAGGCCGTGCAGTCAAAGTGCATTGCGTTCCGGTCCTGCCTTCCAGAACAGCTCGCGCAGGCGTTCGTCGGTCTCCGGCGCCATCATCATGCGCTGGATAGAGATCGCCGCATCGGAAGTGATCAGTTCGAAGAAGGCCAGGCCGATGCCGATCAGCTGGTCGCGCAGCGGGCCGTCCGCGTCGGCCACGAACAGGGCATCGGGCAGCATTTCAATATGATGTGCGGCATGCCACTGTCACCGGTGGAGTGCGACCCTCTTGCCCACGTGACCGCCAGCATCGACTTCTTCCTGCGCGCCTATGCGCCGCGAGGGGCCGGGACGGCTGAATAACCAAAACTGAACGAACCGGAGGTCGCGATGACTTCCGGCACTGCGACCCCGGCCACCCGGCAGCTGATGCTCTGGGCGCGCCGCCGGCCTCCGGCACCGGTAAAATGGCCGGCCCACTGCGCTGGATTTGAACCTCATGACGATTGATTACGCCCACGCCCGCGAACTGATGGTGGAACAGCAGATCCGTCCCTGGGACGTGCTGGACATCAAGGTGCTCGACGTCCTGGCCCGCCTGCCGCGCGAGGCTTTTGTCGCCGATGCACACCGGGCGCTGGCCTACGCCGATGTCGAACTGCCGATCGGCCACGGCCAGAAGATGATGAAGCCGGTCATCGAGGGCCGTACCCTGCAGGCACTGGATCTGCAGCCGGGTGACGAAGTGCTGGAAATCGGCACCGGCAGCGGTTTCCTGTCCGCCTGCATCGGCGCGCTGGCGCGCGACGTGCTGAGCCTGGAGATCGACCCGGAGCTGGCCACCGCCGCGCGTGCCCGCCTGGACGCCTCCGGCCTGGGCACCAACGTCCGCGTGGAAGTGGCTGACGCCCTGTCCTGGCAGACCGAACGCCGCTTTGACGTGATCTGTGTCACTGGTGCGGTCGACGTGGTGCCGTCACAGTTCGCCTCGTGGCTGCGTCCGGGTGGTCGCCTGTTCGTGATCCACGGCCGCTCGCCGGCGATGGAGGCCCTGCTGGTCAAGGCCGACGGCAGCACCGAGTCCCTGTTCGAGACCGATATCGATTACCTGCGTGGTGCCGCCCCGGCACCCCAGTTCCACCTCTGAGTCCAAGGAAGCCGCAATGATCCGCCGATCCCTCGCTGTTGCGCTGGCCACTGCCCTGCTGCCGTTGTCTGCCCATGCCGCCGACCTGCTGCAGGTCTACGAAATGGCGCGCAACGGCGATCCGCAGCTGTCTGCCGCCGAATCGACCCGGCTGGTCGACAAGGAAGGCGCCGTGCAGGCACGCGCCGCCCTGCTGCCGCAGATCAACGGCCAGGCCACGCTGAACCGCACGCGCAGCGAGCCGAACGCCGACATCAACTCCGGCTCGTTCACCAATAAGCGCCGCAATTACACGATCGATGGCAGCCAGACGCTGTTCAACTGGACCCAGATCAACAACCTGCGTTCGCAGCGTGAGCTGAGCAAGGCGGCGGACTTCACCCTCGAATCTGCCAACGACAGCCTGATCGTGCGCACCTCGGCGGCCTACTTCAACGTGCTGGTGGCGATCGAATCGCTGAACGCCGCACAGACCAATGAAGCGGCTGCGAAGAAGCAGTTCGACTTCGCCGACAAGCGCCTGGAAGTGGGCCTGGCGCCGATCACCGACGTGCACGAAGCACGCGCCCAGTACGACCAGGCGCGTGCCAACACCATCGTTGCGCAGAACACCCTGGCCGATAACTACCAGGCCCTGACCGAACTGACCGGCCAGCCGGTGGTCAACCTGCGCGGCCTGCCGGCCGACTTCCGTCCGGAAGTGCCGGCCAACCGTGGCAACATCGATGAGCTGGTGCACCAGGCCACCACCCAGAATCCGGCGCTGAAGGCGCAGGAACTGAAGGTGAGCGCCGCCGAAGCCGGCGTGCAGGCCGCGCGTGGTGGCCACTACCCGACCCTGTCGCTGGGCGGCAGCTGGGGCAAGACCGCGACCTGGGGCGACAGCACCGGCTCCGGCTCGCTGTCCCCCGATGCCCGCACCAACAGCATCGGCCTGACCCTGAACGTGCCGATCTTCGCCGGCGGCGCTACCCAGTCCGGCGTGCGCCAGGCACTGGCCCAGCGTGACATTGCCCAGGACGGCTACGAGCAGCAGAAGCGTGCCCTGGACCGCAACACCCGCAATGCCTACCAGACCCTGGTACAGGGCATCAGCGAAGTGGAAGCCCGCCGCCTGGCGGTGGTCTCGGCACAGAGCGCCTATGACGCCTCGCAGGTCGGCCTGGAAGTCGGTACCCGTACCGTGCTGGACGTGATCCAGAACCAGCGCATCCTGTTCTCGGCGCAGCTGGACTACGCCCAGGCCCGTTACACCTTCCTGCAGAACCGCCTGCTGCTGAGCCAGTCGCTGGGTGCGCTGGACGTGGCCGAGCTGCAGGACGTCAACCGCCTGCTGACCCAGGACGCGGGCAACCCGGCAACCACCACGCACTGAGTCGTCAGCCTGCCGATCACGAAGAAGCCACCCGCGAGGGTGGCTTTTTTGTTGGTCGCGCGGACGGAGGCATGCACCCACCGACCGTCAGCCGGGCCAGACCCGCATCCGTTCGACTGCGGCCAGCAGACACAGTGCGATGGCGACGGGAGCCAGCACCGGCAGGGCGCGTGACCGCTGTGCCCGTCCGCGCAGCACGGCCACGCACACGGCCCCCATCACCAACAGGGTTGCCGGACCAGGCAGTACCGGCAGGCTGCCCATGGGCGCCCACAACGCCAGCAATGCCGCCGGCAGGACGACGGCAACCGGCACCAGTCTCTCCCGGAACTCCAGGGATCGGTCACCTGCCGTCGGCCACAGCTGCATCGCCACCTGCGCAGCCAACATCAGCAGCACCAGGATGAGCGCCACCAACCCTGCCACTCCCGCCAGCGGCAGCAAGGGCATCACCCAGTACAACTGCGGGTGATGCTGCAGGGCGACCGACAAAGGCCGCGTGCTGGCCAGGGCCGGAAATTCGACCAGGCCCGCCTGCAACGCGGCCAGTACGATCAGCAGCACCATGGCCAGCAGCACGCACGCCGGCAGCAGCGGCGGCCGTGCCCTCGCCTGCCTGCCGATGCCAGGAAATCCCAGCGCCAGGCCAACGGTGGCAAACACACCGTACAGCGGCACGCTCGCCGCCAGTACACCGCCGATCCCGAAGCGATAGGGTGCCGTTGCCGGCGGCAGCCATGGAATCCAGTACGCGTAGTGCACATGGCGGGCTGCCAGCACCAGCAACAGCAGGCCGGCGCCGACCTTCACCGTCAGCAGCACGCAGGCAACCAGCACCACACGGTGTGGCCGCAGCAATCCGACCACTGCAAGCAACAGCAGGCTGGCAGCAGCCATCAGTTGACCCGGCATCCCGTTGCTGGCCTCGATTCCACAACCAGCCAGCAGTACATGCAGATGGTTGGCGACGGACTGCGCAACGCCAGCGGCAGTCACCACCAGTTCCAGCAGCAGCGCGCCACCGAGCAGAACGGCCGGCACGCCTCCCCAGCAGTCCCGCACCACGCCATGCAGGCCATCGGCAGCGGGCCTTTGCTGGTTCAGAACGTGCAGGCAGTACAGCAGCGGCCCTGTGCCCAGCGCGGCCAGCAGCAGGCTCAGGACGATGGCCGGGCCTGCCTGGGCTGCGGTGTGCTGGCCGACCAACGCGACCACGCCGCCTCCCAGCAGCAAGGTCAGTGCCACCACCACAAGGCGATCGCCGTACCCGGGCTCATCGATGCCGGGGCTGCTGTCGCTGTCCATCGCAAGTTCCCTTGATATCCGCCCAAGCGCGGTCGACAGCAGACTGACAGCCTGTGCCGGGAGGCGGTATCGGAATACGCGCCATGCGCATCACGATGTGACGGCAGGCACGTTGGCAAGGAAGCTCACGGTCCCGCTACGACAGATTCCAGGTCGCTAAGCAGAATTGACGCGGTCTTTCACGACAGTCACGTCGCGTGCGCCGGCCCTTCGGACTCAGCGGCAAGGCGGCGGCAGGTGCGGTCCGACCAGCGCCAGCGTACGCTGCAGGGCACCGCGTCCGTTGCTGATCAGCGTGCAGCCTGCCCGCGCCATGTCCTCGCGTGCCTGTGGATCTTCGAGCAGGTGCTGCAGCAGTTCGCCGACCGCCTGCACGTCTTCGCCGATCAACAGCGCGCCCGCCTCGCGCATGCGGCGGGAAATCTCCGAGAAGTTGTGCAGGTGCGGGCCCGTCACCGCAGCGGTGCCCATCGCCGCCGGCTCCAGCAGGTTGTGGCCACCGATCGGCTGCAGGCTTCCACCGACAAACGCCACCTGCGCGCAGGCATAGAAAGGCATCAGCTCGCCCAGGGTATCGATGACGAACACATCGGTTCCAGCCTCCGGCCACTGCTTCGCGCGCCGGGTTGCCACGTTCCAGCCCTGCTCCCGCGCCAGCGCCTCCACCTTCGGGAAGCGCTCGGGATGCCGGGGCGCCCACAGCAGCAACAGGTCGGGGTGCTGCCGGCGCAGGCGCCGATGCAGATCGATCACCGCCTGTTCTTCACCATCATGGGTACTGGCGGCGATCCACACCGGCCGCCGGGCCGGCACGCGGGCATGGAACTGCTCGACGAAGCCCTGCACGTCCGGCGTAGTGATGTCGAACTTCAGGTTGCCCAGCGCCTGCACCTGCTCCGGCGCGGCACCCAGCTGCACGAAACGCTCGGCATCGTCCTGCGACTGCGCGGCCACGCAGGTGACCGTGCGCAGCGCGCGGCGGATCAACGCCGCCAGCAGCCGGTAGCCCCGCAGCGAACGTGCCGAGAGGCGCGCGTTGAGGATGTAGACCGGAATGCCACGGTCACGGCAGCCGAACAGCATGTTCGGCCACAGTTCGGTTTCCAGGATCAGCGCCAGGCTGGGCTGGAAGTGGCCGAGGAAGCGGTTGACGCTGCCGGGCACGTCATACGGCAGGTAGACGTGGTCCAGGGCGTCGCCCCACAGCGCACGCACGCGCTCGGAGCCGGTCGGGGTGATGGTGGTGATGACCCAGCGGATGTCCGGTCGCTCCTTGCGCAGCGCGTTCACCAGCGGCGCAGCGGCATTGACTTCGCCCACCGAGACCGCGTGCAGCCAGACCCGCGGTTGGCCGGTGGGCTGGGGATAGGAGGCATAGCGCTCATCCCAGCGCCGGAAGTATTCACGGACCCGGAAGCCGCGCCAGACCAGGTGGTACACAGTGATCGGCAGCAGGATATAGAGCACGACCGAGTACAGGCCGCGCAGGATCCATTCGACAGGGTCTTTACGCATGCGGCAAGGATACGGGAGCCCCCCGGGAAAGACACGCGGCCGCCTTGGTAGAATGGGCCAATGTCCGATGCCACCACCGCCGTCCGCCCGTCGCTGCGCGATCCCCGCAACTGGCCGATGTTCGCCGCCATGCTGGGCGCCTTCGCCATCGCCCGCCTGCCGTGGATGCTGCAGCGTGCGCTGGGCCGGGGCGTCGGCTGGATCACCTGGCGCCTGCTGGGCAGCCGTCGCCGCGCCGCCGAGGTCAACCTGCAGCTGTGCTTCCCCGAGAAGGACGAGGCCTGGCGCCAGCGCCTGGTGCGCGACAGCTTCGATGCCCTGGGTGTGGGCGTGTTCGAGTGCATCCGCGCCTGGTGGGGCAGCATCGACAGCATCCGCCCGCAGGTGCAGATCGAAGGACTGGAACATCTGCGGCAGATGCAGGCGGAAGGTCGTGGCGTGCTGCTGGTGTCCGGCCATTTCATGACCCTGGAAATGTGCGGGCGCCTGCTGTGCGACTACGTTGATCTTTCAGGCATGTACCGCAAGCACAAGAACCCGGTGTACGAGTGGGCGGTGAAGTTCGGCCGCCTGCGCTACGCCAAGGCAATGTTCGCCAATGAGGACATCCGCGCTACCGTGCGCCACCTGAAGAAGGGCGGCTTCCTCTGGTACGCGCCCGACCAGGACATGCGCGGCAAGGACACCGTGTTCGTGCCGTTCTTCGGCCACACCGCTTCGACCATCACCGCCACCCACCAGCTGGCGCGGATGACCGGCTGTGCGGTGATCCCGTATTTCCATCGCCGCGAAGGCGGGAAGTACTTCCTGAAGATCGGCGCGCCACTGGAGAATTTCCCCAGCGACGACGTGGAAGCCGATACCACGCGGGTCAACCAGGCCATCGAAGAGATGGTGCGCGAGGCACCCGACCAGTACCTGTGGATCCACCGCCGCTTCAAGCGCCAGCCAGGCGGGCGGAGCGATTTCTACAAGTAGATCCACGCCATGCGTGGATGCTTTTCGATTCCGTGCCGGGATTCACAACGGCCAGCGGCACCAGGCGTACGGGTACTCCCCCACCACGCACGCCAAGCCCGCACGGACCGGATTGGCCAGGATGCACATCGCCTTCTCGTGAAGTGATTCGTCGGTCCGCACTGCATGGTCGTGATAGGCGCGCTGCCACTGCGCAGTTCCATCAGCCAGTGCAGATGGTCGGGCATCACCACCCAGGCGAGACTGTGGCGGAAGCCCCTACGCTCGACGAAGCGCAGGGTGTCGATCAGGATTGCCATGTTCGCCGCATCGGCGAACAACGGTTCACGGCCAAGGGTTGCCGTGGTCAATGAGTACACGTTGCCGGATCGGGAATATCGACCGTAGCGGAGTCCTGGGCTGGCCATGCCTCAAGCGTGCGATACGCATGGAAACACAGGTAGTGGTGGGTTACCTGTGTTTGCGTCGGGAAAGCTCCATCCACGCATGGCGTGGATCCACCACAGCAATCTCCGTTCGGTACGTGCAGTAGAGCCACGCCATGCTGGATGGACGATCACACCGCCGTCGGCGTGTCGTCCGCGTCGCGCGCCAGCAGGCTGCCGGCGAACAGCGCGGCCAGCAATACGGTCAGGCCACCCCAGAAGGCCGAATAGAACGCCAGATGGGTGTTCAGCGGGAACACGGTCACCGCCAGCGCCAGCATCGCCGGACGCGCGCGTTCGCGGGCCATTGCCGGCGCGTAGCGCCATGCGCGCCAAGCCTGGGCCACGGCCGCCAGCCACAGCAACAGACCAATCACTCCAGTCTCTGCGAGGATTTCCAGCACGATCTGATGGGCATGAAGCGCCGGGGCATTGCCCCACACGGCCGGCCCGTCCTCCGCCACGCAAGCGGGATAGGCATCGCGGAAACCACGTGCACCAACGCCATTGATCGGGTGCTCTTCAATCATGCAGGCGGCGGCTTCCCAGATCCGCGCGCGCCCTGACAGGGCCTCGTCGACACCACGCTCACCCCCATCCAGGGCCATGGCCGTTCGCGCGAAGCGCTCGCGCAGCTGCGGCACGCTGGCGGTCAGCGCACCGGCGCCGAGCACCGCCACCAGCGCCAGCGCGGCCAGCCGTTTCCAGCCGAACTGGCGCACGCCGCTGTAGGCCAGCACCAGCGCGAAGGTGATCCACGAGGCGCGCGAACCGGCCAACAGCAGCACGCTGCCCAGTGCTGCCGCAGCCAGCAGCCAGCCCGTATTGCCAAAGCGCCGCGCGGCGGGCAGCAGCAGGAACGGCGACAGGCTGGCCAGCACCTGGCCGAACTTCAGGTTGCACGGTCCCAGTGCGCCACTGAGGCGATCTGCCAGTGCGGCCTCGTCGGCCGGGCACAGTGCGTGGCCACTGACCGCCAGCTTCAGGTGTTCCAGCGACCAGAACCATGGGCTGGTGCCGGCCACCGCCTGCACCAGCGCATCCAGCGTCCATGCGCCGGTGATCAGTGCCAGCCCCGCGAAGGTCAGCCGCCGCCGCTCCGGCGTAGCCACCGCGATCGCCACCAGCCACATGAAGGGCAGATAGCGCAGGCCCGCAGCAGCCTTGGTCCACGAGGCCGCCGGATCGATCGCATCGAATGCGGAGAATGCCTGCGGCAGCCAGTAACCAAGGAACAGGATCGAAGTCAGTGCCCAGGCCGCCGTGCTCAACAGATGCGGGCGGCGCTGCAGGCGGCGCGTCACCATGCGCGCCGCCGCGTACAGCGCGCCCAGGCCCAACACGGTTTCGGCGATGCCTGGCAACGGCCACATCGCCACGTACGCCAGCACCCACCAGGGCGCCCAGCGCCCGGCGCGGTCGTCGCGCACGATGACGGCAGGGTCAGCCGGCGAGGTCGGCATAGAGGCGGAGGGTATCGCGCTGCATGGCCTGCAGGGTAAACGGGATGCGGGTCGGCAAGGACGGGGGCTGGGCCAGCAGGGCCAGCGCACGTTCACCCAATGCCCGCGCATCGCCGAGCGGCACGGCACCTGCGGGTTGCAGCTGCCGAAGCAGCTCACCGACGCCACCATGGTCCCAACCCAGCACCGGCCGGCCCACCGACAGCGCCTCGACCACGGTGCGGCCGAACGCTTCGGGCTTGTCCGACACCTGCAGTACCAGGTCGCTGGCCGCGTAGGCCTGGGCGATGCGTGCGGTCGGCGTGCTGATGTGCACGGCCTCGGCCACGCCGAGCGCGGCCGCCTGCCGGCGCAGGTCGGCGACGTAGGCTTCACGGCCGGGTTCATCGGTGCCCAGCATCCACAACTGTGCCGGCACGCCGGCGGCGCGCATATCCGCCAGCAGCTGCAATGCGTATGCGTGGCCCTTCAGGCGGGTGCCACGCCCCGGCAACAGCAGCAAGGGGCCTTCAACCTGCGCCAGCCATGGGTACTCTGCCGCAAGCGCCATCCGCGGACGGCGATCGGCACGCGCCACGCGCGGGAATTGGGCCACATCGACGCCACGCGGAATCACCTGCAATGCCTGTTCGGGCACGGTCGGGTAGTGGCGCTGCACGTAATCGCGCACGGTGTTGGACACGCAGATCACGCGTTCGCCGCTGGTCATCACCGCGCTGTAGCGGCTGGGCGAGTTCAGCCCATGCACGGTGGTCACCCAGTGCGGGCGTTGCGCGGCAGGCAGGGCACGGATTGCGTACAGGCCCAGCCAGGCCGGCAGCCGCGAGCGGGCATGCACGATGTCCGCACCAACCTCGGCAAACAAGCGACGCAGGGTCGGTAAGTGGCGCAGGGTCAGCAGCGACTTGCGGCCGATGTCCAGGGTGAGGTGCTCGGCACCGCTGTCGAGCAGCGGCTGCACCAGGCGGCCACCGGCGGAAACCACCAGCGCGCGATGGCCGGCGGCGACCAGGGCCGCAGCGATTTCCAGGGTCGAGCGCTCGACGCCGCCGGAGTGCAGCGCCGGCAGCAACTGCACCACGGTCAATCGGCGCATCGAAGGGGCGGCCGCTTAGTCGGCCAGCACGAACACGGAACCGCAGTACGGGCACTGCGCTTCGCCATTGGGCTCGTCTTCGATCGGCAGGTACACGCGCGGATGCGAGTTCCACAGCGCCATTTCCGGGGTCGGGCAGCTCAGCGGCAGATCGCTGCGGTGCACGGTGTAGCGCTTCTCGGCGTTGGCGGGCGCAGTGGCGGTATGGCTCATGGCGGATGTCGATGAACGGGTTGCGAGGCCTGTGATTCTAGCATCCAGGCCGCCCCGACATTGCGCCGCAACGGGTCTTTGCGCGTACCGGGCCGATTCCCTGCGACCTTGCATGCCACTTCGGGATGAGGTGCCGGTGGGAATTCCCGACCGATCCTGCAGATTCACCCCGGGAAACCACCGACAACGATATTTACCGCATTTGGATCGAACTAAATGGCACTTGTCAGGTTGCCACGGCTGTTGCAGGATCGGGCCAGGTCGTGAACCGGCCTACCCCAATCCGACCCGATCGCATGGCCCGCCCCCACCGGACCGGCATCGCCTCTTCCACTGCCATCCCGGCGGGCGGAGCGATGCTGTCCGTGGTGTCCGCCGATGCGGGTTCTGCCCGCCGCCAGCCCTTCCGGGAGACCCCTGCATGACCCTGTCCGATCCACGCCGCGCCCTGCTTCCGCTCGCCCTGGCCCTGGCCTGTGCGACTACCGCGATGCCGGTGCTGGCACAGGGACTGCAGAGCTCGTTCGAGCCGGGCCAGCCGGCTCCGGAACCGGCCGCAGGCGCATTGCAGGTCACGATCGGCAATGGCCCCGCGGCGCCCTACGCCGCCAAGCGCAATGTCGGCTACAGCGGCCTGCACGCACTGCGCTACAGCAGTGAAGGTGGCAATGCGCGGCGCGAACTGTTCAAGGCGGACGTGACCATCGAGGCGGATACCACCCTGTCGTGGCTGGTGCTGCCGGAGATCGTCGGCAAGGACACCGTGGCTTCGACCTATGTGTCTCTGGACCTGCTGCTGGACGATGGCAGTCGGGTTTCGGCCGGCGCTGCGCGTGACCAGCATGGGGTGGCCCTCGGCGCCCGCGCGCAGGGCGACTCGAAGACGCTGTACCCGCAGCAATGGGCGCGCAAGGCGGTGCGGCTGGGCGATGTGCCCGCGCTGAAGGGCCGCCGCGTGGTGGCGATCGAACTGGAGGTGGCCAGTGCCGACGGCGCACCGGTCTCCGGCTGGATTGATGACGTTCGCCTGGACACCGTGCCACGGCAGCAGCCAGCGCGCGTCTCCGACTGGGTGCTGACCACCCGCGGTACCCAGGCCAACGGCACCTTCTCGCGTGGCAACAATTTCCCGGCCACGGCGGTGCCGCACGGGTTCAACTTCTGGACCCCGGTCACCGATGCCGGTGCGCTGAACTGGCTGTACCGCTGGAACGAGCAGAACGACGCGCAGAACCGTCCGCAGCTGCAGGCGCTTGCGCTGAGCCACCAACCCAGCCCGTGGATGGGCGACCGCCAGACCTTCCAGGTGATGCCCTCGGCCAGTCGTGGCGTGCCGGAGGCTGACCGCCGCAAGCGTGCCCTGTCGTTCGACCGCAGCCATGAAAGCGCCCGCCCTTACCGCTACGACGTGCGCTTCGACAACGGCGTCGCGGCATCGATCGCGCCGACCGACCATGCCGCGCTGTTCCGCTTTGACTTCCCGGAGGACGGCGACGCCAACCTGCTGTTCGACAACGTCGATGCCCGCGGTGGCCTGACTCTGGACGCCGCCACGCAGACGCTGTCCGGCTACACCGACACGCGCAGCGGCCTGTCCAACGGTGCCAGCCGCATGTACGTGGTGGCCAGCTTCGACAAGCCGTGGCGCAGCAGTGGGCGCCTCGACACCGGCCGACCGACCGGCTACATCAAGTTCGATGCCGGCAGCGAACGACGGGTGACCATGCGCATCGCCACTTCGCTGATCTCGGTGGAGCAGGCACGACACAACCTGGCGCTGGAAATCGCCGCCACCGATACGCTGGAGAGCGTGGCCGGCCGTGCGCAGGATGCATGGGACGCACGCCTGGCCCGCTTCGACATCGGCGATGCCAGCGACGATCAGAAGACCACGCTGTACTCCAGCCTGTACCGGCTGTTCCTGTACCCGAATTCCGGCCATGAAAACGTGGGCAGCGCCGCCGCACCGGAGTGGCGCTACGCCAACCAGGCCAGCGCCAGCGATGACAACACCGAGGGCAGCGCGACCCGCACCTTTGCCGCCGTGCGCGATGGCAAGGTGTTCGTCAACAATGGCTTCTGGGACACCTTCCGCACCACGTGGCCGGCCTACGCGCTGTTCACGCCCGACGATGCCGGGCAGATGGTGCAGGGTTTCATCGAGCAGTACCGCGCTGGCGGCTGGATCGCGCGCTGGTCGTCGCCGGGCTACGCGGACCTGATGGTCGGCACCAGCTCGGACGTGGCCTTCGCCGATGTGTGGCTGAAGGGCGTCGGCGGCTTCGATCCGGGCGAGGCCTACGCCGCCGCGCTGAAGAACGCGACCGTGGTACCACCCGATCGCCATGTCGGCCGCAAGGGCATGGACCGTTCGACCTTCCGGGGCTACGCCAGCGCCGACGTGCATGAGGGCATGTCGTGGACGATGGAAGGCGCACTCAATGACTTCGGCATCGCCAACATGGCCGATGCGCTGGCCAAGCGCGCGGCCACGCCGGCCGCACGCGAGCGCTACAGCACCGAAGCCGACTACTTCCGCCACCGCGCTGCCAGCTACGCGACGATGTTCGACCCTGCCGCCGGCTTCTTCCAGGGCCGCAAGGCGGATGGCCGCTGGCGCGTGGACGCCAAGGACTACGACCCGCGCGTGTGGGGCCACGATTACACCGAATCCAACGGCTGGACCTTCGCCTTCACTGCCGCCCATGACGGCGAAGGCCTGGCCGCGCTGTACGGTGGCCGCGACAAGCTGGCGGCGAAGCTGGATACCTTCTTCGCCACGCCGGAAACCGCAGACCCGGCACTGGCCGGCTCCTACGGCGGCACCATCCACGAGATGACCGAAGCGCGCGACGTGCGCATGGGCATGTACGCGCACAGCAACCAGCCGGCGCACCACATCCCGTGGATGTACCTGTATGCCGGGCAGCCGTGGAAGACCCAGCAGCACGTGCGCGAGATCCTGTCGCGGCTTTACGTCGGCAGCGAGATCGGCCAGGGCTATCCGGGCGATGAGGACAACGGCGAAACCTCGGCATGGTACGTGCTGGCCTCGCTGGGCCTGTACCCGCTGCGCATGGGCGCCCCGGAGTACGTGATCGGCTCGCCGGCCTTCGAACATGCACGCGTGGAGCTGCAGGGTGGCGCGGTGCTGACCGTGAACGCGGCCAACAACTCGCGCGAGAACGTCTACGTGCAGTCGCTGAAGATCAACGGCAAGCCGTGGACGAAGACCTGGGTGCCACACGACCTGATCGCCAAGGGCGCGACCCTCGACTTCGTGATGGGACCCCGTCCGTCGCGCTGGGGCAGCGGCGTGGACGATGTGCCGCGCTCGTTGACCGCGCGCGGCCAGCGCCCGCAGCTGCTGCACGACCTGCTCGGCAGCGGCGCGAAGGCGACGCTGGCCGATGGCCGCGCCCTGCCCGCACTGGTCGATGACGATGCGAGTACCACCGTGGGCCTGGGCGGCGGCGCAACCATCGCGCTGACCGGACTGAGCGACGGCACGCCGACGATGTACACGCTCACCAGCGGCGACGGCCGCATCCAGGGCGGCGAGTGGACGCTGGAGGCGCGCAACGGCGGCGGCAGCTGGACCGTGCTCGACCAGCGCAGCGGCGAAGACTTCGAATCCGCCCGCCAGACCCGTCCGTTCCGCATCGCCAGACCCGGCCGCTACAGCGAATACCGCCTGCGCCTGGCGGCACCGGCACGGCTGCCACTGGCGGAGATCGAACTGCTGGCGGCCGGCACCGTACAATGAGCGGCATGCGCTACCGTCTTCTGCCTCTGGCCCTTGTTGCCCTGTCCTTCTCAAGTTTCGGCCAGACCCAGGCGTTCGATACGCAGCTGACCCGCGACGGCGTGACGCTGAACTACCAGGACGCCCGTGGCGCCCTGGCCGCGCCGCAGCGCAAGCGGGTAATCGATACGTTCTTCTTCGCCTACCTGCGCGAACGTGCGGACTTCCACCCGCCCGCGCCGGCGATGGTGCGCATCGTGATCGATCCGGCCTACACCGGCATCGCCTTCGTCGGCGACAAGGACCAGGCAGCGACGATCACCATCAACCCAGGCTGGTTGGCGCAGCACCCGAACGACATCGACCTGGTCACCCATGAGGCGATGCACATCGTGCAGGGCTATCCAGGTTACGGCGATGCACGGGTGCCGGGCTGGCTGGTGGAAGGCATCGCCGACTACGCACGCGACCGCTACGGCATGGACAATGCCGCCGCAGGCTGGGTACTGCCGGACAAGGTCGAGAAGGGGCAGAATTTCGACAGCGGCTACCGGGTGACCGGTGCGTTCCTGAAATGGGCCGAGGCCGAGTATCCCGGCCTGGTGCTGGCGCTGGACAAGGCCCTGCGCGACGGCCGCTATACGCCGGCGCTGTGGCAGAAGCACACCGGCAAGGCACTGCCGGCGCTGTGGACGCAGTATGCCAAGCCGCGTTCGGATGCACCGCCGCCGGCACCAGCGCGCCGCGGCAAGCGGCGCTGACTGGGCGATCAACTGGGTATTCCGGCGACTGGGTAGAGCCGACTGGGTAGAGTCGACTGTTAGTTGTGATCTCTCTGTACGTTGTTCATCCGGGACATCTTTGGAAAATGGTGGTTACCACACCTCTCCAGACCCCAAAGAGCCCGGATGAACCACCATAAAAATGCCCGTTTGACCGTCTATAGTCGAGCACTTCTTATTCGCCGCATCCTCCACGAGGGCCTGCGCCCAGAGGAAGCAGCCCAAGCATGCGGCGTAAGTGTGCGTACGGCCTACAAATGGCTGGCCCGATTCCGCCAGTTCGGGGCACCGGGGCTGGAAAACCGCAGCTCACGGCCTCACCAGACGCCGCATGCCACACCTGCTCCGGTAATCGAGCAAATCAAGGAGCACCGCCGTAAACGGCAGACCTACCTGACCATCTCCAAGGCGCTGGGGGTCGGCCACAGTACGATTTCAAGGCTGATGCGTGCCCACGGCCTCAATCGGCTGTGTCGGCTTGAACCGCCCAAGGAGGTCATCCGATACGAATACGATCAGCCCGGAGGGCTGCTGCACCTGGACATCAAGAAGCTGGGCAACTTCCAGCGGCCAGGGCACAGAACCGATGCCAAACGTCGGGGAAACGCCGCTGGCGGTGGCTGGGGCTACGTCCACGTGGCCATCGACGATCACTCCCGGGTCGCCTTCAGCAGCGTCCACCCCAACGAACAGGCCGAAACCGCCTGCCAGGCGCTGCTGGGCGCTCTGCAGTACTACGCCAGCCTGGGAATCACCTTCAAGCGGATCCTGACCGACAACGGTGCCTGCTATCGCTCCACCGCCTTTGCCAAGCTGCTCAAATCCCTTGGGATCAAGCACATCAGAACCAAGCCCTACACGCCGCGGACCAATGGCAAAGCCGAGCGCTTCATCCAAACCAGCCTGCGCGAATGGGCCTACGCCCGCGAATACGCCTCCTCGGACCAGCGCAATTCCGTGCTGACCCAATGGCTGCACCACTACAACTGGCACCGCCCTCACATGGGGATCGGTGGCCAGCCACCTATTTCCAGAGTCCTGCTGAACAACGTGGTGGGTTTACACAGTTAGTCGACTGCCTTTCGTACAGCCCCCGAAAACCCCGCGCTTCGCGCGATAGTCGACCAACGGTCGACTCTACCTCGCTGGCGTCTACGCCTCAGCGCGACTGCACGAAGCCGGCGTACAGCGCGAACAGCTGCTGGAAGTACCGCCGCGTCACTCGATTGCGCATGACACCCTCACCCGTGGAAAGTTGGTCGGGCCCAGGGTGGGAAGGCCGGTCCGGTCCCTTCCCACGGCCGGGCCGCGTGGGCGTATTGGGCCGCAACGGCGTTGCAGGGACATGACCGGGTTGCGTAGCGCGTGTGGCAGCGGTGGGATCGGCGTTGGGATCGGCATCGGGACCGGTAGAGTCGACTGTTAGTCGACTATCGCGCGATCGCGCGGGATTTTCGGCGTCCGAATCAAGAGCAGTCGACTAACAGTCGACTCTACCCGTTTCCGCTTTGCGGAAACAGAAACGCGCCCCGTGGGGCGCGTTTCTGCAGCTGTCGCTGAAAAGAAGGCTTACGCCTTCTTTTCCGCTTCCAGCTGCTTGCGGATCTGCGCATCCACCGCTGCAATCGCGGTCATGTTCAGGATCCTGCGCGAGGTCGCGCTGGTGGTCAGGATGTGCACCGGCTTGTTCACGCCCATCAGGATCGGGCCGATCGCCACGCCGTCGGTGAACACACGCACCAGGTTGTAGGCGATGTTGGCCGCTTCCAGGTTCGGCAGCACGAACAGGTTGGCGCGACCCTGCAGGGTCGAGCCCGGCAGCAGCTTCTGGCGCAGCGCTTCATCCCATGCGGTGTCGCCCTGCATTTCGCCGTCCACGTTCAGACGCGGGTTGCGCTTGAGCAGCAGCTCGCGCACCTGGCGCATCTTCAGCGCGTCCTTGGAATCGTGGCTGCCGAAGTTGGAGTGCGACAGCAGCGCCACCTTCGGCTCGATGCCGAACAGCTTCATGCGGTAGGCCGCCTGCAGGGTCGCTTCGCATAGCTGCTCGGCGGTCGGGTCTTCCTGCACGTGGGTATCGACGAAGAAGAACACGCCCTGCTGGTTGATCACGCCGGTCATCGCAGAGGTCGAGGTGACCTTCGGCTCCAGCGGCAGCACGCTGCGCACGTAGCCCAGCTTCTTGTGGAAGCGGCCGACGATGCCGGTCAGCATCGCATCGGCTTCGCCACGGGCCACCATCACCGCCGCGATCAGGGTCGGGCGCGAACGCATCAGGTTCTTCGCCGCGGCCACGGTCACGCCGCGACGGCCGGTCAGGCCGTGGTAGTACTGCCAGTATTCGTTGAAGCGCGGGTCGTCGTTGATGTTGGTGACTTCAACGTTCTCGCCGATCTTCAGGCGCAGGCCGAGGCGTTCGATGCGTGATTCGATCACTTCCGGTCGGCCGATCAGGATCGGGTGCGCCAGGCCGTCGTCGACCACGTTCTGCACCGCCTGCAGCACCACTTCCTCTTCGCCTTCGGCGTACACCACGCGCTGCTTGTCGCTGCGCGCGCGGTCGTAGACCGGCTTCATCATCAGGCTGGTGCGGTAGACGAACTGGGCCAGCTTGTCACGGTAGGCGCCCATGTCCTCGATCGGGCGCGAGGCCACGCCCGAGTCCATCGCGGCCTGGGCCACGGCGGCCGACAGTTCCACCAGCAGGCGGCGGTCGAACGGACGCGGGATCAGGTATTCACGGCCGAAGCTCGGCGTCTCGCCACCGTAGGCCGAGCCCATGTCGGTGGCGGCACGGCGGGCCAGCGCGGCGATCGCACGCACGCACGCGATCTTCATTTCCTCGTTGATCGCAGTGGCGCCCACGTCCAGCGCGCCACGGAACAGGTACGGGAAGCACAGCACGTTGTTGACCTGGTTCGGGTAATCCGAACGGCCAGTGCCGATGATCGCGTCCGGACGCGCGGCGCGCGCCACCTCCGGCATGATTTCCGGGGTCGGGTTGGCCAGGGCGAAGATCACCGGGTCCGGCGCCATGGTCTTGACCATGTCGGCGGTCAGGATGCCCGGCGCCGACAGGCCCAGGAAGATGTCCGCGCCGTCGACGATCTCGGCCAGGGTGCGCTTGCCGGTGTCGCGCGCATAGCGCTGCTTTTCCGGATCCAGGTCGGTACGACCGGTGTGGATCACGCCCTCGCGGTCGAAGGCCAGGATGTTTTCCGGCTTCAGGCCCAGCTGCACCAGCATGTTCACGCAGGAAATGCCGGCTGCGCCCATGCCCGTGGTCGCCAGCTTCACGTCCTCGATCTTCTTGCCGGTGATCGCCATGGCGTTGAGCACGGCCGCACCGACGATGATCGCCGTGCCGTGCTGGTCGTCATGGAACACCGGAATCTTCATGCGCTCGCGCAGCTTGCGCTCGACCACGAAGCACTCCGGCGCCTTGATGTCTTCCAGGTTGATGCCGCCGAAGGTCGGCTCCAGCGAGGCGATGATGTCGACCAGCTTGTCCGGGTCGGTTTCATCCACTTCGATGTCGAACACATCGATGCCGGCGAACTTCTGGAACAGCACGCCCTTGCCTTCCATCACCGGCTTGCCGGCCAGCGCGCCGATGTTGCCCAGGCCCAGCACCGCGGTGCCATTGGAGATCACCGCCACCAGGTTGCCGCGGGCGGTCAGCTCGCTGGCCTGCTGCGGGTCGGCCTTGATCGCTTCACAGGCGTACGCCACGCCCGGCGAATACGCCAGCGACAGGTCGCGCTGGGTCAGCATGGGCTTGGTAGCGGAAACCTTGATCTTTCCCGGCGGGGACATCCGGTGGTAATCGAGGGCGGCCTGTTTGAAATCTTCGTTGGACATCGATGTGGGTTACATGAATGGGCAGAAGGGACAGGGGATGATACCCCCGTTGGAGCGTCTGGACCTGTCGCTATCCTGTCGCAGGCATGCTGCGACTGCACAATTCCGTGCCGTATGCGACGGTACCGGGATGCCAGCATCGGCGCCCCCGATGACAGCCATGGGACGCCCTGAAACGCCGCGGGGCCGTACCACTGTCGTGATCGGCCCCGCGGTACCACACACCTGGGTCAGCCCTTGGCCGGCAGCGCCTCGGGCAGTGCGTCCACCGGCGGCGGCAGCTCGCTTTCGCGGCCATCCAGCGCCAGCTGCAGGCGGTTGCGGTCCAGCGCGCCTTCCCAGCGCGAAACCACCACGGTGGCCACCGCATTGCCGATGAAGTTGGTCAGCGAGCGGCATTCGCTCATGAAACGGTCCACGCCCAGGATCAGCGCCATGCCGGCCACCGGTACCTCCGGCACCACGGCAAGGGTGGCGGCCAGGGTGATGAAGCCGGCACCGGTGACGCCGGCCGCCCCCTTGGAGCTGAGCATGGCAACCAGCAGCAGGGCGATCTGGTGGCCCAGGGTCAGTTCGGTGTTGGTGGCCTGGGCAATGAACAGTGCCGCCAGGGTCATGTAGATGTTGGTGCCGTCCAGGTTGAACGAGTAGCCGGTCGGGACCACCAGGCCCACCACCGACTTGCTGCAACCGGCGCGTTCCATCTTCTCCATCAGCGACGGCAGCGCCGACTCCGACGAGGAAGTGCCCAGCACCAGCAGCAGCTCGGCCTTCAGGTAGCGCGCCAGCTTGAACACCGAGAAGCCGCACAGTCGGCAGACCACACCGAGGATCACCGCCACGAACAGGAACGCGGTGAGGTAGAACGAGCCCACCAGCCACGCCAGGTTGACCAGCGAACCGACGCCGTATTTGCCGATGGTGAAGGCGATCGCGCCGAAGGCACCGATCGGGGCGGCCTTCATCAGGATGTGCACCAGCTTGAACACCGGGGCGACCAGCGCCTCCAGGAAGTTCAGGATCGGCTTGCCCTTCTCGCCCACCGAGGCCAGCGCGATGCCGAACAGCACCGCGATGAACAGCACCTGCAGGATGTTGCCGTCGACGAAGGCGCTCACCAGCGTCTTCGGAATGATGTCCATCAGGAAACCGACCAGGGTCAGGTCGTGCGACTTCTCGACGTAGCTGTGCACCGCGGTCTGGTCCAGCTCGGCCGGGTTGATGTTCATGCCGGCGCCGGGCTGTACCACGTGCGCCACGATCATGCCCACGATCAGTGCCAGCGTGGAGAAGAACAGGAAGTACGCCATCGCCTTGGCGAACACCCGGCCCACCGTGCGCAGGTGGGTCATGCTGGCGATGCCGGTGACGATGGTCAGGAAGATCACCGGCGCGATGATCATCTTCACCAGGTTGATGAAGGCATCGCCGAGCGGCTTCATCTTCTCGCCGATCAGCGGTTCGTAGTGGCCGAGGATGGCGCCCAGGACGATCGCCACGATCACCTGGAAATACAGCTGGCGATAGATCGGCAACGGCTTTGCAGGCGCCGGGGCTGCGGTCGGGATGTGCATGGCGGACTCCGGAAGGGGCGTTTTCAGGCACGTACGGCCCCGGGACAGCACGGGAACCGTTACCGTGGAAACTGATCGCAGGCCCTGTGCTGCATGCGCAGGAGGTGCGACCAATGGACGCCTTTGTACGCGCCGGGCACGCCGGCGCAGATAACCTATTGGTACTAGCCCCCCGGTTCAGGTGGCGGCGATGCCTACACTGGCGCCGCACCGCCCGATCCTGGGGAGGCCGGTGGCCCGTGCTGAACGGCCGGGCGCGTCATTGCGAAAGTTTCGGCCCCTGCGGCCGTTGTTGTCCTGTCCACACGCAATCTGAGAGAGCCGCACCCAACATGCGCCCGATTCCCACCTTGCTGGCCCTGTCGCTGGCCGCGCTTCCCGCCTTCGCTTCGGCTGCCGATTTCGACAACTGGCCGACCAAGTACGCCTTCGGTGACGGCACCGAGTTGGCCGCTACCGCCAACATCGCCTACGACTACAACGATTTCTCCTCGGGCAGCGGCCTGGAGGACGACGACGCCGTGCGCCGCAAGGAGTTCGGTGCGACGCTGAAGAAGAAGGGCGTCTACGACGCGATGGTCTACTACGACTTCCAGTCCGATACCTGGCTGGACGTGTTCGTGCGCTTCGAGAGCAAGGCCTTCTTCGGTCGCGACATCGGTCGCTTCCGCTTCGGCTATATGAAGACCCCGGTCGGCCTGGATGCGAACACCTCTTCGCGCGCCGGCAGCTTCCTGGAAACCGCGCTGCCCGTGCAGGCCTTCTACGAAGGCCGCCGCACCGGCGTGGAATGGGTGCTGGAGCGTCCGCAGTACCTGCTGCAGGCCGGCGCCTATGGCGGCAAGGACCTGCAGGGTGACAACCCCGGCACCACCCAGGCAGTACGTGCGGTGTGGACCCCGGTGAAGGCGCCGGGTGACGTGATCCACCTGGGCCTGGCCTACTCGCAGGAAAATCCGCGCGGTTACAGCGATGGCCGTGACGTGCACCACGAGGCCAGCGCGCGCCTTCGCGCACGCCCGGAAGCCGGCCTGACCGACATCCGCTACGTCGATTCCGGCGCCCTGGTCACCGCCGACCAGATCCGCCGCACCGGCCTGGAAGGCATCTGGATCCGCGGCCCGTTCTCGCTGCAGGCCGAAGCCCTGCGCGCCACGGTCACCCGCCATGACGGCAAGCCCGACTACACCGGCAGCGGCCAGTACGCTATGGCCAGCTGGGTGCTGACCGGCGAGTCGCGCCCGTACAACGCAGGTGCCGTGGCCAACATCAAGCCGGCGCACGACTACGGCGCGGTGGAACTGGTGGCACGTTACAGCCGCATGGACCTGGACGATGGCAGCATCCTTGGTGGCCGCCAGCACGACCTGACCCTGGGCGCGAACTGGTACCTGACCAGCCACTTCAAGTTCCAGGCCAACTACGTGAAGGTCGACGCCAGCCGTCGTGGTGTGCACAGCACGCCGGAGATCTTCGAGCTGCGCGCGCAGATGCACTTCTGACCCCTTCCACGTCAGATCCCGGCGGGCGTGCACGTCACGCCCGCCGGCCCTGCGTAGACTGCCGCCATGTACTGGCTCAGCCGCCACCGGATGCTGTTGCTGACCATCCTGGTGATGGTCGGAGGCACCGTGCTTTGTGCGGTCGCCGCCGGCCACTACGCCTGGCGGCGCGCCCTCGGCGAGGAAAGCAGCCAGGTGCAACGCCAGCTGCAGCTGTACGGCCAGGGCCTGCAGCAGCGCATCGACCGCTTCGGCACGTTGCCGCAGGTACTGGCGCTGGATCCGGATCTGCTGCACGCCCTGCGTGTGCCGCCCTCGCCCACCGAACAGCAGCGGCTGAACCTCAAGCTGCAACGCGCCAATGAAGTCACCCGTGCCTCGACCCTGACCCTGGTCGGCCACGACGGGGTGGCAGTGGCGGCCAGCAACTGGGACCAGCCGACCAGCAACGTCGGCGAGAACTACAGCTACCGCCCCTACTACCGGCAGGCACTGGCGCAGGGCCGCGGCCGCTTCTACGGCATCGGCATGACCACCGGCGTACCCGGCTACTACCTGTCGCAGGCCATCGAGGAAGACGGCAAGCGGCTCGGCGTGGTGGTGATCAAGGTCGAGCTGTCGGCGCTGGAACAGGAATGGTTGAGCAGCCCGGACGTGGTGCTGGCCAGCGACGACCATGACGTGGTGTTCCTGGCCAACCGTGACAGCTGGCGCTACCGCCTGCTGCGCCCGCTGGGCGCCGATGAGCGCCGCGAAATGCTGGACGCCCGCCAATACGCCGACCGCGCGTTGCAGCCATTGCGCGCGCGTACTGAAGACGTGCTTGCCGATGGTGGCCGCATGGTGCGCCTGCTCGATCCCGCACTGCCGCAGCCGATGCTGTGGCAAAGCCTGCCGCTGCCCGCCGAAGGCTGGAACCTGCATCTGCTGCACGACGCCAGCGCCGCCACCGCCGCCGGTCGCGCGGCCGCCCTCACCGGCGGTGCCGCGTGGCTGGCGCTGGGCTTCCTGGTGCTGTTCGTGCAGCAGCGCCGACGCCTGGCCAAGCATCGCCTGCGCAGCCGCCGCGAACTGGAAACCCTGCTCAAGCAGCACGCACAGGAACTGCGCACCGCACAGGATGGCCTGCTGCAGGCGGCCACCGACGCCGACAGCGGACTCAGCCGCAGCCTCGAACACCTGCCGCAGGGCGTGGTGGTGATCGACCGCGAACTGCGCCTGGTCGCGTGGAACTCGCGCTACCTGGAACTGTTCCGTTTCCCACAGGACCTGGTTCGCGTCGGCCGGCCGATCGAGGAACTGTTCCGCTTCAACGCACGCCGTGGCCTGCTCGGTCCGGGCCCGGTCGATGAAGCAATCGAGCGCCGCCTGAACCACCTGCGCAGCGGCCGCCCGCACATGCGCGAGAGCGAGAAGGACGACGGCACGGTGCTGGAGATCCGTGGCAATCCGCTGCCTGACGGCGGCTTCGTCACCAGCTATGCCGACATCACCAGCTACAAGAACGCCGCGCGCGAACTGCGCTCGTTGGCCGATGCGCTGGAGCACCGCATCGCCGAGCGCACCCATGATCTGGAAGAAGCACGCCGCGAAGCCGAGCAGGCCAACCGCTACAAGACCCGTTTCGTTGCCTCGGCCGTGCACGACCTGCTGCAGCCCCTCAACGCGGCGCGCATGTTCGTCTCGGTGCTGCGCGGCAAGCTGAGTGACCCGGCGCAGCAACAGACCAGCGACCACATCGATGCTGCATTGGCCGCGCAGGATGCGATCCTCAACAGCCTGCTGGATATCGCGCGCCTGGAATCGGGCAGCCTGCCCACGCGCGTACAGGCGTTCCGGCTCGGGCCTTTGCTGCAGACGCTGGCACGCGAGTTCGGCATCGCCGCGCAGTCACGCGGGCTGGTGGTCGACTGGGTCGATACCGCTGCGGTGGTGGTCAGCGATGAAGCGCTGCTGCGCCGCATCCTGCAGAACTTCCTGTCCAACGCATTGCGCTACAGCGAACGTGGCCGCGTGCTGCTCGGCTGCCGTCGCCGCGAAGGCCTGCTGTGGATCGAAGTTCACGACCAAGGCCCCGGCATTCCCGATGCACTGCAGGGCGAGATCTTCGAGGAGTTCCGCCGCCTGCACGACGGCCAGCAGCGCGGCGCCGGCCTTGGCCTGGCAATCGTCGACCGCATCGGTCGGCTGCTCGGCCACCCGATCCGCCTGCGCTCGCAGCTGGGCCAGGGCAGCGTGTTCGCGGTGGGCGTGCCGTTCGGCGAAGCCAGCGCGATTCCCGCTACTGCTCCTGTGCCGGTGCTGGTGCAGGAACCGGCCGCGGACAATCCGCTGCGCGGTCGCCGGGTGTGGGTGATCGACGACGATCCGCACGTCTGCGCCGCCAGCCGCGCGCTGCTGGAGCGCTGGGGCTGCGAGGTGGCGCTGGCCGACGGCCCGCAGGCGGCGCTGCAGCTGGCGGCAACAGGCGCGGTGCCGGAGCTGGTGCTGCTGGATGTGCGCATGGGCGATCACCACGGGCCGGTGCTGTACGAGACGCTGACCGAGTTGTGGCAGGCCCGTCCGCCGGTGGTGCTGGTCACCGCCGAGCGCGATGCGGGATTGCGTGAGATGGCCGCCGAGCGCGGCTGGGGAATGATGGCCAAGCCGGTGAAGCCGCCGGCGCTGCGGGCGTTGATGAGCCAGTTGTTGATCCGCCATCGCGGGTAGTTTCCAGCCAACGGCGCAGCCCCTCGTGGGTGGTCGCACAAAGCAGTTCATCGGTGGGGCCGGGCAGATGGGCTGCACAGGGGCCGCTGCAAGTACGTCCCTGTAAGCTCGGTCGCCGCATCCATGCGGCTCACGCCCCTGTGCAGCCCATCTGCCCGGCCACGGACACGTTCCGTGCGCGTCCACCCTCGGAGAAGAAAAAAGATCAAAAGCGGGTCGCGCGCTGCGCTTGCTCGTGTAGAGCCGAGCCCATGCTCTTGCTTTCCGGCCGGTCCGCGAAGCCGAGCGTGGGCGCGGCTCTACAAAAGGCGGCCTGACAGCCTGCTTTGCTTTTGATCTTTTTTCTTCTCCGTGGGTGGCAGGCCACCGAAATCTGTCAGAGGCCGGTCGGGTTGGGTGCGCGGGGGTGTCAGCCGCATGGATGCGGCTGCCAAGCCTCCAGGGACGGATTCACGGCGTCCCCCGCGCACCCAACCCGACCGGCCCGCTCGCAGCTTCTGCTTTCAGCGACCAACCCAAACCCACCCACGAGGGGCTGCGCTGTTGGCTGGAAACTACAACCCGATGCCGGCGTCGCCCTCGGGCTCCAGCGCCTTCACCAGCACCGCTGCCTGCGTGCGGCTATGGCATTCGAGCTTCTTCAGGATCGCAGTGACATGTACCTTCACCGTGTTCTCGGCCAACCCCAGCGTGTAGGCGATCTGCTTGTTGAGCAGGCCATCGGCCAGGCACAGCAGTACCCGGAACTGCTGCGGGGTCAGCTGGGCCAAGCGGCTGGCCAGCAGTGCGTCGGCCTCGGAGCGTTCGGCGGCCATCGCCGGGAACCACAGGCCACCATCGAGCACCGCCTGCACCGCCTCGCCGATGGTCTCGGCCGGGGCGGACTTCGGGATGAAGCCAGCGGCGCCAAACTGCTGAGCACGACGGATCACCCGCGGATGGTCGTTGGACGAGAGGATCACCACCGGAATGTCCGGATGCGAGCCGCGCACGTGCAGCAGCGCGGAAAAACCGTGCGCGCCGGGCATGGTCAGGTCCAGCAGCACCAGGTCCACATTCGGGTGGGCATCCAGCGCTTCGGCCAATGCCTCGGCGCTGGCGACCTCGCGCACCTGCGCCAGCGGCAGGCTCTGCCGCAATGACTGCACCACCGCCGAACGCAGCAGCGGGTGGTCATCGGCGATCAGGATGGTGTATTCGCTCATGCCGCCATTGTACGGGCAGGCCGGAGCCTCAGCGCCCTGCCGGCTCCACGCTGCTGCGCCAGGCATCCAGGAACTGGCGGCGCTTGAGCGCGTCCAGGTACACCAGCAGGCCTGGGCCGAGCTGGATCGGACGGCGGCTGCGGCCGGGCGCATCGTCGCCACGTGCGTTGCCGGTCACGATCGGCATCAGCCGTGCCTCGCGCGACAGCACCTGCTGGCCACGCGGTGACAACAGGTAGTCGAGGAAGCGCCGGGCTTCTTCCGGGTGTGGGCCGGTACGTGGAATCACCGCGGTACGCAGCACCACCAGCGTGTAGTCCTCGGGCTCCACGATCGCCAGCGGCGCACCCGCGTCGATGCGCGCCTGCGCGTAGGAGCCGAGCACGTTGTAGACCAGCGACAGCTGTCCGCTGGCGACCTTGTCCAGCAGCACGCCGGTGCGCTCCTCGCGCACCACGTCGTTGTCGCCCAGCGCGCCCAGCAACGCGCCGGCGATGCTGCCACGCTGCGCATCCTGGGTAGACAACAGGTAGCCGACACTGCTGCGCTCGATGTCATAGGTACCGACCCTGCCGCGCAGCGGTGCCCCCTCCGCGCGCAACCGGTCCAGCAGTTGCCGACGCGTGTGCGGCACCTTCGCAGCCGGCAGTGCGCGGGTGTTGTAGACCATCACCACCGGCTCGTAGCTGATGCCGAAGGCCTCGTTGCGCCACTGCGCCCAGGCCGGTAGCGCAGCGGTCTGCGCCGAACGATGCGGCAGCGCGTGGCCGTCGTTGACCAGCTTGGTCTGCAGGTCCATGCCGCTGGAGATCAGCAGGTCCGGCGATGCCGGTCCGCCGCGGTCGTGCAGGTACCGCGCGTACAGGTCCTGGGTGATGATGTCCTCGTACACCACCTCAGTGCCGGGGTGCAGCCGCTGGTAGTCGGCAATCACTACCGCGAACACTTCGATGTCGGTGGTGCCGTGGATGCGCAGCTGCGCAGTGGCCTTTGCCTGGGCCGGGAAGCGGCGCACGTCGCCCGGTGCTGCAAGCACCGGCAGGGCCAGCAGCAAGGCAACGGCAGCAGCGAACAGGCGGATCATGGACTGCTCCGGGGCAGGCGGATGGTGGCGACCAGCCCGCCCTGCGGACGGTTGCTGAGGTCGATGCGACCGCCATGGCTGTCGACCACGCGCTTGACGATGGCCAGGCCAAGCCCGGCGCCGCCGGACGGCGCGCCTTCGCCACGGGCGAAGCGCTCGAACACGCGTTCGGCATCGGCGGCGGCAATGCCGGCACCGTGGTCGGCGATGGTCAGCACGGCCTGCCCGCCTTCCACGGTCAACGCGATCTGCAACGGGCCGTCACCGCCGTACTTGAGGGCGTTGTCGACCAGGTTCTTGATCGCCTCGCGCAGCAGCAGCGCATCACCGTGCACCTGCACGGGTTCGGCGGTCATCGCCAGTTGTACGCGCGGTGCCGGCCCTGCCTGCGGCAGTGCCTCATGCAGGGCCTGGTGCACGGCCTCGGCCAGGTCCACCGCTGCAAAGCGCTGCAGATGCGAGCGATGGATCACGCTGGCATCGCTGAGCAGCTGGTTCAGCAACCGGCTCATGTGGGTGGCATTGCGTTCGATCGCCTGCAGGCTGCGCCGCATGTCCTCGGGGTCGTCGTCATCCAGCGCCAGCTGTGCCTGCGCGCGCAGGGCAGCCAACGGCGTACGCATCTGGTGCGCGGCCTCGGCCATGAACGCGCGCAAGGTCTCGTTGCTGCTGGACAGTCGTTCCATGAAGCGGTTCAACGCTGCCACCATCTGGTCCATCTCGCGCGGCACGCGCGCATCCAGCGGTTTCAGATCGGACGGCTCGCGGCGCGACAGCTCGCGTTCCACCCGCACCAATGGCCGGAACGCGCGATGCACGCCAAAGGCCACCAGCGCCAGCAGCAGCCCGGACAGCACACCGATCGCCAGCAATGCACGGTTGACCATGTCCTGCGCAACCGCTTCACGTGCACGCCGGGTCTGGCCGACCTGCACCTGCACCTCGCCCTGCGCCGACGCGGCGGCGAAACTGCGGCCGACGACCACGAAGCGCACGGTCTCGCCGCTGTACGCCGCATCAAACAGCTGCGGTTGCGGGCCTGGCCGGCGCGGTGGCGCCGGCAGGTCGCCGTAGCCGGTGATCAGGTTGCCGCGACTGTCGGCGACCCGATAGAACACACGGTCTTCCGGAGCCATCGCCAGCAGGTCCAGCGCGGCATAGGGAAGATCGACCTGCCATTGGCCATCGACCAGGGCCACCGAATCGGCAATGGACAACGCCGAGGACACCAGCAGGTGATCGTAGGAACGGTTGGCGGCGCGCTGGCCATAGCCGCGCGCGGCAAACAGCAGGGCCACCGCGAACACCGCCAGCAACGCGCCGAGATAGAGCAGCAGCGTGCGCCGCAGCGAGCCCGGTGCGGCATTCGCGGTACGCGCGTCAGCCATCGGCGTCGGCGCTGCCGTCACTGGCTTCCAGCAGGTAGCCAACGCCGCGCACCGTGGTGATGCGCAGCGGTGCGCCTGCCAGCTTCTTTCTCAGGCGACCCACATACAGTTCGATGGCATTCGGACCGGCTTCGTCGTCGAAGCCGAACAGGCCGTTGCCGATTTCGTCCTTGCCGACCACCTGGCCGAGGCGGCCGACCAGGATCTCCAGCAGCCGGTATTCGCGGTTGGGCAGCTCGATCGGTTCGCCGTCGAGGCTGACCCGGTGCGCGGCGTTATCGAACTGGAAGCCGCCGATCTGCACCACTTCGCTGGCCTGCCCACGCGCACGCCGCAGCAGCACGCGGCAGCGTGCTTCGAACTCGCGGAAATCGAATGGTTTGCCCAGGTAGTCATCGGCGCCGACATCCAGCGCCTGCACGCGGTCTTCGATGCTATCGCGCGCGGTCAGCATCAGCACCGGCGTGCTGTCGCCGCGCTCGCGCATGCCGGCCAGCACGCGCAGGCCATCGAGCTTGGGCAGGCCGATATCCAGCACCACCAGGTCGAAGCTCTGGTAGCGCAGCACGCTGGCCGCCGCCAGGCCATCGGCCTGCCAGTCCACGGCATGCCCACTGCGGCGCATGCGGCGGATGATCGCATCGGCCAGATCCGGGTTGTCTTCGACCAGCAGCAGGCGCATGGGCACGGGGGTGGGAAGGGAAACGAATGCTACCGCATGCCGCTGCCGCGCTCGCCGCGCCCCGCCCGGAGGCGGCAGCGGGCCGCTTTACGCTGCACCGCACAATCCGTTGACAGGACGATGACAGCTTGCCCGACCCAGACTGCGGCCGCGCACCGTCCGGTGCCCACGATTGCCGCGCGCCTGGCGCGCACCTGGGAGGGTTTGTGGAATTCATGTTTGCCTGGCGGCGCCCTGCCGCCATGGTGGCGCTGGCTGCCCTGTCGGCGCCGGCCATTGCCGCCGAAGACGACCGTCCGGTCACCGCCACCCTGGGTGGTCGCCTGCACCTGGACTTCGCCACCTTCGACAACGACAACCGGGGCACCCCGAACAAGGACGACACCGAAATCCGCCGTGCGTGGGTTGACGTGTCCGGCAAGTTCTTCGTGGTCGACTACAAGCTGGAAGCCGATTTCTCCGGCGACCGCGTCGAGGCCAAGGACGTGTACCTGGCACGCAGCTTCGGCAAGGCCGGCAAGCTGACCGTGGGCCAGTTCAAGCAGTACTTCTCGCTGGATGACCGCACCAGCTCCAACTACGGCAGCTTCCTGGAACGTGGCAACGCCGGCACCACGCTGGCGCCGCTGTACCGCCTGGGTGCGTCCTGGCAGGCCAACCCCGGTGACTTCACCTGGGCGGCCAGCCTCTACAGCCTGGAGAGCATCGACGCCTGGCAGGTGAAGGGTCGCGCCGCCGGTGGCCGCGTCACCTGGGCGCCCTCGCCCAGCGATGGCGACGTGCTGCACCTGGGCCTGTCGCTGGCCCGCGAGGCCTACGACAACCCCGGCGCCAACGGCGTGCCCGGCCTGCGCATCCGCCCGCGCCCGGCCGGCCATCTGTCCGACAACAGCCGCCTGACCCTGGTCGACTTCTCCGCCGGCCGCGATACCGACGTCAACAAGTGGTCGCTGGAATACGCGCAGGTGCGCGGCCCGCTGTCGTGGCAGGGCGAGTTCAGTGGCGCCACCTTCGACGACGGCGCGCAGCGCGGCGATGTAATGGCGGCCTACGGCATGCTCAGCTGGTTCGTCACCGGCGAAAGCCGTGCCTACGACCGCAAGACCGGTCGATTCGCGCGGGTGAAGGACATCCGGCACAAGGCCGGCGCCTTCGAAGTGGCGCTGCGCTACGACCAGATGTGGGGCGCGCAGCATCTCGACGGTGCGCCGGACCTGCGTCGCGGCAGCACCGAAGCCTGGACGCTGGGTGGCAACTGGTACCTGCGCGACAACCTGCGCTTCATGCTCAACGTGATCGAAAGCCGCAACCGTGATCGCCTGGCCGGGGTGACGGTGGACCGCACGCGCGCGGTCACCGGCCGCCTGCAGTACGACTTCTAGGCCCGACATTCCGGGCATTCCGCCCGGGCCCCTTCCACTCCCCACGTCCTGTTTTCGCAAGGAGTCCGCAGATGATGCTGAGCATCCTCGGCTTTGGCATGGTCATTACGTTCATGTACTTGATCATGAGCAAACGCCTGTCGCCGCTCGTCGCCCTGATCACCATCCCCATCCTGTTCGCGCTGATCGGTGGCTTCGGTGCCGGCATCGACGAGATGATGCTGGAGGGCATCAAGAAGATCGCGCCGACCGGCGTGATGCTGATGTTCGCCATCCTCTACTTCGGGGTGATGATCGACGCCGGCCTGTTCGATCCGCTGGTGCGGGTGATCCTGCGTTTCGTCAAGGGCGACCCGATGAAGATCGTGCTTGGCACTGCAGTGCTGGCGATGCTGATCTCGCTCGATGGCGATGGCTCGACCACCTACATGATCACCGTCTCGGCGATGCTTCCGCTGTACCAGCGGCTGGGCATGAACGCGCTGAACATGACGTGCGTGACCATCCTCGCCGGCGGCGTGATGAACCTGACCCCGTGGGGCGGCCCGACCGCACGCGCGGCCACCGCGCTGCACGTGGACCCGGCCGACGTGTTCGTGCCGCTGATCCCGTCGATGGTGATCGCCTGTGCCGGCGTGCTGCTGCTGGCCTGGTACCTGGGCCTGAAGGAACGCCGACGCCTCGGCGTGGTGACCCTGCCCAAGGGCGGCAGCTGGATGGACAACAGCGTGTCCGATGACAGCAACCCGCTGCCGACCGTGGAAGACGCCGAAGACATCAAGCGCCCGAAGCTGCTGTGGGTGAACCTGGCGCTGACCGTGGCACTGATGACCGCGCTGATCATCGGCGTGCTGCCGATGCCGGTGCTGTTCATGGTCGGCTTCGCCATCGCCCTGGTGATCAACTACCCGAACCTGGCCGAGCAGCGCCGCCGCGTGGTCAACCATGCCGGCAATGTGCTGTCGGTGGTGTCGCTGATCTTCGCCGCAGGCATCTTCACCGGCATCCTCAACAACACCGGCATGGTCGAAGCGATGTCGCACAGCTTCCTGGCGGTGATTCCGGAATCGTGGGGCCCGTACCTGGCGGTGATCACCGCGGTGGCGTCGATGCCGTTCACCTTCTTCATGTCCAACGACGCGTTCTACTTCGGCGTGCTGCCGATCCTGTCCGAGGCCGCTGGCAACTACGGCATCACCCCGGTGGAAATGGCGCGCGCCTCGCTGGCCGGCCAGCCGGTGCACCTGCTCAGCCCGCTGGTGCCGTCCACCTACCTGCTGGTGGGCCTGGCCAAGGTCGAATTCGCCGACCACCAGAAGTTCACCCTGAAGTGGGCCATCGCCATCTCGATGCTGCTGATGATCGGCAGCCTGCTGTTCGGCCTGTATCCCCTCGCCGCCTGACCCTTTGCCAAGGAGCCTTCTGCAATGACGCTTCGAATCGCTTACGTCACCAGTGGAATGGGCAGTGTCGGCACTGCCATCTGCCAGAGCCTGGCCCGCAGCGGCCACACCGTGGTTGCCGGCTGCGCGCCGAACTCGCCGCGCAAGGCCAACTGGCTGCGCGAGCAGCGCGAACAGGGCTTCGACTTCATCGCCTCCGAAGGCAACGCGACGGACTGGGCCTCGACCAGCGCCGCGTTCGCCAAGGTGCGCGCCGAAGTCGGTGAAGTGGACGTGCTGGTCAACAACTCCGGCGGCAGCCGCGACCTGCTGTTCCGGCAGATGGCGGTGGAGGACTGGAACGCGGTGATCGCGTCCAACCTCAACGCGCTGTTCAACCTGACCAAGCAGGTGGTGGACGGCATGGCCACGCGGGGCTGGGGCCGCATCATCAACATCGGTTCGGTCAGTGCCCACAAGGGACAGATCGGACAGGTGAACTACGCCACCGCCAAGGCCGCGATGCATGGCTTCAGCCGTGCGCTGGCTGCCGAAGTTGCGTCGCGCGGGGTCACCGTCAACACGCTGTCGCCGGGCTACATCGCCAGCCAGGCGATCAGCAGCTTCCCGCCGGATGTGCTGGACCGGCTGGCCGCCTCGGTACCAGTGCGCCGCCTGGGCCGCCCCGAGGAAGTGGCCGGCCTGTGCGCGTGGCTGGCGTCGGATGAAGCCTCGTATGTGACCGGTGCCGACTATCCGGTCAACGGTGGCCTGTACATGGGTTGAGCCCGTCTCCACGCAACGCGTGGACCGCCTCCCCCACGGAGTGCGCGGGGCCGGTGAACCTTCGCTTGCTAGGGGGATCCGGCCCCTTTTTTGTTTCTGCATTTTCGGGACGTATTGCCCGATACATCGGCAGAACCGGTGCTATACCTGCCAACGCTCGCTGAGCCCGATGGATGAACGGCCGGAATCGCGGATCAAGGAGGTTGGCATGCGTGCATTGCTGATTGCGCTTCTTGTGGTCGCCACCCCGCCACTGGCGGCCACGCCACCTGCTGCCACTGCGGATGAGGCGGATGCAACATGGCGGCTCGTGGAACGCTGGTCCCTGCAGCTGGCACGCTCTGACCTTGTCGCGCAGCTATCGCCACTGGCTCCGGCCGGCTCGCGTTCGGAAGCAAGAAGGGGCCGGGGCGACAGCGCCACCATCGATCTGGGGCCATTCGTGGTCGCCGGGAGGATCAAGGGGCCTTCTGGCCAGATCCACACCGATGCGTCGGGGCGAATCATCAAAGGCATTACGCTGTCGCTGGGCGGCGCCTGCATCTCGCGAAAGCAGATGGGTCGTCGCTACCCCGACTTCAATGTCCTTTCCGTCCCGTCAGGACATAGCCTGGACGAGTCGACGGTGTTCGGCACGGTAGAGAACGGCATCCAGATCGGGTTCTCATTCTCCGAACATGACCGTGACTGCATGAACCAGCTCAAGTTGAGCTGGCCAGGGGAGCGCTTCTGATTCCCACCGGCCTACCACCATGACGAACATGTTGCAGGACGCGCACCACTGCCCTGCACCCTTCGTTGGTTTTTCGTAAAGAAGGTTTCATGTTCCGTTCGCATAGTGGCCATGCACCGCGCACGCGTGCCGGTGACCACCCCCAATGCAACGGACCACCATGCAGACCCGACACCTGACGATCGCCGTGGCGATCGCGCTCTCCGCCGCCGCCAGCGCCCATGCCGCCACCGCCGCCGATACCGGCGCCAGCACCGATGCCGCGCTGAGCGCGCAGACGCTGGATACCGTCTCCGTGATCGGCCAGGGCGAGACCCGCCAGGTGCAGCGCATCACCACCGTCGACAAGCAGGTCCTGCCGCCGGGCACCAGCGGCCAGAAGGTCCTCGACCGCCTGCCGGGCGTGTCGGTGCAGTCCAACGATGCCTTCGGCGCCAACGAAGAATCGCAGACCATCAGCCTGCGCGGCTTCGACAAGAGCCGCCTCGGCTACACGCTGGACGGCATCCCGCTGGGCGACAACAGCTACGGCAACTACAACGGCCTGAGCATCGCCCGCGCGATCATCGCCGAGAACCTGGCCGGTGCCGAGCTGTCGCAGGGCATCGGTTCGCTGGGCGTGGCCTCGACCAGCAACCTGGGCGGCACCATCCAGTACTTCTCGATGGACCCGTCCACCGAGTTCGGTGGCCGCGCCAGCGTCACCGTCGGCGACAACAGCCAGCGCCGTGGCTACCTGCGCGTGGATACCGGTGACATCAACGGCTTCTCGGCCTATGTGTCCGGCGTGCACCAGGACCAGGACATGTGGGCCGCGCCCTACCAGAACCAGACCACCCGCCAGTTCAACGCCAAGGCAGTGTGGAATGTCGGCGACCACCGCTTCGGTGCGTTCGTGGCCACCTCGCGCGCCAGCCAGGCCAACTACGCCTACCTGTCCAAGGACATGCTGGCGCGTGGCCTGGGCTGGGATTGGAACATCTACGCGCCGGACTGGGATCGCGCCGTCGCCGCTGCGTACTGCGCGCCGGGCACCTACAACAAGGCACGCTGCAAGTTCAGCGGCGGCGTCAACAGCATCGACGATGCCTACTACCAGAGCCGCGCATTGCGCGACGACAATCTCTATTCGGTCGATGCCGACCTGCGCCTGGGCGAGCAGGGCCGCCTGAAGCTGCTGGCCTACCACCACGACAACCGTGGCCAGGGCCACTGGTGGGCACCGGGCCAGCCGTCCTACCCGGGCACCGACAGGATGCTGCCGATCTCGATCCGCAGCACCAACTACACGATCAACCGCGACGGCCTGACCGCCGCGCTGTCGTGGACGGTGGGCATCCACGAACTGGAAGCCGGCCTGTGGTATGAGCAGAACGACCACAACGTCTCGCGCAACTTCTACTACATCAGTGGCCCGTTCCTGGACGACCTGTACCTGAAGAACCCGGACCGCCTGCTGTTCAACCAGGACTTCGACATCCGCACGCGCCAGTTCTACGTACAGGACCGCATGCGCTTCCTGGACCAGCGCCTGACCGTGGACGTGGGCATCAAGAGCCCGAACACCCGCATGCGTGCCACCGCCCAGCCGGGCGTGGAAACCAGCATCGCCTCGGGCACGCTGACCGCCAAGGAATCGGTGCTGCCGCAGGTGGGCCTGGGCTTCAAGCTCAACGCCAACAACGAGCTGTTCGCCTCGTACGCCGAAAACATCGCCGCCTTCGTCGGCGGTGGCAGCGGCGGCCCGCTGCAGGTGTCGCCGGAATCGTTCGCGGCCAGCGCCGGCCTGGAGCCGGAGAAGTCCAAGAGCCTGGAAGCCGGCTTCCGTACCTTCGGCGAGAAGTACCAGGCATCGATCGCGGGTTACAACGTGAAGTTCGACAACCGCCTGCTGTCGTTGAACCCGTGCTCGAGCATCGAAGTCGGCACGCGTCCGGAGTGCGTGACGCGCTTCATCAACGTCGGTTCGGTGAAGAGCTACGGCGCGGAACTGACCTTCATCCTCAAGCCGATCGACGGCCTGCAGTGGTACAACGCGCTGTCCTGGAACAAGACCACCTACGAGGATGACTACACCTCGGGCGGCGCCATCGTTCCGGTGGCCGGCAAGATCACGGTGGATACGCCGCAGCGCATGGCCTCCAGTGAGATCAGCTGGAACCGCGATGGCTTCTTCGCCAGCCTGCGTGCCAAGTACACCGGCAAGCGCTACTACACCTACACCAACGACCAGTCGGTACCGGGCGTGACCACCTTCGACGCCGGCGCGGGCTACGACTTCGGCCCCGGCCTGGGCCTGCGCAACGTGCGGGTGTCGTTGAATGCGACCAACCTGACCAACAAGCGCTATGCCGGCCAGCTGAGTTCGTTCGCACCGACTGATCCGAAGGGCACGCGTTATGCGATCCATGCGAGCGCACCGCGGCAGTTGTTCATGACGGTGGCGGCAGAGTTCTAAGTCGAAAGCGTTGCCCCGCGGCGTCTTGATTATCGTCGCGGGGCAGGGCCGGATGGGCCGGCGCAGGACACGCCGTAAACCCATCCATGGGGGCTCGATGGCGCCATCCATGGCGCCAACGGTCCTGCGCCGGCCCATCCGACCCTGCTCGACGGTTTCCCGCGCCACGGTGCGGAAGGCAAAGAAGAGCAAAAAGCAAAGAGCCGGGCATTGCCCGGCTCTTTGCTTTTCAAGCGCAATCCCTTCGGCGCGGTGATGTGCTGCCCCCCGCGCGGGAAACTGTCTGGCGGCGGTGGGGCACCCTGGCCAGGACCGTGAGGCGCATGGATGCGCCGATCGAGCCCCCATGGATGGGTTTACGGCGTGTCCTGGCCAGGGTGCCCCACCGCCGCCCAGCGACATCAATCGAGGCGCCAGCGCATCATCCCGCCAACGCATTTCATTCCGGCGCCAGCTGGTCCATCCGTATCCGGTTGGCAAACAGCGAGAACGCCAGCATCCCGGCCAGGCCATTCGCCCGGCTCACCCAGTGCGGCAGCCAGCGCGGAGGCTTCAGCACCCCCGCCTCGAACAACGGCGCGAACGCGATCGCATCGGTCAGGCTCATCTTGCCGGCGAACAACCAGCGACAGACCTGCAAGCGGTCCTCGGCCAGCATGTGGCGGAAGAAGGTGTGCACCGACACCAGGCCGCGCAGGTACACCGTGTCCTTGGTGAAGGCCAGGCCGCCACTCGGCGGCACGCCGCGGAACACGCGCTGTGCCGAGGCGAAACTCTCCTCTGCGTTCTGCCCCGCATCGCAGAAATAGCGGAACACTTCGATGAAATCGGCGCCTTCGCGTGCCATCGCAATCGCTTCGGTACGCAGGCTGATGCGCTTCAGGCGCTCGATGTCGATGCTGCCAGTGATCTGCTCGGCGAACGTGGCCAGGCCTTCCTGTGTCGCGGTCACCCGCGGCGAAGACAATGCCAGGCTCGGCAGCACCGGCTGTTCGCGGCCATTCAATGCGGTCAGCGAATGCACCAGCGCTTCGTGGTGGAACAGCTGCGCGCGGTCGTAGGCACTGAAGCGCGCACTGGTGCGCAGGCGGATGCGGGTCGGGCCGGCAGCTGCTTTGGACACCAGTTCCGGGTCGAGCTGTACCTGGATGATGCGCGATTCGAAGAAGGCATCCAGGTCGTTCTGCAGCTGCAGCTGCAGGGCGATGGCCGACACTGGCACCTGCTCTTCCGGCGCCAGCAGTTCGTGGTCCAGTTCGGCGGCAATCTGGATGAAGTGGCGCGCTGCTTCGCGCGTGCTCGGGCCATTGCCCGGCAGCGGCTGCTCGGGTGCGCCGAACAGCTGCACCGAACAGGTATCGACCGCCGCGGTGCCCAGCCCTTCCAGCAGCTGCGCGGCCAGGTCCCAGCTCTGCGCCGACTGTCGCACGTAGTGGCCCAGTGGGTGGCTGTCGTCGCAGTCGGCGGCGATCGCGGCCAGCGCGCGACGTTCTTCGCTGAAGTCCAGCCGTGGGTAATCCACCTTCGGCAGCACCGGCTGACCACGTGCCACGCTATCCAGGAACGGTGCCTGCACCGTTGCCGGCCAACTGGTCAGGCCCAGCAGGCGGATGCCTCCCACGGCCTCGACCAGGCGCGCATCGAGCGCTGCATGGTGGGCCACGTCACGGTCCAGCGTCGCAGTCGGTTCCATGCGCGGACTATAGCGCCCTGCCCTTGCTTTGGTAGGTGCCAACGTTGGTTGGCATCCGCCGACGGCGGGCTTCGGACACACCCGTGCCAACCAGGGTTGGCACCTGTCAGGAGCGGGCAGTTGGCATCCGCCCGAAGCAGACAGAGGCGGGTTCATTGCAGGGGTCAGCGCCCATTGCGGTGCAATGGGATCCGCCCCCGCGGTACCGATCAGCGCCTACGCGGCTTGCCGGCCGGGCGGAACTGCTGGCCCTTGCCCTTCTTGCCGCCACGCTCCTGCGCGGTCTCGGCCTGGCGGACCGCCAGCTTGGCGGCGGCGGCGGCCACTTCTTCCTTCAGCTTGAAGTAGTTGAGCAGCCGGCTCTCTTCGATCTCACCTGCTTCGATCGCTGCGCGTACGGCACAGCCCGGTTCCTGCTGGTGCTTGCAGTCGTTGAAACGGCACTGTGCGGCCAGGGCTTCGATATCGGCGAAGCCGCCTTCGGACAGCGTCTCTTCACCGGTCGGCTTCAGCTCGCGCATGCCGGGGGTGTCGATCAGGCAGGCGCCGGTCGGCAGCGGCATCAGCGCGCGGTGCGTGGTGGTGTGGCGTCCACGTGAATCGTTGGCGCGCACCGCGTTGGTCTTCATCCGCTGCTCGCCGAGCAGGGTGTTGGTCAGCGTGGATTTGCCGGCACCGGACGAGCCCACCAGCACCACCGTGCGGCCCGGGCCCAGCCACGGTTGCAGCACCGCCACGCTGTCGGCATCCAGGCCATTGATCGCATGCAGGGCGATACCCTGCATCTCCAGCTCTTCCAGCACCGCCAGCGCGTCTTCGCTGTACTCGGTCTGGTCGGCCTTGGTCAGCACCACCACCGGTTCGGCACCACCACCGCCGACCAGCAGTAGGTAGCGTTCGATGCGCCTCGGATTGAAGTCGGCATCCAGGCCGCAGACGATGAACACCGTATCGATGTTGGCCGCGATCACCTGCTGGTGGTAATGCTCGCCGGCAGCACCACGCTTGATCGCGGTACGACGCGGCAGCAGGGCGACGATGCGGATGCCATCGAGCAGCACCCAGTCACCCACCGCCGGCCGTTCATGGCTGGGGAAGCGCGGGCGCTGCCATTCCGGCAGCGACTCGGCCTTGATCGACGCATCCGGGCCATCGGCCACCACGTAGTGGGTGCGGTGCTGTTCGATCACCCGTGCCGGGCGGGCCTGCGGATGTGCGGCCATCGCGGCCTGCCAGTCGGCCTGCTGCGCCGGGCCCGGCCAGGGCCAGCCAATGGTCTGCAGGGCGATGAAATCGGGGGTCTGGGTCATCGCCGCCATTCTACCTGTGCCGACGCCCTGCCAGCCCAGCAATGACGGGCCCGGCGCCCTTGCCATGCATTGCAGCAATTCCGGTAGGATGGAAGCCCCATGCCTTTTGACGGCCCAGCTCCCATGTCCACCAACTCGCCCAAGCCCCTGGCCATCCGCGAGCGCCTTTCCGAAGTGCGCTACGAAATCCGCGGAGAACTGGCGCGGCGAGCCCGGGAGCTGGAGGCGCAGGGCCGCAAGCTGATCAAGCTCAACATCGGCAATCCGGGCGCTTTCGGCTTCCGTGCGCCGGAGCACCTGCAGCGTGCGATCGCTGACGACATGGGCCGCACCGACCCGTACACGCACCAGCAGGGCCTGCCGGTGGCACGTGAAGCCATCGCCAGCTACTACGCCCGCCGTGGCGCGCCCGATGCGCACCCGGACCGCGTCTTCCTCGGCAACGGCGTCAGCGAACTGATCGACCTGTCGCTGCGTGCGCTGCTCAACCCGGGCGATGAAGTGCTGGTGCCCTCGCCCGACTACCCGCTGTGGTCGGCCTCGACCATCCTCAACGATGGCCGTCCGGTGTACTACCGCTGCGCACCGGAGAACGGCTTCCAGCCGGACCCGAGCGAGATCGAGACGCTGGTGTCCTCGCGCACCCGCGCCATCGTGCTGATCAATCCGAACAACCCCAGCGGCGCCAGCTACCCGCGCGAACTGCTGGAGCGCGTGGTCGAGATCGCACGCCGCCACAACCTGTTGCTGCTGGTCGACGAGATCTACGACCAGATCCTGTACGACGACGCGGTGTTCCAGCCGGTCGCGCCGCTGGCCGGTGATCATCCGTGCCTGACCTTCAGCGGCCTGAGCAAGGTGCACCGCGCCTGCGGCTGGCGCGTGGGCTGGGCCCACCTCAGCGGCGACGATGCCCGCCTGGGTGACTTCCGCGCGGCACTGGACCTGTTGGGCGCGCTGCGCCTGTGCGCCAACGTGCCGGGCCAGTACGCCATCGAGGCCGCGGTGAACGGTCCGGACACCATTTCCGAACTGTGCACGCCGGGCGGCCGCCTGTATGAAACCCGCCGCGCGGTCATCGAGGCCTGCGAAGCCAGCGAGCACCTGTCGCTGGTCGCACCGGCCGGCGCGCTGTACGCGTTCCCGGCCGTGGTCGGCGCCGCTGCGAAGGGCTTCGACGACCACAACTTCGCGCTGGACCTGATGAACAACGAAGGCGTGCTGGTGGTGCCGGGCTCGAGCTTCAACGTGCCCTACCGCCATCATTTCCGCGTGACCCTGATGCCGGAGGCCTCGGTGATGCGCGATGTGTTCGCGCGCATCGACCGCGTGCTGGCGCGGCGTGCCGAGGACGCGACCAAGGTCGTGCCGCTGAAGCCTCGCCGCTCGGTGGCCTGAGCCGTGGCGCTGTCCTACCTGGCGCTGGGCGATTCGTACACCATCGGTGAAGCGGTTGCAGTCGAAGGCCGTTGGCCACACCAGCTGGCCGCCGCGCTGCGCGCGCAGGACGTGGCGCTGGCCGACCCGCAGACCATTGCGACCACCGGCTGGACGACCGACGAGCTCGATGCGGGTATCGACGCGGCTGCACCGCAGGGCCCGTTCGATTTCGTCAGCCTGCTGATCGGCGTCAACAACCAGTACCGCGGGCGTCCGCTGGACGAGTACCGCAGCCAGTTCCAGGCCCTGCTGCAGCGGGCGATCGGCTTCGCCGGCGGTGATGCCGGCCGCGTGCTGGTGCTGTCCTTCCCCGATTGGGGCGCCACCCCGTTCGGTGTCGGCAGTGGCCGCGACCTGGCCGCGATCGAGATCGAGACCGACGAATTCAATGCCGCCGCCGAGGTGATCAGTACCCGGCACGGCGCAGCCTTCGTCGACATCACCGACATCAGCCGCGCGCAGGGCGAAGACCCGACGATGATCGCCGAGGACGGCCTGCATCCTTCAGCGCGGATGTACGCCCTGTGGAGCGCGCGCGCGCTGCCGGTTGCCGCGCATCTGCTTGGCGGCACGGACTGAGGCGATGGACGGCACGCCACGGAACGGCCCGCCCCTGCCCTGTGCTCCCCTGACGGCCCCGCAGGCCCGCTTGATCGCCGAAGCGTTCCGCCCGGCGCAGGCCTGGGGCAGCCGCCGCGACTACTACTACACCCGCGGCAAGCTCGGCAGCGATCCGCTGTACGACGGCGTGCTGCAGCATCTGCCTGACGACGGGCAGCCGGTGCTGGACCTCGGCTGCGGGCTGGGCCTGTTCGCCCATGTACTGCGCCAGCGCGGCGGCACCCAGCGCTACCTGGGCGTGGACGTGGATGCGGGCAAGATCGCCCGCGCGCAACGTGCCGCCGTCGAGCTGCATGACGTGCGCTTCGACTGCGTGGACGTGCAGGCGCCACTGCCGGCGCAGGCCGGGCACGTCCTGCTGCTGGACGTGCTGCAGTACCTGGACGCGGACCCACAGCAGGCACTGCTGCGCGCGGCCAGTGCACGGGTGGCCCCCGGCGGCTGCCTGCTGCTGCGCACGCCGCTGGCCACCGGCGATGGCCGCGACCGCACCACGCGGGTGGCGGATCGGCTGGCCTGGCTGGTCGGCTGGATGGGCACGCGGCCGCGCCACTATCCTGACCCGCAGGTCCTGCAGGCGACACTGACCGAAGCGGGATTGCAGGTGGCCGCCCCCCGGCCACTGCATGGGCGTACGCCGTTCAACAGCTGGCTGCTGGTAGCGCGGCGGAACCGGTAGCGCCGGGCCATGCCCGGCGAGCGCAGCGGCGCCCGTGGAACCCACCGGGCATCGCCCGGCGCTACTGCATCCGTGTCAGCTGACCGGCAGCCGCGCCTTCAGGCCGCGCTCGTCCAGCGCCTGCAGCACGCGCTCGATGATCGCCAGATTGTGGCCGTGGGCGGCGCCCTCGTGCAGCAGCACGATGGCCCCTGGGCGCAGGTCCGGCAGCAACCGCGCCAGCACGCCCTCCGGCGTGCAGCTGACGCGGTCGTAACCGCGGGCACTCCAGCCCACGCGCACCAGGCCCAGCGCCTTCAACACCGGCGCCACGAACGGGTTGGTCATGCCCACCACCGAGCGATACCAGCGCACCGGATGCCCGCTCAGCGCCTGCAGCGCATGCTGGCAGCCTTCGATCTCGGCCCGCATCGCCGCTGGGCCCAGGCGCCAGAAGCGGGCCTGCGGGTGGCTGAGACTGTGATTGCCGAGATCGTGGCCACGGCGCAGGATCTCGGCCACCAGTTCCGGCTGCGCCAGTGCACGGTCCCCCACCAGGAAGAAGGTCGCACGCGCCTGGTGGCGGTCCAGGAGGTCGAGCACGGCACGGGTTTCCGGGCCGGGTCCGTCATCGATCGTCAGCCAGACACTGTTGCCAGCGTCCGGCACCCGGCTCAATACCGGCGCGTAGAAACGGCTGTTGGGCAGGAATATCGGCACCATGAACAGCGCGTGACTGGCCACCATCAGCGGCAGGGCCCAGTGCCAGCCTGCCAGTACCCATACCAGGATCACGGCCAACTGCGACGCCACCAGCCAGGGCAGCCAGCGCCAGGGCCGGGTCGGGATGCGATGCAATGTTCCTGCGTTGCTCATCCCCCATGATGCCATGGGGGGTAGAATTGATGATTCGAATTCCCGGAACCCCGACGTCCATGTCCCTCGATCCCGCCCTGCGTTCGCGCATCGAATCCATCCTCAACGCCAACCGCGTCGTGCTGTTCATGAAGGGCCAGCCGTCGATGCCGCAGTGTGGCTTCTCGGCCAAGGCCGTGGGCGCGCTGCAGGACCTCGGTGTCGAGTTCGCCCACGTCAACGTGCTGGCCGACCAGGAAATCCGTGAAGGCATCAAGGCCTACGGCGACTGGCCGACCATCCCGCAGCTGTACATCGACGGCGAACTGGTCGGCGGCAGCGACATCGTGCTGCAGATGGCCGCCAGCGGCGAACTGAGCAGCGTGCTGGGCCTGGCCGCACCGGACCGCACCCCGCCGAGCATCACCGTCACCCCGGCCGCTGTGGAAATGCTCAAGGGCGCGCTGGCCGACGCCCCGGGCGCTGCCCTGCAGCTGACCATCGACGCCGGCTTCCAGCCGAACTTCCAGCTGGCCCCGCATGACGAAGGCGCGATCGCTGCCGAGTCCAATGGGCTGCGCGTGCAGTTCGACCTGTCCAGCGCCCGTCGCGCCAACGGCATCACCATCGACTGGGTGGACGACATCCGCGGCAAGGGCCTGGCGATCGACAACCCGAACGCGCCGAAGCCGGTACAGGAAATCAGCGTGCGTGATGCCGACGACCTGGTGCGCGCCGGCAACATCACCCTGGTGGACGTGCGCCCGGCCGACGAGCGCGCCATCGCAGCCGTCGGCGTGCCGTTCAGGAGCTTCGACGGCAACGGCCGTGCGGAGCTGGAAGCCCTGCCGAAGGACACCGCGCTGGCCTTCATGTGCCACCACGGCGGCCGCAGCGCACAGGCTGCCGAGCAGTTCCGTGCACTGGGCTTCACCAAGGTGTTCAACGTCACCGGCGGCATCAATGCCTGGTCCGAAGACGTGGACAACGGCGTGCCGAAGTACTGATCGGCCCCGGCATGGGGTCGACTTGGGGTCGGATCCCTTTCCGCAGGAAAGGGCTCTGGCCCCAGCACAGAAAACGCCGGCATTCGCCGGCGTTTTCTGCATCCACGCATGGCGTGGACCTACCCGGCGAAGCCGCCTTCGGCCAGGTAATCCAGCTCTTCCGCCGTGGGCAAGCGACCGAGCACGGCATTGCGATGCGGGAAGCGCCCGAAGCGGCGGATGATGTCGCGGTGCAGTTCGGCGTACTGCAGGTACTCCTTGTCACCCAGCACGTCGAACATCGCCACCGAACGGTCCTGGTCCATCGGATCCTCGGAGTGCTCGAACGGCAGGTAGATGAAGGCGCGCAGCTTCGGTACCAGCTGCAGGTCCAGGCCTTCCTCGATGGCGCGCATGGCGTAGTGCCGGGCCAGGCCATCGGTGGCGTAGGAATGGGCGGTCCCACGGAAGCAGTTGCGCGGGAACTGGTCCAGCAGCAGCATCAGCGCCAATGCCCCTTCGGCACTGCCCAGCCAATGCTCGCGCGCGCGCGAAGCGGCGGCGAAATGCTCATCCAGGAACAACTGGCGGAACTGCGCGTCGAACGCATCGTCGCGGGCGAACCACTTCGCAGGGCCCGCTTCTTTCCAGAATTCCACCACTTGCGCGGCAACGTCCATCACCTACTCCCCAGGGCCGGCGCGCCGCGCCAGGCCATCATCATCATTCGTCGAAGCGCAGGTGGCGGACCGACTTGCCGTTGCGCCGGATAAGCTTAAGCGCCTCGATACCGATCTGGATATGGTTTTCCACGAACTGGGAGCTGACCTTGGCATCGGAGGCCTCGGTCTTGACCCCATCGGGGATCATCGGCTGGTCCGAGACCAGCAGCAGCGCGCCGCTGGGGATGTGGTTGGCGAAGCCGGCGGCGAACACGGTGGCGGTTTCCATGTCGATGGCCATGCAGCGCATCGCCCGCAGCCGCTCCTTGAAGGCCTCGTCATGCTCCCAGACCCGGCGGTTGGTGGTGTAGACGGTACCGGTCCAATAGTCGTGGCCGAGGTCGCGGATCATGGTCGAGACCGCACGCTGCAGCGCGAACGCCGGCAACGCCGGCACTTCCGGCGGCAGGTAGTCACCCGAGGTACCCTCGCCACGGATCGCAGCGATCGGCAGCACCAGGTCGCCCAGCTGGTTCTTGCGCTTGAGGCCGCCGCACTTTCCCAGGAACAGCACCGCCTTGGGCATCACCGCCGACAGCAGGTCCATGATGATCGCGGCATTGGGGCTGCCCATGCCGAAGTTGATCATGGTGATGCCGTCGATCGTGGCGCTTGCCATCGGCCGGTCCAGGCCGATGACCGGCGCACCGGTCAGCTCGGAAAAGGTATGCAGGTAGCCGCCGAAGTTGGTCAGCAGGATGTGCTGGCCGAACTGGTCCAGAGGCACCCCGGTATACCGGGGCAGCCAGTTGTCGACGATTTCCTGCTTGCTTTTCATGGGCGGTCCGGTACGGCGGGGGACCGGGTATTTTCGGCCACCCGGCCGGTGCAGTCGAGCCGCCGTCGACCGTCCTGTGAAGAAGGTCACTTGGCAAGCCCGCCACCACCGGGCTAGCGTCGGCGGTTGGACCAGGTTGCAAGGGGAACTGCATGGCATCGACGTTGTTGCGCGCCGGGGTGGCCCTGGCGCTGCTTTCATTGAGTACGGCTCCGGCGGTGGGCGCCTCGCGCTTTGTCGCCGATCCCTACCCCAGCACCTACCAGGCCCATCCCGATGCGCCGGTACTGATCCACAACGCCACCGTGCTGACCGGTACCGGCCAGCGCCTGGACAACGCCGATGTGCTGCTGCGCGACGGCCGCATCGTTGCCGTCGGCCGCCAGCTGCAGGCCGATGCGGGCGTCACCCGCATTGATGCACAGGGCAAGTGGGTCACTCCGGGCCTGATCGACGTGCATTCGCACCTGGGCGTGTATCCCAGCCCGGGTGTCGGTGCGCACAGCGACGGCAACGAGATGACCGCACCGGTCACCGCCAACGTCTGGGCCGAACACTCGGTGTGGCCGCAGGACCCGGGCTTCGCCACCGCGCTGGCCGGCGGCGTGACCAGCATGCAGGTACTGCCGGGCTCGGCCAACCTTGTCGGTGGCCGCGGCGTGACGCTGAAGAACGTCCCGGCCATCACCTACCAGGCGATGAAGTTCCCCGGTGCGCCGTGGGGCCTGAAAATGGCCTGCGGCGAGAACCCCAAGCGGGTCTATGGCGAGGGCAAGGGCGTGACCCCGGCCACGCGCATGGGCAACGTGGCCGGCTATCGTGCCGCCTTCATCGATGCCGCCGACTACATCGCCAAGAACAAACCCAAGCCGGCCAAGCGCAAGAGCTGGTTCGGCAGCGACAAGGGCGACAGCGCCGGTGATGCCGGCGGCAAGCGCGATCTCAAGCTGGACACGCTGGCCGGCGCGATCGAAGGCGACATCCGCGTGCACATCCACTGCTACCGCGCCGACGAGATGGCCACCATGCTCGATCTGGCCAAGGAATTCGGCTTCAAGGTAGCCGCCTTCCACCACGGCGTGGAGGCCTACAAGCTGGCCGACAGGCTGGCCGCCGACGGCGTCTGCGGTGCGCTGTGGGCCGACTGGTGGGGCTTCAAGATGGAAGCCTTCGACGGCATTCCGGAGAACATCGCGCTGGTCGACCGGCCGAAGAACAGCTGCGCCATCGTCCACTCCGATTCACCCGAGGGCATCCAGCGCCTGAACCAGGAAGCAGCCAAGGTGATGGCGTCCGCGCGCCGCGCGCGCATGCCGGAGATCACGCCCGAACACGCCATCACCTGGATGACCGCCAACGCTGCCAAGGCGCTGGGCATTGAAGGCCAGACCGGCACCCTGGAGGCCGGCAAGATGGCCGACGTGGTGGTCTGGAACGGCAACCCCTTCAGTTCGTATGCGCTGGCCGAGCAGGTCTTCATTGATGGCCGCAGGTTGTACGACCGCAGTGCACCGGCAGCGCCGCCGCGTTCTGATTTCCAGCTTGGCCAGGAGGTGCGCTGATGGTGGTGCTCAAGCAGTTGACGCAGTCTGCCGCGAAGGGCAGCCGAGCATGGTTCGGCGCTACTGTCATGGTGCTGGCCTGCATCTCCGCATCCGCACAGGCACAGGACCTGCTGGTGCGCAACGCAACGGTGCACACGGCCAGCGCACGCGGCAGCCTGCACAACGCCGATGTGCTGGTCCAGGGTGGCATCATCCGCGCGGTCGGCCCCGGCCTGTCCGCGCCGGCCGGGGCGACCGTGGTCGAAGCCAATGGCAGGCCGCTGACCCCGGCCCTGTTCGGTGGCATCACCGAAACCGGCATCGAAGAGGTCTCGGGTGAATCGAGCACGGTGGACAGTTCGTTGAAGCTCGGTGAGCAGCCGCTGCGCCCGGAATTCGACGTCACGCTCGCCTACAACCCGGCCTCGGTGCTGATTCCGGTCACGCGCCTGGAAGGCATCGGCTTCACTGCATTGGGGGCAGCCACTGGTGGTGGTTTCGTGGCCGGCCAGGGCGGCGTAATGCGGCTGGACGGCAGCGCCGACCCGATCGGCCCGCGTGCCCTGTTCCTGCGCATCGGCGCGGCCGCCTCCGAACTGACCGGCCATTCGCGCGCCGCGCAATGGATGCTGCTGCAACAGATGGTCGACGAAGCTCGCGGCCAGGTTGCTGTGGATTCGCCGCACGCGCTGTTGACCCCGGCCGGGCGCCGTACGCTCAGTCGCTACCTGGCCGGCCAGGGCCGCATCGTGGTGGAGGTGGATCGTGCCTCGGACATCCGCCAGCTGCTGCGCTGGGCCACACGCGAGAAGGTAAAGATCGCCATTGCCGGTGCCAGCGAAGCCTGGCAGGTCGCGCCGGAGCTGGCCGCTGCGCACGTGCCGGTATTCGTCGACGTGCTGGCCAACCTGCCGGCCAGCTTCGACCAGCTCGGTGCCACCCTGGAAAACGCCGCGCGCCTGCAGCGTGCCGGCGTGGCGGTTTCTTTCGTGCAGCGCGGCGATGCCACCCACAACGCGCGCAAGATGCGCCAGCTGGCTGGCAATGCAGTGGCCAACGGCCTGCCCTGGGCTGACGGTCTGGCCGGGCTGACCCGGGTACCCGCACAGGCGTTCGGCGTGGCCGACCAGATCGGCAGCATCGAGCCCGGCAAGCGCGCCGACCTGGTGCTGTGGGAAGGCGACCCGCTGGACGTGGCGCACTATGCCGAACAGGTCTGGCTGGGCGGGCGTGCGATGCCGATGCGCTCGCGCCAGACCGACCTGCGTGATCGCTACCTGCAGCGCAATGCGCAGCCCTGACCGCATTGAAGGACACCACCATGGCCACCCTGCGCTGGTACTTCGACTTCGTCTCGCCCTACTCCTACCTGCACTGGCAGAAGCTGAAACAGTTGCCGCAGTTCGCGCAGATCCAGACCGTGCCGATCGCCTTCGGCGCGGTGCTGCATCACCTGGGCAATCTCGGGCCGGCCGAGATTCCGGCCAAGCGCCGTTTCATGTACCGCCAGCTGCAATGGACCGCGCAGGCCGAGGGCACGCCGATGCGCTTCCCGCCCGGCCATCCGTTCAATCCGTTGTCGGCGCTGCGCCTGTGCCTGGCCGCCGGAGCCAGCGCACAGGCGGTGGACGTGCTGTTCGACTGGATCTGGCGCGACGGCCATGCCGGTGACAGCGCCGAGGCCCTGCGCGAACCGGGTGCGCAGCTGGGCATCGAGGATGTCGCCAGCGCCATCGCCGCCCCGGCGGTCAAGGAACAGCTGCGGCGCAACACCGAGGCCGCAATCGGCGCCGGGGTGTTCGGGGTCCCGACCCTGGCCATCGACCAGGAACTGTTCTGGGGCAACGACGCCCATCCGCTGATGGCGGCCGTGCTGGCCGATCCCGCCCTGCTGCAGCAGCCCGAATGGCAACGCCTGGACAGCCTGCCGGTGGCGGTACAGCGCGATCGCTGAACAGGGGTGGCGCCTTTCCCTCGGGCGCGGGCTCTGGTTTTGAGATAGATTTCACGTTTCCGAACCTACAACCGCCCTGGAGGGGGAGCCGCGGATGCGCATCGGAATCGTCGTCGACTCGGCCTGCGACCTGCCGCAGGACTTCATTGCCGAGCACAACATCGTGCTGCTGCCGATCACCGTCCGCATCGGCGAAGCCGTGCTGGCCGATCACCGCGATGAGCAGGCCACGCTGAGCTTCCTGCACGCGCACGTGGCCGAACACGGCGCCGAGGCGGAAACCATTCCCTTCAGTGTCAACCAGATCCGCGACCTGTTCCTGCAGCAGCTGGTGATCGATTACGACCACGTGTTCTGCATGACCATCACCAAGACCCGCAGCCCGATCCATGACAACGCGCTGCAGGCCAGCTTCGCCATCCTCAACGACTACAAGCCGGTGCGCCAGGCGGCAGGCTACAACTCACCGTTCGCGCTGCGCGTGCTCGATACCCAGAACCTGTTCGCCGCGCAGGCGGTTACGGCGGTGGAAGCCGTGCGCCTGCGCGAGAGCAACGCCAGCGTGCAGCAGATCCGGGAGCGGCTGGAGGAACTGGCCGGCAACGTGCACGGCTACATGGTCACCCGTGACCTGTACTACATGCGTGCGCGCGCACGGCACAAGGGTGACCGCAGTGTCGGCCTGCTCAGCGCCGCACTGGGCAGCGCGCTGGACATCAAGCCGGTGCTGCATGGCTACCGCGGCGAGACCGGGCCGGTGGCCAAGATCAAGGGATTCGACAATGCCGTGCAGAAGCTGTTCGCGGTGGTCGGCCAGCGCGTACGTGCCGGACTGATGACGCCGACGGTGTGCGTCAGCTACGGCGGAGAACTGGACGAGCTGCGTGCCCTGCCCGGCTACGCACAGCTGAAAGAGGTCTGCGCCACCCATGGCGTGACCGTGTACGAATCGGTGATGAGCCTGACCGGCATGGTCAACGTCGGCAAGGGCGCGGTCACCGTAGGCTTCGCCGATGGGCCGCATCGGTTCGAATGAGCGCTGGCCACGGCCGGAATCTGCACATCGATTCCACTGCGGTTGTGCCAGTCTTGCCGCACTTCAAGGAGAACTCCATGCCTGCGCAGTACCACATCAGCCTGCCCGACCCGTCCAAGGCCCGTGGCAATGACCCTGACCTGTCCTTCCACTCGCAGGGCGCCGCCGGTTTCGCCGAAGAGCTGCAGGATGCCCTGCGCAGCGGCACGCTGTTCGAGCGCTGGAAGGCCAAGCAGCCCGACCCGGACGCGGTGGAACCGCAGTGGGGCGTGACCGATCCGGACGCCACCGTGACCGGCGAGCAGAAGGACCTGCGCATCAACCTGGTCGCCACCACCCGCATCGACAGTGATGTGTTCAAGCAGCGCCTGCGCCTGCTGGCCGGCAGCCACTGGGAACTGCGCGACGTGCGTTGAGGCCCTGCTCTGGTAGGTGCCAACCTTGGTTGGCAACTACCGGGACGCGAGGTAGTGCCGGCCGCTGGCCGGCAACCGCAACATCCATGAAGGTGCCGGCCAGCGGCCGGCACTACCAGCCACCACCCAGCGCGCGGTACAACTCTACACGCGCGATCGCGGCGGTGGCCTGGCTGTTGGCCAGCGCGGCCTGGTTGTCCAGTGCGATGCGCTGGGTGGTCAGCACGTCCAGCATGTCGACCACGCCGGCCTGGTACTGCCGGCGCGCCGCCCCCAGTGCCGTCTCGCTCTCATCCACTGCCACGTGCAGCTGCACCGTGCGCTGCTGCTCGGCACTGTAGCCATCCATGGCGTCATCCACTTCGTGCCATGCCTGCAGCACGGTACGGCGGAACTGCAGGGCCGACTGTTGCTGCTGCAGCCTGCTCAGCGCGAGATTGGCCTTCAGCCGTCCGCCCTGGAAGATCGGCAGGCTGATCGACGGACCGATGCTGAAACGGTGCGCGTTCCAGCCATCCAGATCATCGAGCTGCTTGGCCTGGAAGCCGGCGTCGCCATTCAAGGTGATGCGCGGCAGGAAACTGGCCTTGGCCACGCCGATGCCTGCCGTTGCCGCATGCAGTGCCGCTTCGGCACGACGGATGTCCGGGCGACGCTCGGCCAGTTCACTGGGCAGCCCCACCGCTACGGCCGGCAACGCCGGCCAGTCACGGCGTGCATCCTGCAGCTGCGCGTCCAGCGCCTGCGGCGGCTGCGCCAGCAGGAACGCCAGCGCATTGCGCAGCTGCGATTCGCGATGCCGCAACGGCGCGATGCGTGCCTGCAGCGATGCCACCTGCGCGGCCGCGCTGGACACCTGCAGCGTGCTGGCCACACCCTGGCGTTGGCGTGCTTCGGTCAGGCGTTTGATGTCGTGGGCGATGCTGAGGTTGTCCTCGGTGATCGCCAGCAGCTGCCGCGTCGCGCGCAGCTGCAGGTAATCACGCGCGGTTTCCGCCAGCAGCGCGATGCGCACTGCATGTGCATCCTCCTCGGCCATCTGCACGCGCGCGTCGGCCGCTTCCACCTGGCGCCGCACGCGGCCCCACAGGTCCAGTTCCCAGCTCAGGCCGATACCGGCCTGGAACAGCCCGTAGTCATCACGGCCGCCGTTGCCGGACGGATCATTCAGGCCCACCTCGCTGTTGCGTGCACGCACGCCACTGGCGCTCGCGCTGACGCTGGGCAGGCGATCGGCGGCGGTGATGCCGCGTGCAGCACGGCTCTGCTGCACGCGGTTGGCCGCCAGCTGCAGGTCCAGGTTGGCCGCCAGCACCTGGTTGCCCAGCTGCCCCAGCAGCGGATCGTCGAAACCGGCCCACCAGGCCGCGTCCTGGTCGATGGCGTTGCCGGCGACGGCCTCACCCTGCCAGTGGCTGGGCAGTTCCGCCTGCGGGCGTACGAAGTCCGGACCCATCGTGCAGGCAGCCAGGGCCGTGCACAGGCTGGCCGCAACGAAGGTGCGGAACACGGTGACTGCGCTCATGCGCCCTCCCCGCTCTTGTGGCCCGGACTGTGCTGCACGCTCTGCGCGCGCGCGCGGCTGCCCAGGTCAACGCTGGCTTCCACCGACATGCCGGCACGCAGCTGGTCCAGCAGCGGCTGGCCCGGCTCCAGCACGATCTTCACCGGAATGCGCTGCACCACCTTGGTGAAGTTGCCGGTGGCGTTCTCTGGTGCGACGGCAGCAAAGGTGACGCCGGTGGCTGGTGCAATGCTGTCGATGTGCCCGCGCAGCGGCTTGCCCGGGAATACGTCCACCTTCAGTTCGACCTGCTGACCGGCCTGCATGCGGGTCATCTGCGTTTCCTGGAAGTTGGCGACCACGAAGGCGCGCTTCAGCGGCACCACCGCAGCCACTGGCGTACCCGGCGTCAGGTAGGCACCCACGCGCACCGCGCGGCGACCGACCATGCCATCGATCGGTGCGCGCAGCACGGTGTGCGACAGATCCAGTTCGGCGCGTGCCTGCGCCGCTTCCGCACGCTGCACCGCCGCCTGTGCAGCCTGCACGCCCGCGCTGAGGATGTCGGTGCGCTGGCGTGCGGTCGACAGCGCGGCCTGGCCCTGCTGCAGATGCGCACTGGCCACGGCCTGCTTCGACTGCGCCTGCTGCGCGTTCTGCACGGTACCGGCGCCGTCACGGGCCAGTTCGCGGTAACGCTGCTGGTCGGCACTGGCCAGGGTCAGCTCGGAACGGCTGACATCGACACTGGCCCTGGCCTGCGCGATCAACGAGTCCTGCTGGGCCAGTGCGGCCTGCGCATTGGCCAGCTGTGCACGGGCATTGGCGAGGTCGGCACGGGCCGCCTGCAGGGCGACCTGGTAGTCGCGGTCGTCGATGCGGGCCAGCACATCACCGGCCTTCACCGACTGGTTGTCCTCGACTTCCACGGCACTGACGAAGCCGGGAATCTTCGGCGCTACCAGGGTGTAGTCGGCCACCACGTACGCATTGTTGGTGGTCTGGTGGCCGCCATCGCGCAGCAGCAGCCACGCGCCGACGGCCAGGGCCAGCACGCCCAGGCCCAGGCCGGTGTTGAGGGTGGTTCGATTGATCGTCATGAGGGGGTTCCTGCGAAAGGTTCAGGCCACGGCACGTGGCGGATGGATGCGGGTGGGCATCCAGGCAATGAGGGGAATGAAGGCCAGCGCCACCAGTGCGACCACCCAGTACAGGTCGGCCGAAGTCAGCGCCTGTACCTGTGCATGCAGGCGCGCGCCCAGCTGCGGGCCATCGGCCAGCCACGGTTGCTCGCCAAGGCGATCGACCAGCACGGTGGAATGGAAATGACGGCGGCCCTGGGCGACGGCATCCAGCACGCCGCCGGCGAGCACGGCAGCGAAGCCCTTGACCGTGTTGAACCAGGCCGAGGCGAACGGGCCGTCCTGCGGCGCCAGGCCGCCGGTGGCCAGCATCAGCAGCGGCAGCACCGCCATCGGTTGCGCGAACACCTGCAGCAGCTGCACCCACAGGAAGTTGTCGCGGATCCAGGCCACGTCCAGGTGCGAGCCCAGCCAGCAGGCCAGCGCCAGCATCGCCAGGCCCGTGGCCTGCACCCAGCGGCAGTCCACCGCGCGGATGTTCAGCAGCGCCGCCACCAGCGGCAGCGCGATCACCTGCGGCAGCGCCACCCACAGCAGCATCGGTGCGGTCTGCAGCGGCCGGTAGCCCTGCACGCTGGCCAGGAACCCGGACGGGATCGAGATCACCGCCAGCAGCACGAACAGCACGCCGCCCAGCGTCACCAGCGAGTAGCTGAGATTGCGGTTGGCCAGCAGCTGCAGCTTGAAGAACGGCAAGGGGTGGAACCATTCATTGATCATGAACAGCACCATCAGGCCGGCACCGCCACCGATCATCAGCGTGATCATCGGCGAGTCGAACCAGTTCAGGCGCGGGCCCTGCACCAGGCCCAGCACCAGCAGCACCAGCGCCGGCAGGCCCAGCAGCAGGCCGACGCCATCGAACTGGGCGAAGCGTTCCAGCCGCAGCGGGTCCTGAGGCAGGCCCCAGCCGACCATTGCCATGGCGGCCAGGCAGTACGGCACGATCTGCCAGAACGCCCAGTGCCAGCCCACCTGCTCGACCCAGAACGCGGCCAGCGGCGTGCCCATGCTCGGGCCGAACGTCGCCGTCAGTGCGTAGCCGGCCAGGCCGTACAGCTTGATGCCCGGGGGCAGGAAGCGCAGCGCCACGCTCATCAGCAGCGGCGGCAGCGCGCCACCGCACAGACCCTGCAGCGCGCGCAGCAGCAGGAACACCTGCAGGTTCGGGGCAAGCGGGCACAGCACGCCCAGCACCATGAAGCCACCGATCATCGCCAATGCGAAGCGGCGCAGCGAGAAGGTGGCGGCACACCACGGTGCGAAGGCCATCGCGCTGACCGACATCGCGCTGTAGAGGGCGACGATCCAGCTGCCGTCGTCGACGCTGAAACCCATCGCACCACGGATGTCGGCCAGAGCGACCTTGGTGATGTTCTCGTTGAAGCCCGACACCAGCACCGCCAGCAGCACGCCACACAGGCCGACCAGAATGCGGCGATCGAGCCCGGGGGCGGCGGCAGGACGGGGCGCTGCGGCGGCCGGGACAGCGGCGGCCGGCGTACTCATCGCCGGGCACCTATCCGTGCGGTGCACGGCATGTTGGGGGTCATTGGAATGCGCTCAGTGAAACTCCGGGGAGCGCAGTCTAGGGAGCCGGTACCCTGCGAAAAATGGCGCGACCCGCATCCCAGGCGTGCGCCAGTCGCACGCATGCAGATGTCAGCGCGGGGCCTCCCCTGCGCTTTCGCACATGGTCTTGATCGACCGCCGCAGCCACTGGTGGGCGGCGTCGTTGTCCAGGCGTGGATGCCAGGCCTGCACGATGGCGGCGGTCCGCACCGGGATCGGCAGCGGGAACAGGCGCAGCGGCAGGCGCATGCTGACGATCCGCTCCAGCATCACGCTCGGCATCTGCGGCAGGATCAGGTCCGATTCGGCCGCCGCGAAGATCGCGCCGTGGAAGGTCGGGCTGATCAGCGCCACCCGCCGCTGCAGGCCCAGCGCGGCCAGATCATCGTCGATCGGACCACGCGGCAAGCCGCGGCGCGACACCGCGATGTGGTCGCAGGCGGCAAAACGCTCGGCGCTGATCTCCTCATCGAACAAGGGATGATCTTCGCGCGCGGCGCCCATGAACGAGGTACTGAACAGGTTCTGCACCTTGGTATCGGGCGCATGCTTGCCGGCCGTGCTGATGTACAGGTCGATCCGGCCCTGCGCCATCGCATCGTCGTCGGTATCTCCTTCGGGCACGAAGCGCAGCACCGCGCGCGGCGCCTGCTGGCGGAACAGCTCGCGCAGGCGCCCGCCGAAACCACCGACGAACACATCATTGGCACGCACGCTGAAAGTCCGCTCGAGCACGCGCATGTCCACTTCACGACCGGCGTTGAAGACGCGGTGGGCCTGCTCGATCACATCGCGGACCTGCTCGCGCAGCTGCAGGGCGCGGGGCGTGGGCGCCAGACCGCGGCCGGCACGCACCAGCACCGGGTCGCCCAGCGCGGTGCGGATCCGGCCCAGGGTACGGCTCATCGCCGGCGCGCTCAGGTTCATCCGGCGCGCGGCGGCGGCCACGCTGCATTCGTCAATCAGCACGTCCAGTGCCAGCAACAGGTTCAGGTCCGGCAGGGGCATGACAGTCTCCAGTAAATCAGATGAATTTACGGCACTTGCAACCACGGTGGATTGCGTTCGACGCATTCATTGACTGACGCGCACGGCATGGGTGCGCGCGGTGACATCGGCGACCATCCCCGGCCTGCCAAGGAGACATCCATGTTCAATACCCTGCTGGTCGCCCTGGATGGTGGCCCCCAGCACGCGCGCGTGCTGGACCTGGCCGCCGCCATCGCCGGCCCCCACAGCCGCCTGCACCTGCTGTGCGTGCTCGACCCCGAATTCGCGCTGGCGGCCGATGCCAGCGAAGCCGACCGCATCGAGTACCCGGAAGCCGCCCGCCAACGCTCGCGGGCCGAAGCGGTGCTGGCCGAAGCCCTGGCCCAGCTGCGCGAACGCGGCGTCGACGCCATCGCGCAGATTCCCTCCGGCGACCCGGGCGAAGTGATCAGCGAGCAGGCCCGGCGCCTGAAGTGCGACCTGATCGTCATCGGCCACCGCCACCTGTCCCGGCTGGAACGCCTGTTCGAACCCTCGATCGGGCAATGGACCATCGACCACGCGCCCTGTCCGGTGCTGGTGGAAACCCGCGACCCACAGCCCTAGCCACCATGGCCTCCCGTTCCCCGTTGTTTCCCACCCGGGTCAACTACCGCGCCTTCGGTCGACAGTTCGGCCGCGGCGAACAGGCGCTGCTGGGCGCGATACGGCAGCTGCGCGACCCCGATCTGCACGCCGATGGCCTTGCCCAGCTGAGCGGACTCGGGCTTGGCCAGGAGGGATGCGACGCCTTCATCGGCCTGCTGCCGCTGCTGGCCACCCCCGCCGCTCCGATCGATCTGCTGCCGGCCGGCTCTCCCTTCATTGCCGCCAGCGAATTGGACCTGCTGGTCTGCCTGCTGCGCATCGCACAATGGCGGCATGCGCGGCCCCGCGAAGACGACACGCTGGCACCCTTGCGCCGGCAACTGGCACGCTGTGCGATGGCCGTGCAGGCGGCAAACCTGCCGTTGCGGCAGCGCTCGTTGTCACCGGTCGGGCTGAGGCTGCTCGATCCGACCGGCTGGTTGCGGCAGCGATAAGCCGTCGCGCCCCCCGTGTGATCGCATGCAGAGAGCTGCTCAGCAGTCCATCGTTCCGTGCGTGCTGCCCTCGTCATCCAGCACGTGCGCATGCAGGATCACCTGGTTGCGGCCAGCCCACTTGGCGGCATACAGGCCGGCATCGGCGTCTGCCAGCAACTGATCGGCACTGGCCAGAGCCGACGGATGCAGATAACCCACGCCGACGCTGATGCTGACCGCGCCTTCCGGCAATGGCAGCGCTTCGACCGCTTCGCGCAGCCGCTCGGCCAGCGCCAGCACGCCCGACAACGGGCTTCCGGGCACGATGACGGCGAACTCTTCACCGCCATAACGCGCAACGCTGTCACCACCGCGACCGGCTATGGCCTTCAGCACCCCGGCCACCGCCTGCAGGCAACGATCACCGGCCGGATGGCCGTGCTGGTCGTTGAAGGCCTTGAAGTGGTCGATATCCACCAGCAGCAGGCCCAGCTCGGTGCCGCTGCGCCGTGCGCGATTCCACTCGGACGTCAGCCGTGCGTCGAACTCGCGGCGATTGGCCACGCCGGTCAGGCCATCCTGCCGCGCCAGTTGATCCAGTGCTGCCTTGCGTTCCAGAAGATCGGTCTGCAGCAGGACGCTGCGCAGGCCGAAGCCAAGGGTGGCTACGACGAAGCCGGCAACGGCCAACGGCCGCGCATGATCGACCACCAGCGTGCCGACCACCAGCAGCAGCAATGGCAGGATGATCGGACCGGCGGCCTGCACCGTCCTCGCCAGCCGCGGGTGCGGCGTTGTGCCTGCGTCCGGCGCCGTGTCCAGCGCCAGGCAGGCGATCAGCAGGAAAGGTATGTCAATCAGCAGATCGTTGAACGCACCGAATGCATCGTCGGACGTGTAATGGTTGATGTAGTAGGCCACCAGCAGATAGGCCATCGCGTACAGCGCCAGTGCGCGGAAGAACCTGCGCCGTTCGGGCACGTCGCCGGCCAGCCATCGCACCACGGCGAACGCGGCGATACACAGGTTCTGGATGTCGAACATGCGCTGCATGTTGGACAATGCGTGGTCGTCGATGTCCACGCGGGCGGCGAACGACTGCGCATGCACGAAGAACAGCACGCCAAGCAGCGCCGCCATCGCCGCATCGATCAGGCTGATGCTCAGGCGCTCGCGGCGTGCCCGGGCCAGGATGAACACCAGGGGCACGCCATACAGCACGTAAAGGAACAGGCTTGCGCGCGGGGTGAAATCGGCACGCCCGGCGCCCAAGGCGTCGATCATGTTGAACGCCATACCGCCGGCCCACAGCAGCAGTGCCAATGCCGTGGCGCGCCACCCCAGTGCCGCGCGGTCGCGGCGGGCCCGCCACATGCAGGCGACCGTAGCCAGCAGCGGCGCGCCGGTCAGGAAAACGAAGGAGCCTACCCCGGCGGGGCCAGGCCACAGGGCCAGCACCAGGCCATGGCACAGCACATACAGCAGCGCCAGCACTACCGGCATGCATCCCCCCGATCCGCAAGGCCGTCTACGCGCACGATAGCGCGCCGGCACGCCACAGCGGCGTGATCCACTGCGGCAAAACGACACTCCGAGTGCACCGCGATGGTAGTGCCGGCCGCTGGCCGGCAAACCCAATGAATCACAGGGCTGCAGGTTGCCGGCCAGCGGCCGGCGCTACCGGAAAGCCCTCAGCCCTGCAGGGCGCGGGCGTGGTGGGCGATGTGCTCGCCGATGAAGCTGGCGATGAAGTAGTAGCTGTGGTCGTAGCCGGGCTGCAGGCGCAGGGTCAGCGGATGGCCGGCGGCATCGCAGGCCTGCTGCAGGCGCTGCGGCTGCAGCTGGGTCTGCAGGAACTCGTCCGCCTCGCCCTGGTCGACCAGCAGCGGCAGGCGCTCGCCAGCCATAGCGATCAGCTCGCAGGCATCCCATTGCGCCCAGTCGGCCGGGTTGTCGCCCAGATAGGCATGGAAGGCCTTCTGCCCCCACGGCACGTGGCTGGGCGCGACGATCGGCGAAAACGCCGACACGCTGCGATAGCGCCCGGGGTTGCGCAGCGCGATCACCAGCGCGCCATGGCCGCCCATCGAATGGCCACTGATCGCGCGCGCGTCGGTCACCGCGAAGTTCGCCTCGATCAGCGCCGGCAGCTCCTGCGCCACGTAGTCATGCATGCGGTAGTGCTTCGCCCACGGTGCGCGGGTGGCATTGAGGTAGAACCCTGCCCCCTTGCCCAGGTCGTAGCCCTCGGCATCGGCCACGTCATCACCGCGCGGGCTGGTGTCGGGCGCGACGATGATCACACCGTGCTCGGCCGCATAACGCTGCGCGCCGGCCTTGGTGATGAAGTTCTGCTCGGTGCAGGTCAGGCCGCTCAGCCAGTACAGCACCGGCAGCTTCTGTGTTTCCGCCTGCGGTGGCAGGTACACGGCGAACTGCATGTCGCAGCCCAGCGTGGTCGAATGATGGCGGTAGACGTCCTGCCAGCCGCCGAAACAGGCGCGGTGTTCAATGCGTTCCATGGTGCTCTCCTGCGCGGCGCGTCAGCGCACGCGTGCTTCTGGTAGATGCCGACCTTGGTCGGCATATCCACGCCCGGCGTGGATGCCTTGGTTGATCCGTTCATCCAGCTGTGCCAGCAGGCGCAGCAATGATTCGACGCCAGGCTGGCCGTCCAGGTTGCGATACGCCGCCACCGCCACGTCGCTGCGTGGTGGCCACTGGCCGTCGGCGCGGGCTTCGTGCAGGCGCGGCAGGAATACCTGCGCAAGCCACTGCTCGAACGGCATGCCATCGTCGCTGCCGAAGGCCGAAGTCACCGCACGCGGTGGTCCCACCTCGCCGTCGACCCAGCCCAGTGCACGCAACGCCTGCTCGATCGGCGCCACCAGGGCCGCGCGCGGGTCTTCCGCACGCGGCCGGCGCAGGGCATCGAACCAGCCCATGACGCGGCTCAGTAGTGGACCACCGAACGGATCGACTTGCCTTCATGCATCAGGTCGAAGGCGTCGTTGATCTTGTCCAGGTCCATGGTGTGGGTGACGAACGGGGCCAGTTCGATATCGCCCTTCATCGCATCCTCGACCATGCCCGGCAGCTGGCTGCGGCCCTTCACGCCGCCGAAGGCGGTGCCCATCCACTTGCGCCCGGTCACCAGCTGGAACGGACGGGTGGAGATCTCCTGGCCCGAACCGGCCACGCCGATCACCACGCTCTGGCCCCAGCCACGGTGCGCGCATTCCAGCGCCGCGCGCATCACGTTGACGTTGCCGATGCACTCGAAGCTGTGGTCCACGCCCCAGGTGGTCATTTCAACGATGACCTGCTGGATCGGCTTGTCGAAATCCTTCGGATTGATGCAGTCGGTGGCACCGAATTCGCGCGCCAGCTCGAACTTGGACGGGTTGGTGTCCACCGCGATGATGCGGCCGGCCTTGGCCTGGCGTGCACCCTGGATCACCGCCAGGCCGATGCCACCGAGGCCGAACACGGCCACGCTGTCGCCTTCCTGCACCTTGGCGGTGTTGTGTACCGCGCCGATGCCGGTGGTGACGCCGCAGCCGAGCAGGCAGACATGTTCCGGGTTGGCGTCCGGGTTGATCTTCGCCAGCGAGACTTCGGCAACGACGGTGTACTCGCTGAAGGTCGAGCAACCCATGTAGTGGTACAGCGGCTCACCGTTGTAGCTGAAGCGGCTGGTGCCATCGGGCATCACACCCTTGCCTTGGGTGGCGCGCACGGCCACGCACAGGTTGGTCTTGCCGCTCTTGCAGAACAGGCACTCGCCGCACTCGGCGGTGTACAGCGGAATCACGTGGTCGCCGGGCTTGACGCTGGTCACACCCTCGCCGACCTCCACCACGATGCCGGCACCTTCATGGCCCAGCACCACCGGGAACAGGCCTTCCGGGTCATCGCCGGACAGGGTGAACGCATCGGTGTGGCAGACACCGGTATGGGTGATCTTCACCAGCACCTCGCCTGCCTTCGGCGGGGCGACGTCGATCTCGACGATCTGCAGCGGCTGGCCGGGACCAAAGGCGACGGCGGCACGGGATTTCATGGGTGGACTCTCCAGAGACAGGCAATGACAGGATGGGCGGCGCCATGTTGCGCCATCGTTTATTTCAGGTACGAGCGGATCAACGCGCTCATGTCGCGCACGCGTTCGGCGCGTTGTTCATCGGAGGCTGCGGGTTGCCCGAACTCCTCGCGCAGATGAGCCTCCATCACCTCGGACATCAGGCCGTTGACCGCGCCACGGATGGCGGCGATCTGCTGCAGCACCGGCCCGCAGTCGGCGCCGGCTTCCAGCGCGCGGTCCAGCGCATCGCACTGGCCGCGGATGCGGCGCACGCGGGCCAGGACCTTTTTCTTCTCTTCGGGGGAGTGCGGCATGGCGGGCCATCTCGGAACTATACTGGGGGACAGTATACAAGCCGAAGTCACGAACTCAATCCTGGCCGGCTCAATCGAACAATCCCTCACCCGCCAACCGGGTCAGCTCATCCACCACGTAGCGCACCTTCGGCCGCAGGTGGCGCGTCGGTGGCCACAGCGCGTGGATATCGATGTGCCGTTGCATGTGCGCATCCAGCACCGACCGCAACGCGCCGGAATCCAGGTGGCGGCGTACCAGTGAAACCGGCATCTGGCAGATACCAAGCCCGGCGATGGCTGCCTCGATCACCGCGTCGCCGTCATTGAGTTGATACGGCGCATTCGGGATGAATGTCCCTTCGTCCTCCTCGCTACCGATCCGCCACCACACCGGTTGCCCGTGGCGGAAGCCAACAATGCTGCGGTGCTGCGCCAGTTCCTCCACCGTGCGCGGCACGCCGTGCGCCTGCAGGTACTCCGGCGATGCGCAGGTGACCAGTCGCTGGCGCCCCAGCCGCCGCGCCACCAGATGCTCGGCCTGGTGCAGCCCGCCGAAGCGGATCAGCAGGTCGATGCCTTCCTCGACGGGATCGACGAAATGATCGGTGAAGGTCATCGTCAACTGCAGGTCCGGGTACTGCCGGCACAGCCGCAACAGCACCGGCAGCACCACCAGGCGCCCGAACGAGGATGGCATGTCGATGCGCAGCCGCCCGCTGGGCAGGCCGGCCGAACCCAGGCAGGCCTCGGCGGCGGAGATTTCTTCCAGCGCCGCCGCGCACGATGCGTAGTACGCCTCGCCATCGGTGGTCAGCGCGATGCGCCGCGTGGTGCGGTGGAACAGGCGCACCCCCAGCCGCGCTTCCAGCCGGGCGATGGCCTTGCCCACCGCCGAGCGCGAGATGCCCAGCGCGTCGGCGGCCTCGGTGAAGCTGCCTGAGCGGGCCGTGGTGACGAACGTGACCAGGCCATTCAACGATTCCAGCGGCAGCATCGTTCGCGCTCCATTGGGGACAAATAGTCCCGCACCCAGGGAGATCGAAGCGCTTTATGCGCCCGCATGTCAACTCCATCCTGTGTGCATCGCGCCGCTGGCGCCTTCCCCCGCACCGAGATGACCGACATGACCGCCGCCCTGTTCCGCCCCTTCGACCTTGCAGGCACTTCCCTGCGCAACCGCATCGCGATGGCGCCGATGACCCGTGCCCGCAACCCCGGAGCGGTCGCCAACGAACTCACCGCGCAGTACTACCGGCAGCGCGCCAGCGCCGGCCTGATCATCAGCGAAGGCACGCCTGTCTCGCCGCAGGGCCAGGGCTACATCGACGTGCCGGGCATCTGGTCGGCCGAGCAGGTGGCCGGGTGGAAGCGTGTCACCGAGGCGGTGCATGCCGCACAGGGCACGATCTTCGCCCAGCTCTGGCACGTCGGCCGCATGTCGCATTCCTCGCTGCAGCCCGACGGTGGGCAACCGGTCAGCGCCGGTACCCGCCCGGTGGCCAGCGCACCGAAGAACACCTCGTTCGTGTACCTGGACGATGGCAGCCGCGGCCACGCCGATCCCACTCCGGCACGTGCACTGGAGACTGCGGAGATCCCCGGTATCGTCGACGACTTCGTGCGCGGGGCAGACAACGCCATTGCGGCCGGCTTCGACGGCATCGAACTGCATGCGGCCAACGGTTACCTGTTCGAGCAGTTCCTCAACCCGCTCATCAACCAGCGTGATGATCGCTACGGCGGCTCGCTGCCCAATCGTGCGCGCTTGATCCTGGAGACCGTCGATGCGATGGCGCAGTGTATCGGTGCGCATCGCATCGGCGTGCGCCTGGCACCGAACAACCTCACCTTCGACATGCCGTTCTATCCCGACAATGAAGCCACCTATCTGTACCTGGCCGAGGAACTGGGCAAGCGTGGGCTGGCCTACGTGCACCTCAACGACAACCTGCAGGCGGGCCAGTCGGTGCTGGGCGAGGCGTTCCTGCGGCAGTTCAGGCAGGCCTACGGTGGCACCGTCATCCTGGCAGGTGGCATGACCCGCGAACGCGCCCTGCAGCTGGTCGAAGCGGGCACCATTGACCTGGCCGCGTTCGGCCAGCCGTTCATCGCCAACCCGGATCTGGTCGAACGCCTGCAGCGCAACATCGCGTTGGCCACGCCCGACCGCAGCACCTATTACGGGGGCGGCGAAGCAGGCTACCTCGACTACCCGGCCGCGGGCTGATCCCCCACGGGGCCCCCACGGGGTCGGATCCCTTTCCAACGGAAAGGGCTCTGCCCCCTGTTCGGCGAACAAGGCGTCAGAGCCACGCTGCGCGCGGATCCGACCCCGGCCTTCAGGCGTCCTCGCGCACGTAGGCGAACGACTCGTCCAACCGCTCGAAGCCGATCACCTCAGCGACGATGGCCTGTGCATCCTCGTCGCTGATGTTTCCTTCAGCGATATCGTCAACGCGGGCGAACAGCCGCTGCAGGGCTGCGTACTGGTCATCGCGCAGGAACGGCTGGTGGCTCTGCAGCCACCGCCGCAGGTTGCTGGCCAGCTCGCCGTGCGACAGCAGCGTGTACGGCCCCTGGTAGTCAGCAACGGCTTCGACCATCTTGCGGAAAAGGAAATCCTGATAGCTGGCCGTCAGCACATCGGCACGATCATCGTCATGCCACACCAGCACGACGGGGGGCTCGGCAAAGCCGGGCGCGTTGCTCCAGAAGCAGTAGCTGTCGCCGCCGCCGGTCCGCGCGAAGGGCAGCAACTGCAGGTCAGTGCGCAGGGGATTGTAATGATCCTCCGCAGTCAGCTCCTGCCACGCCTCGAGCAGCTCATCGTCCTCCAGGGGCTCATAGTCCTGGGCATACAGCAGCACCGGCGGATCCGCCTGCAGCGTCGGAAATATCACCTCGGACCATTCCGGATGGGGAGCACCCCAACTCAACCGATCCGCTGCGTGCAGCTGCTTGAACAGGGGCGGGAAGGACTGGCCGGTGGCCTGTTCGATGCCGGATAGCGCGCTCATGGATGTCCTTGTCGATAGAGACCGCCCAGCTTGCCCGAATCCGCGCAGGAGATGAACCGGCCGCAGCACGCGGCAGGACTAGACTGCGACCACCGGATGCCGCCCATCGCTGCCATGAACGCCACTGCCCACAGCTTCATCGTCAACCTCGACGTGCCCGACCTGGCCGCCGCCGAAGACTTCTACATCCGGGCCTTCGGCCTGCGCATCGGCCGCCGTCTCGGCCCGGGCGCCGTGGAGCTGCTCGGTGGGCCAACGCCGCTCTACCTGCTGCACAACGACGCCGGCAGCGCCGCCACCGAAGACGGCGACGTGCGCGACTACGAGCGCCATTGGACGCCGCTGCACCTGGATTGGGTGGTGGATGACATCGAAGCCGCGCTGGTACGTGCAGTCGCAGCCGGAGCGACGCTCGAGCAATCCGTACGCGAGCGTCGCTGGGGGCACATCGCCGTGCTGGCCGATCCGTTCGGCCACGGCTTCTGCCTGATCCAGTTCAGTGGCGAAGGCTACGACGCGCTGGTCGAATGGCCGTTGCGCCGTTCACCACGGCAACGGCACCGCTTCGCCGTTGGCGCGCTCGCCGTAGTACAGCGACGGCAGCAGGCGCGAGAGGAAGCTGAACTCCGTGTAGCAGTGCTTGAGCAGGCCCAGCCCGACCGCATCGCCGGCATCGCGGTGCGGATCGGTGCTGTCCAGGCCGAGCACGAAGCGGCTGCGCAGCACACAGCCAAACGGCGTATCGCGTGCGACGTGCAGCATCTGCCCGTCGCAGGGGTCAGCGTTTGCATCCAGACGGACCTGGTCGCCGAAGCCGATTCGCGCGGCGATCACCGCCGATACATCGCCTGCATCCTGTGCCGCCTGCAGGCGCTCGGGCACCAGCAACGTGCGCGGGTCATGGAACTTCAGGCGCGCCGCCACCGGCGGAATGTCGGCCAGTGATTCCACGGCATGGATGCTGGCGCCGTGGTAGCTGCGCCCGCGCTGCCAGGCCGCGTCCCAGCCGCGATGCTCGACATGATCGACCGGATGCCACCAGCGGATGTGCTGGGTGGTCTCGAAGAAGGTGAACCACCAGTCGAGCATGCGGCCCTTGCAGCCGTGCAGATCGGTGCGCACCGCCACCAGCAGGGTGCCGTCTTCGCGGCGCTGGATGACGGTCTCCAGGTGCATCGGTGCCGGGTCAAGCAGATCGTGGTGGTCCAGCCAGGCGCGGGCGTTCACAGCGGTATCCATCGGGGTCTCCTGCGGTGTTGGGAGTCCCGACAATACGGAAACGCTATCCGTTTCGCAATTGTCCGGATGCGGTAAGATGGGCGCAATGAACAGCACCACCGTGCCCGAGCCCACATCACCGACCCGCCGCCGCGGCCGCCCTGCGCGGCCGGAAGCCGAAGTCCGCCACGCCGTGCTGCAGGCCACGCTGGAACTGCTGCTGGCGCAGGGCTACGAGGCCACCACCATCGAAGCGGTGGCGGCGCACGCCGGGGTGGCGAAGAAGACCGTCTACCGCCACGCCAGCAACCGCGAGGAACTGGTTGGGTTGGCGGTGCGTGAGTGGACCGACGGCTTCGCGCCACAACTGCAGCGCGATGCGCGCAATGCCCAAGAGGTCGTGCCGTTGCTGCAGGACATCCTGCACGCGGTGTGCGCGCAGGCGCTGTCGGCGCAGGCGGTGCAGGTATTCCGCCTGCTGGCCACCGACTTTCCCGGCAAGGACGCGCTGCTGCAGGCCTATCTGGACAACGGCATCGAACGCGGCCGTGCGCTGCTGGCCGACTGGCTGGCGCGCCAGCAACAGCGTGGGCTGCTGCGCGAGGGTGATCCTGTTCGCATGGCGCGATTGCTGCTGGCGATGGCCGTGGCCGAGCCGCTGCGCGAACGCGTGATCGGTGTGGTGGCCGAGGATGCGCCGGTGGACGTGCACCTGCGCGACTGCGTGGCGTTCTTGGCGCCGGTGTTGCAGGCGCCGTAAGGTTGTTCCATCCACGCGTGGCGTGGATCTACCGGCCGGTCCCGATTCGTTGGTCGGCAATGGCCTTCCACGGTGGGTGCCGACCGTTGGTCGGCAATGGCCTGCCCCGGTGGGTGCCGACCGTTGGTCGGCACTCCTGCAGTAACTCACTCGCGCAGCATGTCCACGAACGCGCGCAACGCACCGGGCATCTGCCGCTGCTTCGGGTAGTACAGCGCGAAGCCGGCGAACGGTTCGCTCCAGTCTTCCAGCACTGCCACCATCTGGCCGGATTCGATGTACGGGCGGGCGGTGTCTTCCAGCACATAGGCCAGGCCGATGCCATCGAGTACCGCTCTGACCACGGTGCCCTGCTCGCACAGCGTCAGCCGCCCCGGTACATCGATCTCCAGCGCCTGCCCACCGCGCTCGAACTGCCACTTGTACAGATGCCCGCTGGCGAAGCGGAAGCGGATGCATTCGTGTGCGGCCAGGTCGCGCGGATGCTGTGGCGCCGGGCGCCGCCGCAGGTAGTCCGGCGAGCCGACAATCAAGCCACGCAGCGGTGGGCCCATCGGCACCGCCACCATGTCCTCGGGTACGAACTCGTGCAGGCGCACGCCGGCGTCGTAGCCTTCGGCAACGATATCGACCAGGCCATCGTTCTCGGTCAGCTCCACCCGCACGTCGGGATGGGCGTGCAGGAAGCGCGCCAGCCGTGGCCCCAACTGGGTCGGCACTGCGGCGCGGGTAGCATTGATACGCAGCAGGCCCGCCGGCGCGGCGCGGAACTGGTTCATCTCCTCCAGCGCGTCATTCACCTGGCCCAGCGCGGGCTGCAGGCGTTCCAGCAGGCGCTGCCCGGCCTCGGTCAGGGCCACGCTGCGGGTGGTGCGATGGAACAGGCCCACGCCCAACCGTTCCTCCAGCGCGCGGATGGCATAGCTCACCGCCGAGGTCGACAGCGCCAGCTCGGCGCCGGCACGGCGGAAGCTGCGGTGACGGGCGACCGCCGCGAACGCGGCCAGGTGGGTGAGATTGTCAGTGGCCATGATTGTGCAGTTTCACTTGATGAATCATGCCGATATCCGTGCTTCTTGCGGCTGGGTACGGGGCGTATTGTAAAACGCCTTTCGACAAACCCTGCCAAGCATTCCCCATGTCCCTCGCCCGTGGTTACGCCGCCCACTCCCATACCGACCCGCTGGTGCCCTTCGAGTTCGAACGCCGCGCGGTCGGCCCGGACGATGTGCGCATCGAGATTCTCTACAGCGGCATCTGCCACTCCGACCTGCACCAGGCCCGCGACGACTGGGGTGGCTCGATCTACCCGATGGTGCCAGGCCACGAGATCATCGGCCGCGTGACCGAGGTCGGCAGCAACGTCACCCGCTTCAAGGTCGGCGACCACGCCGGCGTCGGCTGCATGGTCGACTCCTGCCGCCACTGCGATGCCTGCGAGCACGACCTGGAGCAGTACTGCGCAGAGGGCGCGACCTGGACCTACAACGGCCGTGAACGCGAAAGCGGCGCGCCGACCTACGGCGGCTATTCCGACCACGTGGTGGTCGAACAGCGCTTCGTGGTGAAGGTGTCCGACACCCTCGACCTGAAGGCCGCCGCGCCGCTGCTCTGCGCCGGCATCACCACCTGGTCGCCGCTGCGCCACTGGAAGGTCGGCCCGGGCCAGAAGGTCGGCGTGATCGGCCTCGGTGGCCTCGGCCACATGGGCGTGAAGTTCGCCAAGGCACTCGGCGCGCACGTGGTGATGATCACCACCACGCCGGAAAAGGGTGCCGACGCCAAGCGCCTGGGCGCCGATGAGGTGCTGGTCTCGCGCGATGCCGCGCAGATGAAGGCGCACGCGGGCAGCTTCGACTTCCTGCTCAACACCATCCCGGTCGGCCATGACACCAACCCGTACATGGGCCTGCTCAAGCGTGAAGCCACCATGTGCCTGGTCGGCGTGCTGACCGAACTGGACCCGCCGCTGACCGGTGGCAGCGTGATCTTCGGCCGCAAGCACCTGACCGGCTCGGCGATCGGCGGCATGGCTGAAACCCAGGAAATGATGGACTTCTGTGCCGAGCACGGCATCGTCAGCGATGTGGAGATGATCGACATCAAGAACGTCAACGAGGCCTGGGAACGCATGGCGAAGAACGATGTGCGCTACCGCTTCGTGATCGACATGGCGACGATGAAGAACGCCGCCTGATCCAAGGCAGATGTGGAAAATGAAAAACCCCGGCAATGCCGGGGTTTTTTTCTGGTAGTGCCGGCCGCTGGCCGGCGCCCCCGCCTGGCTGCCGGCCAGCGGCCGGCACTACCGCAATCCACTCAGTACGCGAATTCGCGGAACACCGGATCGACGTCGCCGTGCCAGCGGCCATGGAACAGCGCCAGCTTGCGCTCGGCCGGGGTCAGCCCGGATTCGACGATCTCCTGCAGCACGTCCAGGAACTTGCTCTCGTCCTGGCCGTCGGCATTGCGCGCCGCGCGGCGCTTGAGGCCTTCGACGGAAATCTTCACGGCTTCGCGGGCCAGGTCGCGCACCGTGCCATTGCGGAACGGCAGGCTCATCGCATGCTTCGGCACACCGTCGCGCAGTGCATGACGCTCGGCCAGGGTGAAGTCACGCACCAGGTCCCAGGCGGCATCCAGTGCGGTGTCGTCGTACAGCAGCCCGACCCAGAACGCCGGCAGCGCACACAGGCGGCTCCACGGACCACCATCGGCGCCGCGCATTTCCAGGTACTTCTTCAGGCGCACTTCCGGGAACGCAGTGGTCATGTGGTCCGACCAGTCGCGCAGCGTCGGCAGTGCACCCGGCAGCACCGGCAGCTTGCCCTGCATGAAATCGCGGAAGCTCTGCCCGCTGGCGTCGTGGTAGATGCCATCCCGGTAGGAGAAGTACATCGGCACGTCGAGCAGGTAATCGACATAGCGCTCGTAACCGAAGCCGTCCTCGAACACGAAGTCGAGCATGCCGGTGCGAGCGGCGTCGGTGTCGGTCCAGATGTGCGAGCGGTAGCTCAGGTAGCCGTTCGGGTTGCCTTCGGTGAACGGCGAATCGGCGAACAGCGCGGTGGCGATCGGCTGCAGCGCCAGCGATACGCGGAACTTCTTCACCATGTCCGCTTCGGTCGCGTAGTCCAGGTTCACCTGTACCGTGCAGGTGCGGGTCATCATGTCCAGGCCGAGCGAACCGACCTTGGGCATGTACGAACGCATGATCTTGTAGCGGCCCTTGGGCATCCAGGGCATCTCGTCGCGCTTCCACTTCGGCTGGAAGCCCATGCCGAGGAAACCCAGCTGCAGTTCGCCGGCCACCTGTGCCACTTCGTTGAGGTGGGTGCCGGTCTCCACGCAGGTCTGGTGGATGGTCTCCAGCGCCGCGCCGGACAGTTCCAGCTGGCCGGCCGGTTCCAGCGTCACCGAGGCGCCATCGCGCAGCAGGGCGATGGTGTTGCCGTTCTCCTGCACCGGCTCCCAGCCGAAGCGGACCAGGCCGTTGAGCAGCGCTTCGATGCCGCGCTCGCCTTCGAAGGTCGGCGGGCGCAGGTCATCCAGGCGGAACCCGAACTTCTCGTGCTCGGTGCCGATGCGCCACTGCGCGCGGGGCTTCTCGCCGGAGGCGATCACCTCCACCAGCTGCGAGCGGTCGGTAATGGGGGTATCGGCGACGTGGCTGGGGCTCGACAAGGGAAAGGCTCGCTGGACGGTGGCGGGGGATGTGGGGCTCGCGGCCTTCCATCGCAAGGGCGCACTATAGCGTGGCACCCCGTTGCGTCATGCGACGGTGACGGGTTTCAGCATCCTACCGACGCCCTCTTGACCCTCGTACACTCAGAGCCATGAGCCGCCATTCACGACACCCCGAACTGCATCGCTCCGAGCGCGTCGGCTGGCTGCGAGCCGCCGTGCTGGGCGCCAACGATGGCATCGTCTCGGTGGCTGGCCTGGTGGTCGGCGTGGCCGCCAGCGGCGCCTCGGCTGCGACCATCCTGGCCACCGGCGTGGCGGGTACCGTGGCCGGCGCGATGTCGATGGCGGCGGGCGAATATGTCTCGGTGCAGACCCAGGCCGACACCGAAGCGGCCGACCTGGCAATGGAAAAGCGCGAGCTGCGCGACGATCCGCACAGCGAACTGGAGGAGCTGGCCGCGATCTACCGCCACCGCGGCCTGGAGCCTGCGCTGGCGCGGCAGGTGGCCGAACAGCTCACCGCCCACGATGCGCTGGGTGCCCACGCCCGCGACGAACTGGGCATCACCGATACCCTGCGCGCCCGCCCGCTGCAGGCAGCGCTGGCCTCGGCCGGTGCGTTCACCTGCGGTGCGGCGCTGCCAGTGCTGACCGCCCTGCTGGCGCCGGTCGACAAGGTCGCACTGATGACCACGGCCAGTACCCTGCTCGGCCTGTGCCTGACCGGCGCGGTGGCAGCCCAGGCCGGCGGCGCCCCGCCGGTACGCGGCGCAATACGGGTGATGTTCTGGGGTGCACTGGCAATGGCCGCCGCTGCAGGCGTCGGTCGCCTGTTCGGCGCCCAGGTGACATGACCGGCATGCTGCCGCCAGTTACCGCACTGCTGGCCGAGATGGCCAGCCTGGCCGGCTGCGCACGCGCCGAAGGTTATGCGTGCATCACCGCGCGGCGCGAACATGGCGCCAGCTCGGTGGAGATTCCGCAACCGCAGTTCGCGATCCTACTGGAAGGCCGCAAGCAGGTGCGTACCGCGCACCAGTCGCTGGAGTTCATCCCCGGCGACATCCTGCTGCTGACCCAGCGCTGCCGCATCGATGTGGTCAACACCCCCGACCCACGCAGTGGCCGCTACCTCAGTGCCATCGTGCCGCTGTGTGCCGAAGTGCTGGCGGCCGCACGCACGCTGTGGAGCGAGGAGCTTCCCGCGCCAGGCCAGGCGATGGCGCGACTGCCGTTGATCGATCATGGCGCGGTGCTGCGCCAGTGGCGGCAATCGCTGCAGGACGGTCGTTACAGCGAAGCGCGGCTGGCCCTGGCCTCGCTGGTACTGACCCTGTGCCGGCAGGGCCACGGCAACCTGCTGCTGCCGCAGGCACCGAGCCTGGGCGAACAGATCCGCGACCGCATCGCCGCCGAACCCGCACGCGACTGGCAATCGCGCGATGTGGAAGAACAGTTCGCGCTGAGCGGCGCGACCCTGCGCCGTCGCCTCGCCGCCGAGGACACCAGCCTGCGCCAGCTGCTCACCGAGGCAAGGCTGGCGCATGGCATGCAGCTGCTCTACACCACCGACCTGCCGTTGAAGACCGTGGCAGCGCGTGCGGGCTACCGGTCTGCAGCGAGTTTCAGCAAGCGCTTCGCCGAGCAGTACGGACTGGCTCCCACAGACATTTGAGGGGGTTCGGCAGGGCTTGCAGCCCTGCACCTGCTCAATGCAACGGCAACGGCAACGGCCAAAGCCAGAGCCAGAGCGGCATTCCGTGGGATGGCGGGACGGTGTGGGTGGGCAGGACACGCCGTAAACCCCCCTTCCGGGGTCCGGCCCAGCCGCTGGCGGCTGTGCGTTCGGGCGCTTGCGAAGCAGTGCTTCGCAAGCAAAGCGCCCTCACCCATGGGGGCTCGATGGCGCCATCCATGGCGCCAACGGTCCTGCCCACCCACACCGCCCCACCTCTGACAGATCTTCGCGACTGTTGGTAGGTGTCGACCTTGGTCGACACATCTGTCAGATATCGAATGAAACTGTGGGGTCAGATCCGTTTTCCTGCGGAAAACGGATCTGACCCCACGAGCTGACAGATCGCGGAAAACTGTCGAAGGCGGGGTGGGTCCGGTTGCGGGAGTGTCCGCGGCATGGATGCCGCGGCCAAGCCCCCATGGACGGGTTTACGGCGTCTCCCGCAACCGGACCCACCCCGCCATCCCACCCACAGGAAACCAGTTTTTGACGTTGCTTTGGCTGCGGCCGTTGCCTCTGCGGGTGCAGGGCGCAGCCCTGCAGACAACACCCCTTCCCTGAGCATTCCGCGCAGCGGTTTGAGCGCCGTGCACACGCCGGCCACGGCACGCTATGCGGCAACGGAACCGCCCGTCATCCACCGAGAACCGCCATGACCCTGCGTCACCTGCCGCTGCGCGGCGCCCTGCTGCTGGCACTGTCGTCCCTGCCGCTGTGCGCGCTGGCCGAGGCCACTTCGCCCGCCCCCACCCAGCAGGTGCCCGGCGTCTATCACCAGCGCGTCGGTGCGCTGCAGGTCACCGCCCTGTTCGACGGCGTGGTCGCGCTGGGTCGGCAGGAAGTGGTGGACGTGCCGCCGACACTGGTCAGCCGCCTGCTGGAAGGCCGTTACGTGCCGGAAGACAAGAAGGGCCTGCAGACCGCGATCAATGCGTTCCTGATCCGCCAGGGCAACCACCTGACCCTGGTCGACACCGGCACCGCGCAGTGCTTCGGCCCCGGCCTGGGCCAGGTGCTGGGCAATCTGCGCGCCTCCGGCGTGGACCCGGCCGAGGTGGATGAGGTGCTGCTGACCCACGCCCATCCGGACCACCTGTGCGGCGTACTCGACGCGCAGGGCAAGCCGGCCTACCCCAATGCCACGGTGTGGCTGTCCAAGGCGGATGCCGATTACTGGCTCAACCCGGCCAGCGAGGGCACCGCGCCAAAGGGCGTGCGCTTCGCCTTCCCGCTGGCACGCAATGCGGTCGCGCCATACCAGGCCAACGGCCACCTGCGCACCTTCAGCCCCGGCGACGCCCTGCCCGGCGGCGCGGTGGCGATGGACACCCATGGCCATACCCCCGGCCATGTCTCCTACCGGTTCGACAGCCAGGGCCAGTCACTGCTGGTGTGGGGCGATGTGCTGCACTTCCACGCGGTGCAGTTCGCGCATCCGGAAGCGGCATTCGAGGCGGATTCGGACCGCAAGGCGGCCATCGCCAGCCGGCGGGCGCTGTTGCAGCAGGCCACCGCCAACGGCTGGTGGGTGGCCGGTGCGCACCTGCCGTTCCCCGGCCTGGGCCATGTGCGTGGCGAGGGTAAGGCCTATGCGTGGGTGCCGGCGGAGTATTCGCCGTTGTGAGGGTGTGCCGACCAAGGTCGGCACCCACCGATCGGGTAGCGCCCGGCTGCCAGCCGGGCGACCGGAAATGCCTTATTCCAGCCCCAGCCAGCCGCCGATCACGCCGCGGGCTTCGTCCACGCCGGTACGGTCTTCGCCGGAGAACACCTGCACGCTGACGCTGTCGCCGTAGGCCGATTGCAGTTCCTTGCGCACCTTCTGCAGGGACTGCATCTGCTGGCTGCGGCTGAGCTTGTCGGCCTTGGTCAGGAGGGCGTGCGCCGGCAGGCCGCGCTGCACGGCGTAGGACAGCATCTGCCGGTCGTAGTCCTTCAGCGGATGGCGGATGTCCATCACCACCACCAGCCCCTTCAGGGCTTCGCGGGTGCGGAAATACTTGTCGATGAAGGCCTGCCAGTGCGCCTGCAGGTCCAGCGGCACCTTTGCATAGCCGTAACCTGGCAGGTCGACCAGATGCGCTTCCGGGGTGACCTGGAAGAACACCAGCTGCTGGGTACGGCCAGGGGTCTTGGAGACACGGGCCAGGGCGTTCTGGCGGGTCAGCGCGTTGAGCGCACTGGACTTGCCGGCGTTGGAGCGGCCGGCGAAGGCCACTTCGGCCCCTTCGTCGGGCGGCAGTTGCCGCACGTTGTGGGCCGAAAGGTGGTAACGGGCGCGTTCGATGAGCAATGACATGTGCCTAGGATCGCATGTTGCGGCGCCGCGCGCCCGTGCCGGCGGCCCCTGCGGGCATTTTGCTGCACTGCTGCGTTGACCGTGCGCGGAAACGGCGTTGATAATCCGGGCGATGCCGGCGGCCACCGCCCGGCCCGGTCCATACGGAGCTTCAGCATGCGCCACGCTCGCGTTCTTGCCGTATCCGCCCTTGCCACTGCTGTAGTCGTTGCCGCTGCTGCGTTCGCGCAGACCACGTTGACCCCGCTGCCCGACAACGGGCCGATCAACACCGCCTCGCTGGAGGTGGATTTCAGCAAGACCCACTGGGGCGATGCCAAGGCCGGCCAGACCAAGGCCTCGGCCTGCGCGGCCTGCCATGGCGCCGACGGCAATTCCACGGTGGAGATGTACCCGTCCATCGCCGGCCAGAGCGAACGCTACGTCGCCCAGCAGATGGCCCTGATCGCCAATGGGCAGCGCAGCTCCGGTGCGGCGGTGGCGATGGTGCCGTTCGTGCAGAATCTCACCCCGCAGGACATGCGCGACATCGGCGCGTTCTTCGCCACGCAGAAGGCCACCGCCGGCATCGCCGATGACACGGCAGTCACCGACGGCCCGTACAAGGGCATGAAGTTCTACGAGATCGGCCAGCAGCTGTACCGTGGCGGCGACGCCAAGCGCGGCCTGCCGGCCTGCATGGCGTGCCACGGCCCCAGCGGTGCCGGTAATCCGGGTCCGGCCTATCCGCACATCGGTGGTCAGCACGCCAGCTATGTCGCGCGCCGCCTGCAGGAATACCAGGTCGGCCAGACCAACGAGACCGACAAGGCCCACTTCCAGATCATGGCGACAGTCGCGCAGAAGCTGAGCGAGCAGGAGGGGCAGGCGCTGTCGAGCTACCTGCAGGGCCTGCACAACAAGGCCGACGATGTGGCCACTGCCCCCCGTCGGCGCAACCGGCTGCCGCCCCCTGACCACCACTGGTCGGCCCGGGCCGCCACCACGGCCCGCGCCTGCGGTATGTTTCCTTCACGCCGGCGACCGCGCCGGCGTTGCTTTTTTCAACGGAGATGCGTGTCGATGAGGTTGATTTCCCGCCTGCTGTTGTCCGTGCTGGTGCTGCTGCCGCTGGCAGCCTGCGCCGCTACCCCCGCCAATGCCCCGCTGGTCGAGGGCAAAGACTACGAGCGCATCGCCCAGCCGGGCCCGTTCCAGCCGCTGGCCGGCAAGATCGAGGTGGTCGAGGTCTTCGGCTACACCTGCCCGCATTGCGCCCACTTCGAACCGCAGCTGGAAGCCTGGGCGGCCAAGCTGCCGGCCGACGTGCGCTTCACCCCGGTCCCGGCTGCCTTCGGTGGCGCCTGGGATGCCTGGGCACTGGCCTACTACGCCGCCGACGAGGTCGGCGTGGCCAAGCGCAGCCACGCTGCCGTGTTCAAGGCCCTGCACGAGCAGGGATCGCTGCCGATGCAGAACGTCTCGGCCGATGAGCTCGCCACCTTCTACAAGGCGTATGGCGTGACCCCGGACCGTTACCTGCAGGCCCTGCGCGGCGACGCCGTACAGAAGAAGGTCGATGCCGCGCGCGCGTTCGCCCAGCGCACCAGGATCCCGGGGACCCCGGCGCTGATCATCAACGGCCAGTACCTGGTGCGTGGCAACAGCTTCGACGACCAGCTGCGCATCGCCTCGGCGCTGATCGCCCAGGCCCGCGCTGCCCGCGGCCGCTGAACCAACACCCACCACCGACACGGCGCTGTCGCCGCCGCATGTCATCATTTCCCTCTGGCCGGCGCCTGGCGCCGGCCCCACCATTCCAGATGCTGGAGACGTTTCCATGAAGATCCGTTACGCCCTCGCCCTCGCAGCGCTGCTGCCGATCCTGGCTGCCTGCAAGGCTGATGATGGCAGCACCAACACCACCGCGGCCCCGGCCGAACCGGCTGCAGCCCCGGCAGCCACCACCGAACCGACTGCTGCGCCGGCGGCGGGCAGCGAAGGCGCCGCGCCGGCTGCCGCTGAAGGCGAGAAGGCCCCGGCCGAAGCGGCTCCGGCCACCGCACCGGCCCCGACCACCGCCGCACTGACCGGCCCGGCCCCGGTGGAAGGTGCCGACTACCAGGTGATCCCGAACGGCCAGCCGTTCCAGCCGGCCACCGGCAAGATCGAAGTGACCGAGATCTTCGGCTACGTCTGCCCGGCCTGCGCCGCATTCCAGCCGCTGGTCGGCCCGTGGAAGGCCGGCCTGCCGGGCGACGTGAACTTCGTCTACGTGCCGGCCATGTTCGGCGGCACCTGGGATGACTACGCCCGTGCCTTCTACGCCGCGCAGACCCTGGGCGTGCAGGAGAAGACCCACGAAGCGCTGTACGCCGCCATCCACTCGCAGAAGACCCTGAAGGGCGAGCGCGGCCGTGATTCGGTGGAAGACATCGCCAAGTTCTACGGTGCCTACGGCGTGGATCCGAAGCAGTTCGCCGCCACCATGGGCAGCTTCGCAGTGAATGCCAAGACCAACTCGGCCAAGCAGTTCGCGCAGCGCAGCCAGATCAGCGGCACCCCGTCGATCATCGTCAACGGCAAGTACCTGGTGAAGGGCAAGAGCTTCCCGGACATGCTGCGGATCGCCGACCACCTGATCGCCCGCGAACGCGGTGCGGCCCAGGCTCACTGATCCAAGAGAAGCGTTTCCCGGCCGTGAATTCCCCCCGTACACGGACCCTGCGCTTGCTGACGGCCAACATCCAGGCCGGCTCAAGTACCCGCCGCTACAGCGACTATGTGACCCGCAGCTGGTCACATGCGCTGCCGGCGGGTCGCAAGCGCAGCAGTCTTGACGCGATCGCCACCCTGGCGCGCGACCATGACATCGTCGGCCTGCAGGAGGCCGACCCGGGCAGCCTGCGCTCGGGCTTCACCAACCAGACCCACTATTTGGCCCAGCGCGCCGGATTCAATTACTGGAGCCACCAGCCGAACCGGCGCATGGGTGGGGTCGCCTCCAGCGCCAACGGCCTGTTGAGCAAACTGGAACCGGTTGAAGTGCAGGATCACGCCCTGCCCGGCCGCATCGGCGGGCGCGGCGTGCTGCTGGCCAAGTTCGGCGATGGCGCCGATGGCCTGGCGGTGGCGGTGGCCCATCTGTCGCTGGGCGCGGGATCGCGGATGTCGCAGCTGGGCTTCATCGCCGAGCTGTTGTCCGACCACCCCAACGCGGTGCTGATGGGCGACTTCAACTGCCTGGCCGAGCGCCCGGAAATGCAGGTGCTGTACCAGAAGACCCGGCTGCAGCCCCCGGGCTGCATCGTGCCGACCTTCCCCAGCTGGCGCCCGGACCGCGCCATCGACCACATCCTGGTCAGCAGCGGCCTGCAGACCCGCACCGTGGAAGCCGTACCGGCCGCGTTCTCCGATCACCTCGCCCTGGCGATGCAGATCGACGTCCCGGCCGACGCCCTGCGCTGACCATTCCTGGTGGGTGCCAACCTTGATTGGCACGCTCTCCGCCGGGCATCGCCCGGCGCTACCCGGTCTGCGCCACCGGCACCTTCAACCGCCGCGCGGTCATCGTGCTACCCACCGAGGCCAGCACCGTGCAGCCGATCGCCAGCCACTGCAGCCCGTGCAGGTGCTCGTGCAGCAACAGCATCGCCCACAGCGCGGCCACCGCCGGCTCCATGCTGATCAGGATGCCAAAGGTCTCCTTCGGCAGGCGCTTGAGCGCCATCATTTCCAGCGACATCGGGATCGCGCTGGACACCAGTGCCACCAGCAGGCCCGCCGCCAGGATCTTCGGGTCGAGCAGCGCGGCACCGGCATGCACCACGCCCACCGGTACCACCACCAGAGACGCCGCCAGCAGCCCCAGCGAGACCGAGTGCCCGGCATGCAGATGACCGGCACGCTTGCCGAACACGATGTACAGGCCCCAGCAGGCCGCAGCGCCCATCGCGTACAGCATACCGGCCGGGTCCAGCGCGGGGCCACCGCCGATCGGCAGCAGCAACAGCAGCCCCACCGCCGCGCAGCCCACCCAGAGGAAATCGATCGGGCGTCGTGATGACAGCATCGCCACCGTCAGCGGCCCGGTGAACTCGATGGCCACCGCGATGCCGAAGGGAATCGTGCGCAGGGCCATGTAGAACAGCAGGTTCATCAGCCCCAGGGTGAGCCCGTAGCGCAGGATGGTGATTGCATCCACGCGGCTGGTCTTCCAGCGCCATGGCCGCCAGAACAGCAGCAGCAACAGCGCTGAAAAGCCCACGCGCAGCGCGCTGGTGCCCTGCGCACCGATCAGCGGGAACAGGTGTTTTGCGTAGGAAGTGCCGATGGCCAGCGAGGTGACCGAGCCGAGCACCGCCAGCGCCGGCAACATCGGCGCAAGTCGTGAGGTCTGCATGCGCAAAGTCTATTGCGTCGGCGCCGAGCACTTGGCTCAATTGACAGCCTGTTCGTGCAACTTCTGCTCGCCATGGCCATCGCTCCCGTGCTCGACAGTTTCGACCGCGCCATCCTCGACCTCCTGCAGCGGGACAACACCCTGCCGCAGCGCGAAATCGCCGAGTCCGTGCACCTGTCCACCCCGGCCGTGCAACGGCGCATCAAGCGCCTGCAGGACAGTGGCGTGATCGCGGCCAACGTGGCGGTGGTCGCCGCAGCCAAGATCGGTCGGCCGCTGACCATCATCGTCGAGGTGCGCGTGGTCAGCGAGCAGCGCGACCGCGTGGCGCCGTTCAGGCGCCGCGTGCAGGACGACCCTGCGGTGCAGCAGTGCTACTCCATCACCGGCGATGGCGATTTCCTGCTGCTGCTTTCGGCGGCGTCGATGGAAGAGTACGAGGCCATCACCGAGCGGTTGTTCGGCGGCGATGACAACATCGAGCGCTTCCGCACCTCGGTGGCGCTGGGCACGTTGAAGCGGAGTTTCGAGGTCCCGCTGACACCGGTTCTGTAGCGTCGAGCCATGAATACACCGTCCTCCCACGCCCACCGCCTGCGCCGCTGGTTGCTGCGTGGCCTGTGGCTGGCCATTGCGCTCGTCGCGGCGATGACGCTGTGGAACAGCCCATGGGCGGTCGCACCGAAGATGCTGTGGGCGCTCTCGCGGATGCCGCCGGCCACGCAACTACCGGTGCCGGTGGACGGCGTGCGGCCACGCCAGATCGCCGATACCTTCGGCGCGCCACGTGGCCGTGACCGCTCCCACGCCGGCATCGACATCTTCGCCAAACGCGGCACCCCAGTGCGCAGCGCCACGGCCGGTGTCGTCGCGGATGTCAGCGAACGCGGGCTCGGCGGGCGTCAGGTCTGGGTGATTGGGCCCGGACACGAACGCTACTACTACGCGCATCTGGAGGCCTGGGCCGACGGCCTGGCACGCGGCCAGGTGGTGCAGCCCGGCGATCTGCTCGGCCATGTCGGCGACAGCGGCAACGCCAAGGGCACGCCGCCGCACCTGCACTGGGGCGTCTACGGCACCGACGGCGCGCGAAACCCGCTGCCACTGCTGCGCTGACTGCCACTGCACGCCCGCAGATCGATCTGTTCATGATTTGTAAATAGGAATAGTTCGTATTACCATTTCTTTCGTTTCCGGTGGTGCCAGGACGGCCTGCCCGTCCGTTTCCCACCCGTAGCGCCTCGCCTCTGGATGCCGGCCGAGCGCGCGTGCTCGTCCAGGACCCCCATGACCCGTTCCGTCTTCCGTACGCCGCAGCCACAACGGCTGTCCGTTGCCGTGCTCGCCGTTCTCTGCACCGTGGCCCCGGCCGCCTTCGCCGAAACCGCCGCCGATCCGACCAACCTCGACAAGGTGGTGGTGAAGGGTGAACGCGCCGAAGGCTATTCGGTGCGCCGCACCTCGGCCGGTACCCGCTTCGACCTGGCCCCGCGCGAGATCCCGCAGTCGATCAGCATCATCAGCCACCAGCGCATCGAAGATCAGAACCTCGACGACATCATCGACGTGCTGGCCAACACCACCGGCGTGACCAGCACCCAGTCCGACAGCGAACGCACCGAGTTCTACGCGCGCGGTTTCTACATTGATGCCTACCAGTTCGATGGCCTGCCGACGCAGATGGTGCAGAACTGGAGCTACTGTGATTCCGGCCTGGACCTGGCGCTGTACGACCGCGTGGAGGTGGTGCGTGGTGCCACCGGCCTGCTCAGTGGTGCCGGCAATCCGTCCGCGTCGGTGAACCTGATCCGCAAGCATGCCGACAGCGCCGAACTGACCGGCAGCGCCTCGGTGAACGTCGGCAGCTGGGGCCGCACCCGCACCACCGTGGACGTGGGCAGTGCGCTGAACGCCAGCGGCACCGTGCGCGGCCGCGTGATCGGCAGCTACCTGGACACCGACGGCCAGATGGATCGCTACAACCAGCGCAAGACGCTGGGCTATGCGGTCATCGACGCCGACCTGACCCCGGACACCCAGCTGAGCGTGGGCTACGACTACCAGCAGAAGCGCGCCAACGGCGCGACCTGGGGCGGCTTCCCGATGCTGTACTCCGATGGCTCGCGCACCGGCTATGACGAATCGTTCAACGCCAGCCCGGACTGGACCTACTGGGACACCACCAGCAAGCGCGCGTTCGCCACCCTGCAGCACGCCTTCAGCAATGGCTGGAAGTTCAAGGTCGGTGCCACGCACGATGAGACCAAGGCCGACGACAAGCTGTTCTACCCGGCATACAACGACTGGACCACGGGCGCATCGAACTTCGACAGAACCAACGGCACGGGCATCTCGCCTTCCGCGGGTTTCTACAACACCGAGCGCAAGGTCACCGGTGTTGATGGCTACGTTGACGGTCCGTTCCAGCTGTTCGGCCGCGAGCACCAGTTCATGGCCGGACTGAGCTACAACAAGCGCGACTATGCCAACTACGGCGACTACCAGGTCGGTGGCGCCGGCAAGACCTGGGACCCGTTCACCAGCTACCTGCACTGGACCGGCAACATCAGCGAGCCGAACTGGAACCCGCTGGCACTGGCCAGCCAGGGCACCATCACCCAGAAGGCCGGTTACGCCGCCGCACGCCTGTCACTGGCCGATCCGTTGAAGCTGATCATCGGCGCCCGCTACACCGACTGGAAGAGCGAAGGCGAGAACGACGACCGCGAACACAAGGTGACCACCCCGTACGCCGGCCTGGTGTATGACATCAACGACACCTACTCCGCGTACGCCAGCTACACCGAGATCTTCCAGCCGCAGACCGCCCGCGACCGCAACGACCGTTATCTCGACCCGGTCGACGGCAAGAGCTACGAGGTGGGCGTCAAGGGGGCTTGGTTCGACAACCGCCTGAATGCCTCGCTGGCGGTGTTCCGCATCGAGCAGGACAACGTCGCCCAGGTCACCAGCGAGCCGATCATCGGCCGCCCGGGTGAGTTCGCCTCGATCGCCGCACGCGGCACCGTCAGCCGTGGCTTCGAGTTCGAGGTGAACGGTGAACTGGCACCGGGCTGGAATGCCACCTTCGGCGCCTCGCGCTACGTGGCCAAGGACATCAACGACGCCGACATCAACACCAACCTGCCGCAGACCGCCCTGAAGCTTTTCACCAGCTACACCCCGCAGTCGCTGCAGGAACTGACCGTCGGTAGCGGTGCCAACTGGCAGAACCGCATCTACTACCCGGTACCTGCCTACGGCCGCATCGAGCAGAGTGGCTATGCACTGGTGAGCGCCTTCGTGCGCTACCGCATCTCGCCGGAGTTCAGCGTGCAGGCCAACCTCAACAACCTGCTGGACAAGAAGTACCTGTCGCAGATCAACGGCTACGGTGCGTATGGCGATGGCCGCAACGGCTCGCTGACGTTCACCTGGTCGTTCTGATGTAACCGGCTTCTGTGGAGTCGAGCCATGCCCGACTCTGCCACAGAGGGCAGTCGAGCACGGCGACTCTACAACGGGGGCGCTCAGCGCCCTCGTTGCGGCGGCGCCCCGGCAGGTGTAGCGTCGCGGACACGGTGGCCTGCAGCTTCGACCCGTGCCATCCGGACACCTTGCGCCTCCCCTTCAAGGACGACCGGCCATGCGCACCCGCACGAAACTCGGTCTCTCGCTCATGACCCTGTTCTCGTCGCTACCGCTGATGATCGGCACCGGCAACGGCTACTTCATCCTGCTTCTGCTGATCGGCCTGCCCGCCGCCATCCTGTCCTGGTTCGATCTGGGCCGTGAACTGCGTGCCATCCCCAGCCCCACCCGTACCGAGCGAGCGCTCGGCCTGGCAATGGGCGTTCCGCAGGTGCTGTTCGGGCTGTTGTGTGCGGTCATCGGCCTGCTGTTGGTTGTCTGGATCCTTTACAACCTGCTGATCGAGCACCAATCGCAGTTCCGCATCCCGTCACTGCCCGCCTTCGCGGCTGGGCCGATGATGATCGTGGTCGGGCTGGGTTGGGCGCGCACAGCCTTCCGCCGCGCGGCCCTTGAGCAGGACGCCCCGGAACAGGACATTCCGGATTGATCCCTGATGACCGGTGCCGGGACATGCCCGGCACCGGTCCCTCATCAGAACCGCAGATCCGCGCGCAGGTACCAGTAGCGGCCACGCGGGATGTCATAGGTCGAGGCGTCGTAACCGTTCAACGAGCACGACAGGCAGATCGGCGGATCCTTGTCGAACACGTTGTTCAGGCCGGCGGTCAGCTGCAACCCCTTCATCCAGTCGATCTTGTAGCCCACCTGCATGTCGTGGAAGGTGGTGGCCGACAGCGTGTTGGTGCCCGCTGCCTGGTTGCTGCACACCGGGAAGGCCGCGGCATCGCCACAGTTCTCGGTCAGCTCGGAAATGTGCCGCACCGTCCAGTTGGCGCTCCAGCGGTCCATCGTCCAGCCGATGCTGGCATTGCTGGTCCACTCCGGAATCGAGCTGTCGGCCACTTCCACGCCCGGCTTCTGCGGCTGCTTCTGCCCGGCCGCGCCGGTGGCCTCGTAACGGCCGACGAAGGTGTTCTTCCACGCCAGCTTGAACTGGCCGATGGAGGTCTGCGGCAGGGTCCAGAACAGATCCACGTCCCAGCCGTCGGTCTTGATCGAACCCAGGTTGGTCAGGCGGTTGTTGAAGCTGCTGACCGCACCGGTGCTGGCACGGGTGATGCCATCGCAGTAGATCGGGTCCAGCGTATCCACGCACAGGTCCAGCTGGGTCTGCGCGTTGATCGCCTGGATCGCACCATCGATGGCATGGCGGTAGAAGGTCACCTCCACATCGAAGCGCTCCGACCACGACGCATTGTTGCCGAACCACGGGCTCCACACGAAGCCGGCGCTGAAGCTGCGCGAGCGTTCCGGCTCCAGCTCGCGGTTGCCGCCGGTGGTCACCGAGATCTGCGAGTTGGCCTGCTGGAAGCCGGCCGGCACGCCCAGCGCGGCACAGTTGGCGGCGCTGCCACGCGGCGGAGTGCCGCCCAGACCCACCGAGCACGGGTCGAACAGCTGCAGGTCGGCACGCGCCGCCGAGCCGTACAGTTCACCGATCGACGGTGCGCGGAAGCCCTCGGCGTAGGTGGTGCGCAGCACGAAGTCATCGGTCACCTGCCAGCGCAGGCCGTACTTGGGCGTGAACTCGCCACCGAAGGTGGAGTAGTCCGAATAGCGGCCGGCCAGGCTCAGGTCCAGTTTCTTGCCGAACGAGGAATCGGCGAAGATCGGCACGCTCAACTCCAGGTAGGCCTCGTTGACGTCGTAGGAACCGGAGGTCGGCTGCGACGGCACGCCGTTGTAGTGGCCGATCACCGTCAGCGGATCGGGCTGGTAGGAGCCCTTGTACTTGCGGTACTCGAAGCCGGTGGCGAACGATACCGGACCGGCCGGCAGCGAGAACAGCTCGCTGGACAGGTTGGCGGTGAACAGGCTCAGTTCGTTCTGGCTGCGGTCGCGCACCACCGGCTGGACCCACTTCAGCATGTCCGGGGTGATCGAACCGACGCCGCCGAAGATGTTCAGCGGCACGCAGCCCGGCGTGGCCGCACAGACGGACGGATCGCCCAGCGCCATGTTCACCTTGTAGATGTCATAGCTGCCGTAGTTGGTCTGTTCAGCCTTGTTCTTGCTGTACATGCCGTTGACGTCCCAGTACCAGCTGCGGTCGGCGGCATGGAAGTCACCGACCAGGCCGGTGGCGAAGTAGGTGGTGTCCACTTTCTGTTTGAACACGCGCGCACCGCCTTCCACCGGGCGACGACCGATCAGGCTCATGTTGTCGCCGGAAACGAGATCGAAGCCGAACGGGTTGTACGGGTTCAGGCGCGAGACCACGATGTTGTCGGCCAGCGGATTGCCGGTGGCGCCATCGGGGCCGAAGAACAGCGGCTCCGGGCCGGCCTGGTTGGTCGACTCACGACGGTTGCCCAGTGCCTTGACGTACCACTGCACGTTGTCGGTGATGTCGAAGCGGAACTGACCGAACAGGCCTTTGCGCTCCGACGGCGTCAGCACCATGTTGTATTCGGCGAAGTTGAAGCGGTCGGCGGTGGTGAAGCAGTGGTAGTCATCCGTGCGGCTGCAGCCGGCGCTGCCGTCGTAGCGCGGATTGCTCACGCCGGTATTGGGCACGATGTTCTGCACCGCACCGGTGTTCGGGTCGGTGAACATGAAACGGCCCTGCGGAATGCCACCGCTGCCGAACGCCAGGCCGGTGCCGGGAATCGGGAAGCGCGACTGCTCGCGGTCCTTGGCAAATACCGGATCCTGCTTGGTCCAGCTGGCGCCCAGGAACAGGCTGAAGCGGTCGCCACTCTTGCCCCAGGCCAGGTCCACGCCCTTCTGCGTGCCGTCGCCCTTGCTGTACTCGCCGTAGTTCAGCGTCACCTGCCCACCATCGAAGTCACGGCGGGTGATGATGTTGACCACGCCGGCAATGGCATCGGAGCCGTACAGCGACGACGCGCCATCTTCCAGCACCTCGATGCGCTCGACGATGGCCAGCGGAATGGTATTGAGATCGGTGGCCGAGCCGACGCCGGAGGCGGACGACTCATTGACCCAGCGGATGCCATCGACCAGCACCAGCACGCGCTTGGCCCCCAGGTGGCGCAGATCGACCTGCGCCGAGCCGGCACCCACGCCACTGCCATCGGGCGGGAAACCGAAGTTGCCGGACGAGTTGAACTTGGCGTTGAGCGCCGAACCGGAACCGGTGAGCTGCTGCAGCACTTCGCCGATCGAGGTCAGGCCGGTGCGTTCGATGTCACCGCGCGTCAATGTCTGGATCGGCACCTGGCCTTCGACTTCAGCGCGCTTGATGCGGGTACCGGTCACTTCCACCGCATCGAGGTTGGTGGTGGATTGCGCAGCGGCACCCAACGGTGCCAGGGCCGTCACGCACAGCGCAACGGCAACCGCCAACGGGCGGTGATGCAGGTGAATCATTCGCTCTCTCTCCAAAGGAATGTCGGGACATGGACTGCCGCGCTCCCCCCTGCGTGGCGGCAGCGTCTCCTTTGTAAACAAACAGTAAAAGCCACGGCGTGATGATCGACACTCTTTCACGCGGAATTGACGCAATTGCAGGCCGATTACGTCAGATAGCTGCAGGTTATGACCGGACGATACTGTTCGCTGTGAACGTCGTTAATGCCGGGTGCGACAGCCGTTTCCCGGCTTTCCCGCAATTGGGCAAGTGCTCTTGCCGATCCGTCCAACGACAATGCGCCTTCGCCATCGGCAGCATGATGATCGCCGTTGCCGTCGGTTGACGGTCTCGATCAGATCGCCTTCTAGCTGGAACTCATACCAAGATGGTGAGTAACCCGTAGGGAGGAGCTCTTGCAATGATGGACTGCAGATCGCCGGGATCACCGTGCGAACGTGAGGCACTCAATGTCTGCTCTTTCGGATCCTGCCATCTCGATGACAGAGCTAAATGCATCGACTAGCTTGAACCTACGGAGCAAATTCAGACAACATTTAGGAACAGTTTGAAAACTGCCCGTCAAACGGATTTTCGGGGCCGACCAAGGTGAGACTGAGAACCCCAGTCATTCTCATGAGGCTCAATTGTGAAAACAATCACCGTCATGATCCATGTCGCGATTGTCACGGCATTGCTTCTGTCCCCGGCAAGCGAATCGAGAGCGGGGGGCCTGATTGAATGCAACAACTGTGCATCTCCCAAGGATGCAGCCCTGATGTCAGGCTCCGGGTTGGCGGTTGTAATGGACTTCGAAAAAGCCCGACTGAGCGCCTTCGAAGTTGAATATGATCGCGAGATCAGAAAGTGGCGCGCACTTTCGACACCGGTTCCCGCACAGATTCAAATGGCCTTCCTACGAATTCTGGATGCGACGTCAGCCTTTCGAGCGTCACCTGAAGACGCCCACGCGATGGCAGGAGGCGGATCAGTAGTCGTGCTGCATCCAGACAACCCCGGAAACACCAATGGAGTGAGGTTTCCCGAGTCTTACAAGTCCTCCAATACCTTCGACATCGTCGCCTCAGCCACACTGAGAACCAGACTTGGCCAGTATCTAGCCACAGAACTGGCAGGAGCCAATACGGGAAGCCCAACCTGGAACAGCATTGCGCTCTCGATTCAACAAGCGGCCCTGAACTGGGCAGGTCTCAAAGGTGGCGGATCCATAGCAATAATGATCACATGGCGTGACGGGTCAAAGACGCTTTATCGAGTAACACCCGACAACGTGGCCGAAGCCAAGTATCAGAAGGGCGAAAGTCGCGACAGCACAGGCAACAAGGTTCCTGACGAATCCATCGCCGACCCGATCTCCGCCCCTTCGTACGCCGGACAATACTATTTCGGCCAGCATCGTGACCTGGACAACTGGGTCAGATCCGCACAGATGTATGGAGTCCCCGTCCAGCGCGGAAGCAGCAGCCGCATCTCGTGCAGTTGGGATGGTCGCACAGTCTACTGCCAGCAATACTGACACCCACATCCGCCGCTCATGTCGCAATCTCCCCACGAGCGGCGGTTTAGATAGCCCTACCGCACGAACGCAATGCGCTCCATACCGGTGGCCTCGGCAGCGGCCAGAATCCGCGCCATGCCTTCGTACTCGGCCGCCGGATCGGTGGCGATGCGCAGCTCCGGCAGGTTGCCGGCATGTTCGCCCACCTGTGCCTGCAGGCGCACCTGCAGATCGCCAATGGCCATCGGCTGGCCATTCCAGCTGAGCTGGTTGCCAGCGTCCAGGCTCAGCTCGATCGGCGGTGGCGGTTCGGGGCGATCGATCGTGCGATCGGTGGCCTGTGGCAGCTGCACGGCAATCGGCCGGGCCACGATCGGCGCGGTCACGATGAAGATGATCAACAGCACCAGCATCACATCCACCAGTGGCGTGACATTGATGTCCGCCAGCGGGCCGCTTCTTCCTGCGCTACTGAACGCCATGTGCCGCTCCGTGCAGCCGGGCCGTTCGCCCAAGGCCGACAGTACGTCGCCTTCCGTCACCTGCGGCAGTGCCTGTACGGGTTCGTTCAGCTGTCGTTGCCGACGCCCGGCGTGCACGCAATGCGAAACTGAATTCAGCCAGTCCCCGCTATGCTGGACGCCATGACCCGACGCTCTTCGACCGCCCTGTCCCTGCTGCCCTTGGCCACCACGCTGCTGATCGGCTGCGCCAATGCCCAGTCCCTCGACGCCCAGAACGCGCAGCTGAAGGCCGCGATCGCTGCCGCCGAACGCGGCCAGTTCGATCCCGGCCAGGCCGCCGCACTCAGCCGCCATCCGGCTTACGGCTGGCTGGAGTACGCCAACCTGCGCCGCAACATCGACACCGTCGATACCGCGCAGGCGCAGGCCTTCCTCAAGCGCTATGACGGCCAGGCCGTGGCTGCCACCTTCCGCAGCGTGTGGCTGCCCTCGGTCGCGCGCCGCCAGGACTGGCCCACGCTGCTCGCCAACTGGGCGCCCACCGACAACGTCGGGCTGCGCTGTGCGCAGCTGACCGCGCGCCAGATGACGGGCAAGGTCGATCCGCAGTGGATCAGCGAGGCACAGGACCTGTGGCGCAAGAACGGCAAGTCGCTGCCGGACGGCTGCGACGCGGTATTCGCAGTGCTGCAGGCACAAGGCGGCCTGAGCGACGCCCTGCGCTGGGAGCGTATCGATGCCGCCGCCGACGCACAGCAGCCGGCCGTGATGCGCAGCGCCGCACGCGGCCTGCCCGCCGCGGACCTGGCGCAGGCCAACAGCTACGCCGCCTTCGTCGACAAGCCCAATGCCAGCGCGTTGAACTGGCCGCGCAACGAGCGCAGCCGGCGCATCGCCACCGACGGCCTGGCCAAGCTGGCCAAGGCCGACCCGGCCGCCACCGAACAGCAGTTGCCGCAGTACGCCCAGGCGCTCGGCCTGAGTGCCGAGCAACAGGGCCAGGTGCTGTACCAGATCGCGCTGTGGACGGTGGCTTCCTACCTGCCCGATTCGGCACGCCGCCTCAACGCAGTGCCTGAATCGGCGTATGACGAACGCCTGCATGAATGGCGCGTGCGCGAGGCGATGTCGCGCGGTGACTGGCCGGCGGCACTGACCGCGATCCGCAAGATGGCCAGCAAGCAGCGCAGCGACCCGCGCTGGCGCTACTTCGAAGGCCGCATGCTGGAGAAGACCGGCCAGGCCCAGCAGGCGCAGCCGTTGTTCCGCGATGCGGCGCGCGCACCGACCTTCCACGGTTTCCTGGCTGCCGACAAGCTGCAGCAGGGCTATACCCTGTGCCCCTGGAAGCCGAACGACAGCGCGCAGGCACAGGCGGTGATCGCGCGCGACCCGGCCATGCAGCGCGCGATGGCGCTGTACCAGATCGACCGTGCCGGCTGGGCCGTGGCCGAATGGAACAGCGCGCTGTCGCGCTTCGATGACACCCAGCGCCGCCTGGCGGTACGCGTGGCGCAGGACAACGGCTGGTTCGACCGCGCCGTGTTCGCGCTCGGCAAGCAGCCGCAGGAACAGCGCCTGTACGACCTGCGCTTCCCGTTGCACCACGACGCTACCATCCGCCGCGAATCAGCACGCAACGCGATCGATCCGGCCTGGGTAGCGGCGGAAATCCGCGCCGAGAGCACCTTCACTCCGCGTGCGCGCTCGCCTGCCAACGCCATGGGCCTGATGCAGGTGCTGCCGGCCACCGGTGCCGGCGTGGCCAAGTCGATCGGCCTGACCGGCTACGGCGGCGCCGACAGCCTGTACGACCCGGACACCAACATCGCCATCGGTACCGCCTACCTGCGCCAGCTGATGAACAAGTACGACGGCCTGCCGTACGTGACCATCGCCGCCTACAACGCCGGCCCGACCCCGACCGCACGCTGGCAGGGCCAGCGCCCGGGCTTTGACCCGGACCTGTGGATCGAGACCATCAGCTACAAGGAAACCCGCGAGTACGTCGCCCGCGTGCTGGCCTTCAGCGTGATCTACGACTGGCGCCTCAATGGTGATGCGCTGCCACTGAGCGACCGCCTGATGGGCCGCCTGGTGGACAAGCGCAAGAACTTCAGCTGCGCCGCCAACGCTGAGCAGGGCGGCGATTGATCGCAACACGGTACTGCCGGCCGCTGGCCGGCATTCCCCGGTATCCACGCCCTGGAGTGAAACGATGAGCCTGCTGGCCTGGATCAGGCTGGCCGCTGTATCGGGAGTGCCGGCCGCTGGCCGGCAGCTTCGGTGTGACTGCCGTTGCCGGCCAGCGGCCGGCACTACCGGTGCATCTGCGCCGGGCATGCGATGATTCCAGCCATGAAGATCTATCTTGTCGGCGGCGCCGTACGCGACCGCCTGCTGCAGCGTCCCGCCGGCGACCACGACTGGGTGGTGGTTGGCGCCACGCCCGCGCAGATGGAAGCGCAGGGCTACACCGCGGTCGGCCGCGATTTCCCGGTATTCCTGCATCCAAAGACCGGTGAGGAGTACGCACTGGCGCGTACCGAACGCAAATCCGGCCGCGGCTATCGCGGCTTTGTGGTCGATGCCGACCCGGGAGTGACGCTGGAAGAAGACCTGCAGCGCCGCGACTTCACCATCAATGCGATTGCCTGCGACGAAGACAGCGGGGCGCTGGTCGATCCTTACGGCGGCGTGCGTGATATCGAGCAGCGCGTGCTGCGCCATGTCGGCCCTGCGTTCGTGGAAGATCCGTTGCGCGTGCTGCGCGCGGCACGCTTCATGGCGCGCTTCGCCCCGCTGGGCTTCACCGTCGCCGAAGAGACCATGGCGCTGATGCGCGAGATCGCCGCCAGTGGCGAACTGGATGCACTGGTGCCGGAGCGAGTGTGGCAGGAACTGCGCAAGGCGCTGGTCAGTGAGCAGCCCTCCGCCTTCCTGCGCACGCTGCACGATGCACATGCACTGGGCCCTATCCTGCCCGAGCTGGAAGCGCTGTATGGCGTGCCGCAGCGTGCCGAATTCCATCCGGAAGTGGATACCGGCATCCACCAGGAAATGGTCAGCGACATGGCGGCGAAGCTGGCCCCCGGCGATGACCTGGTCGGCTTTGCCGCGCTTACCCACGATCTCGGCAAGGGCCTGACCCCGCCGGGGGAGTGGCCGCGCCACATCATGCACGAACAGCGCGGCATCAAACCCCTGAAGGCACTGTGCGCGCGGTTGAAGATTCCCGCCGAGCACCAGCAGCTGGCCGAAGCGGTCTGCCGGGAGCACTTGAACGTGCACCGCATCGACGAACTCCGCGATGCCACCGTGTTGGAACTGCTGGGCCGCTGTGATGCGCTGCGCCGGCCGGAGCGCGTGGCCCGCATCGCACTGTGCTGCGAGGCCGACAAACGCGGCCGGCTCGGCTTCGAGGACGCCGACTACCCGCAGGGCGAAACGCTCAAGCGCCTGCACCAGGCGGCACTGTCAGTACAGGCGCGGGACCTGGATACCACCCATCTGAAGGGCCCGGCCATCGGTGAAGCGTTGGCCAAGGCACGGGTGAAGGCGATTGCCGCCGCCCGCTGATTCTCAACGGCCGTACCGGGCGCGCGTGGAGCGTCATGGGTAGTGCCGGCCGCTGGCCGGCAACCCCAGGTTGCCGCCACAGGAGTCAGTTCTCACCCAACTCCTGGACTTCAATTGCCACGACATTGCATCCACCCAGCAGCACGGTCCCTCGGGATCGCAGGTCCCCGATCAGTTTCCCCCTGATGGTCGCGTAGGCACCAGAGCGTCGTTCAACCTGGTCAATCATGCGCTTGGGGATCAAAAGCGACACACAGCTTGCTTCACTGTTGTACCGGCGGTACTCCGCTTTGCTGTCCCAGATGCCACGATCCTCGAACTGTGCCACCAGGTAGCCGCGAAGTTCCACCTGGGACCCATCCAGCTCCGCGCTTCCCTTGATGGCCTTGCTTGGCAGCAGCGCCGCCGGGTTGGAGGAAGGTGCCTGCCCGGAAGTTGCACACCCGGCCACGGTTGCGAACAACAGGAAGACGCCAGGCAGGAACCACTTCATCGCCCACTTCCTGGCAGGTAGAACAGCTCCTGCTGCTTGGTGATGTTCTGCTGGATGAGCCGCTGCTCGGTCGGCGTCATGCGGCCCTGAATCATCCGGAATTGCACCTTGCCGTCGACCAGCTCACGCACACCAACCCGCGAACCCGTGCTGTCCACCGTGATGTTGGGAACCCCCGGGCTCACGAGGGGACCGGAATCTCCTGGCGTCAGCCGATCCACCAGGCCACTCTGCTCCAGATGGCCGTGCATCACAGCCACGGTATCGGCGGTCGGCGTCAGTTCCGCATAGAACCCGGACGCATCCGAGGACGTCGCCATTGATGGATCCACCCGGATCGACTCGGTACCGTTGCTGCTTGCCTCGATGGTGACAGCCTTCTCCCGGTTGCCACTACCGACTCTCACCGAATCGGTGTTGGCCAGAGCGGTCTTCTCCGTCTGCGCCGAAAGCTGGATGTCCAGGCCACTTGATCGGCTCTGGTCGAAACGCCTGGCATCGATGCACGTGGACCGGCCGGCCCCTTCCGGGCATCGTCCATCCGGATCCGTGAACCGGTAGGGATTTCCGTTGGCGTAGTGGTAGCGGTTGAACTGCCCAACCGGCTGTCCATATGCCGTCACCGGGTCCACCGACAGGAATACTCCCAGCTGTGGGTCCATGTACCGCTGCTGCATGTAGCTCAACCCAGTAGCCGCGTCGCTTACATGCCCTGTATAGCCAGGACCATCGGCCACCCCTTCACCGATCGCGGCTCCGTAGGGTTCGTAGTCATAGCGTGTGATGACGGCGCCCGCCCCGTTGGTTTCAGCGACAACCGACCCGAGGGCGTCGGTATGGACGTAGGTGACGACCTGTGCGCCGGCAATGGCGCTGTACATCAGTGAAGTCGATGCGAACAACGCCAGCCGCAGCTTCGAAGCCACCATTCCGTTCTCCAGCAGGTCCATCCTGAACTGCCTCCCCCATGAGCGGGGGATGCCCCCTGGGTCCGCGCGTGCCCACTTTCCCTGCCGCTCGCCTGCCCTGCCCGTTTCGTGCAGAGCATTGCAGCCACATGCGCCCCTTGCCGAACGTGGTTCCTGGCTCAGTGCGCCATGCCGCGGGTGATCGCCGCCGCACGCTGCTTCAGCTGGGCCACGGCATCGGGAATCATCTCCATGCCCACGTCCAGGCCGGGGTTCAGCACCAGGCCGACGCCGTCGCCGATCCCGGCCAGCAGCGCGTGCACCGCGATCGGCATGGCATGCGCGAACTGCGGCAGCTGCTCGTGCCACAGGCCCGCGCGCTCGGGCGCGGTGAACACCGCGAACATCGGCTCGCCGCTCTCGCTGGTCAGCACCAGCGGCGAGATGCTCTCGTCCCAGGCACCGTCTTCGCCGATGGCCTTGTCCAGCAGCACGAACGCCGTCGAGGTCAGCAGGCCATCGAGGAACTGCGATGCGGTCAGCGTGCCGTCCTGGGCCTGCAGCAGGCGCACCTCGAGGTCGTTGAGGGGTTCGAACGGGGTGTCGTGGTCCATGGTCGGTTCCGGTACGTGGTTGCAGGGCAGACTTTAACAGGCCCGCTCCTCAACCGAGGAATCCGTGCCGCCACAGCCAGCCCAGCGCGGCCAGCCCGGCCACGCCGACCAGCATCAACGGCAGGCCGAAGCGGTGCCGCCACGGGATCGGCACCCCGCCCAGCTGCTGGTCCATGGTCTCGGTATCCAGCACCCAGCCGTGCTCGCACCGGGTGCAGGCCAGCTCGTAGCGGCGCTGGTAGGTGAGGCCAAACAGCAGGTCGATGCGCGCCATTTTGTAGCGCAGTTGCGGGGCGAACTCGGTTTCCGTCTGGCAGCGCAGGCAATGGTGGGCTTCGGTCGGGCCGACCACCACCACCCGCTCCTGCTGGCCGATCAGGATCATGGATCAGCGGCCCTGGCAGGCGGGTTGGGCCAGCAGCCAGGCTTGGGCGGCGGCCAAAGTGGCGGCATCACCCTCGATACGCTGGTCGGGCTCGATCTTCAAGCCATCACCACGATCATTGCGGTCGCGCATCACGGTGGTGGTCAGCAGCAGGCGACTGCCATCGGCAAGCGTGTGCACGACATTGCCAGTGGAGACACCCGCAGTGGGCTGACCGAAACTCCGCGTCTGCGGACGACCACGCCACGCCAGCACCGAGGCCTCGCCCGAACTGCCGGTGCGCGGCCCGAACAGCACCGCCACCGGCGCGCCGGGCTGCCGCAGCACATAGCCGGACTGGCCGAAGTCCAGCACCGACTTGCCTGCACGCTGCACGGCGGTCGCGGTCAACGTCCAGCGCTCCGGCCCCTGTGCAGTTTCGAACGACCCCACATCTTCGTTGTTCACTACCGAGGTGCGCAGCAGCGGTGCCATGCCCAGCAGCATCGGCCACATGTTGCCACCGCTGTTGTCACGCAGGTCGACGATCCAGCCACAGCGCGCGCCGTCGTCCTTGCTGCGGATGACCTGCTGCCACCGCGCGGCACGCTGGATGTCCTGGCGGAACTTTTCCTGCGGCGTCGCGCCCGGCGTGGAGGCATAACCCTCGATGACCACCCAGCCGATGCGCATATCCACCGCATCGGCCGCCTTGGCCCGGTCCACGGCGGCGGCGCCGGCCTGCTGCGCGCGCGCAAGGGATTCGCTCTGGCGCTGGGTCGTCGTCCATCCGCCATGATTGCCCGTGCTGACCGCAATGGCTTCGCGCAGAACGGCCAGCCGTTGCGCCGGGTCGCCCTGCGCCGATTGCAGGCGTACGCGGGTGGCGGCCCAGTCCACCCGATCCCGATACAGCGCCTGGCGTTCAAGCAGATTGAGGATCTCGGCCTGGGCCACCGGCGAGGGCACCTCGACCGCGCCTGGCGTATCGGCCATGGCGCCGGTCGCCAGCAACACGAGCATCAGCGCGCCGATGCGACGCACTCCCTTGCGAACCTGCATGTGACGTTTCCTTGTCGTTGAGGCAGGCGCACAGCATAGCCCGCAGGTGATGGCTTTCGCCATGCGCGAACTGTCGTATCTGGCCCCGCCGCGGGTTGCAGCAAGACAGCGTGCACGCGATCAGTAAATTGCAACTTTGCCCATGTCATTGCCACGTAGAACGCGAGAAGGTTGCCTCCGTCGGCGCCTCCTGCGCTGGCCGGGATTGGCGTCCTGAATCAAACATCGAAACGATCGAGTTGCCGCCTCAGCGGCAATCGCGACAATGCACCGGCTTGCCCATGGCGGGCGGTGCGTGGGGATCCTCGTGATCCGTCGGCTTTTTTTTCGTTTCGATTTTGACCGGCACGCCAACCCGCACCGCCCGCCACCTTGCACGCCGCAGGTGGCCTTGCCTCGTGAGGTTGCCGCCATGAACACGCCCCACCCCACCTATCCACGCCTGCAGGCATTGCTCGGCGCTGCACTGCCCGGCCTGCAGCTGCCCACTACCGCCGCCGAAGCGTTGGAAGATGCACTCGCCGAAGCCAACGAACAGGCGCCGCTCTCCGCATTCTTCGCGCGGTTGCGCGGCATCGCTCACAGCCACGCAGCCGACGGCCAGGCGTGGCGCGAGCGGCAACTCAGCGAGGGGCGCGGTCGGGAACTGGCCGAGGCGACGCGTTGCCTGGCGGCGTTGTCTGCGTGCGGCGGGGTACTGCTGGCTGCACAGTCTGCGCGCGAGACGGACGATGCGCAGGCGCAGTGTCCGCCGCAGGTGGAGGAAGGCCTGCTGCACGCAATGGTGGTGTTGGCCGATCATGCCGGCGCGCTGGTGGAACCGGATGCGTGCGCACCGCTGCTGTAGAGCCGAGCCGTTGCTGGGCTGCGCGGAGGTCATGGCATCGGTGGGATTCGTGCCGACCAAGGTCGGCACCTACCAGAGCAGGTCATGGCAGCGAGAAGCATCGTGTCGACCAAGGTCGACACCCACCAGAGCGGATCATGGCGTCGATTGGCCCTGTGCCGGCCAAGGTCGGCGCCTACCAGCAGGTCATGGCAGCGAGAAGCATCGTGTCGGCCAAGGTCGGCGCCTACCAGAGCGGGTCATGACATCTGCACCGCGCGCTACCAGTCCGCGCGCAGGCCGATGTTGCCTTCGATGATGCGGCGCTTCTCGTTGCGATCGCCACCCAGTTCGCGGGTGTAGTCGGCCACCGCGTACGCACTGATGGTGCGGTTGAAGCGCCCGACCACACCGACGCCGGCCTCCAGTGCACGCGAGCGCTGCGAATTGATGATCGTGTCGTTGTCGAAGCCGACGCGGTCTTCGCCGGAACGGCCATGCCAGTAGTTGAGCTTGAAGTACGGCTGCCAGCCGTTGTCGGCCAGCTGATAGTCGCCGGCAAGGCGCAGGCCGATGCGGCCGGTCCAGGCGTTGTCGTTGTCGAAGCGTACGCTCGACACCTCATCGCGGCGGTCGTCCAGCGAGGTGCGTTGCCAGATCACCTGCACCTGCGGTTCCAGCCACCACGCCGACTGCCCGAAGTGCAGCAGCGGTTTGCCCGCCTCCACCGACACGCTGGTGCCATCACCCTTGATCCCGAAGCCGAGCCCGCGCGAGGAACGTACGCGGCCGTCGTAGCGGCTCTGCATCGCCACGGCGTCGATGTAGCCGCCACTGCTGTCGGTGAAGGTCCAGTACAGGCCCACGTGCTTGTCGTCCAGGCGGTTCTGGCCTACCTGCACGTTCTCCCAGCCCAGTGCCAGGCCGGTGGTCTTGCCCTGCGCGCGGGTGCGGCCGACGAACACGCCGATCTGGTTGCGGTGGTTGTCAGAGGCAGCAGCCCACACATCCAGACCGGCCTGCAGGCCCATCACATCGCCATCGAAGCCGGGCTGCGAATCGCCCTTCCAGTGGATCTCGCTGCTCTGCCCCACCAGACGGCCCCAGGCGGTGCGGAACGCACCCTGGCTGTACAGCAGGCGCTGCTCGCCCTGCCGCTCGTGGAAGGTACCCAGGCTGGCCAGCGAGGTCTCGCGCAGCAGCGGCGGCACCACGGCATAGGCAGCAGTCTCCACGCGGTACAGCGGCACCACCGCGCCTTCGGCGGGGCGTGCGCCCGGCGTCGGCGGCGCACCGGTTCCGGGCAGCGCACCGCCGGCCACCGGCACGTCCGGTACCGCTGGATCACTGGGCGGCGCCACAGGCGCCGGTTCCGGTGGCGGCGGCGGTGGTGCGGTCTCGCCGGCTGTCAGGTCTGGATCGGGGGCGCCTTCGGGCGGCGGCGGCGGTGCCGGGGTGATCGGTGGCGGTGGTGCGACGGGTGGCGTCGGCGGCGGCGGCACGCCATTGATACCGCTTCCGTTTGGCGCCGGTGCCGGGCCGGCCACCAGGGTCGAGCGCAGGTACCAGTTCTCGCTGGTACCGGCACTGACACCACCCTTGAACAGGAAGTACTCGTAGGCGCCGGCCGCGACCGGTGCGAACAGCGAAAACGCGCCCGGCGCGGTGCGGCCACCATTCAAGGCCTGCACCACCAGGATGCCATCGGCCAACGTGGCAGCGCCGCTGCCGCCGGCATTGAGCACGCCGATGCCGGTCGTGCCGGTGACGGCACCACCATCGATCACCAGGCGGTCGCTGGTTGAATTATCCGCCCCCAGAACGGTGCGCAGGTACAGACCACCACCGTCACCGCGGTAGTTGCCACGCACGGTGAACACGTCGCCGGCGCCAGTACCGGTCAGGTCGATGCGCCCGGCATTGACCATCTCCACCAGTCCACCACTGTTGAACGGACGGACGGCATGGCTACCACTGCCCGCGTAGACGGTGCTGGTGTCATCCACCGTGAGCGTGCCGGTGCCGGTTCCGCTGTCGCCCAGCACCAGATCGCCATCAAAGGTCAGCTCGGTGCTGTTGGCCAGGCTGATCGCCTCCCAGTTCTGGAAGCGGCCCACGCCCGTGGTCTTGACGTTGTTGAAGTTGAGCTGGTCGATGCCACTGCCGCCGTCCAACAGCGGCACCGCACCGAGGTTGCCCTGGTTGAGGCTGCTGAGGTTGGCCACATCGTTGTCCGGCCCCATGTCGATCGCGCCGTAGACGATGCCACCGCCACTCCAGTTGAAGGTGTCGCTGCCGGTACTGAGCAGCACCTGCCCGCGCACGGTGCCGTCGGTGATGGTCACGCTGTCGTTGCCGCCACTGACACTGATGTTGCCGCCGATGTAGGCCGTGCCCGAGATGATGATGGTATCGGTGTCGAAGCCGGTGACCACGTTGCCGTCCACCGTACCGCCAGACTGGTCCCACAGGTTCTTGTCCAGCTTCATGTTGACGCGGCCGATGCGGCCAGCGGTCATCCAGGCCTGGTCGCCATCCTCGAACGCGCCGATGATGCGGCCACCGCTCATGCGGAAGGTATCGATGTTGTCGCCCTGCTGCAGCGCGCCGATGGTGCCGCCACTCATGATGAAATCATCGCGGCCACTGCCCTGCGCCACCACGCCGGTGACGGCGCCGCCGGTGCCGGTCATCTGGTCATCGCCGCCGCCCTGGTCGACGCTGTCGATCGTGCCATCGCTGAGCAGCAGCACATCATTGCCATCGCCCTGCAGGACGCCGCCGGTGATGCTGCCGCTCTGCATCTCGAGGCGATCATTGCCCGCATCGAACTGTACGCCGGTGCGCCCGCTGATCGCTCCTCGATTGACCAGCACGCTGTCGCCCGCACCGACGAACTGCAGGGCGGTGTTGTTGCCGGTGCTGATGCTGCCGGTGTTGTCGACGCGGCTGCCACCCCCAAGCTGCACGGTTACACCGCCGACCGAACTGATCGCGCCCTGGTTTGACAGCAGGTGACCACCGGCGCCGACCAGCGCGATGGCCGATCCACCACCACTCTGCTGCAGCTGTGCACCGGCGGCGACATTGACGGTGATGCCGGCCGCACCATTTGCGGCAACGGGAGTGGTCTGCGGATTCGGCGCGTTTGTATCACAGGTGACCGTCTGGCCGGCGGTCGGTGCCGGGCTGTTGCAGCCGGCCCAGGCAACGCTGGCGGTCGTCAGAAGCAGGGAGGGAACGGCGAGGGCCTGCAACACGGAAACAGCAAGGCGGCGCGGACGGAACGCACGCGGAACGGCACGGTACATGGGGCACTCCTGGGCGGGAAATCAGGAACTGCGTATGTGCGGCACGGCGCTTGCAGTCTGCCGTGTGGTGAACCATTTCGATAGGTGAACTTGCGTGCGGGAAATCACAGTTCAGATGTGAAATCGCCCAGCCCTCACGCCGATGTGATGTGGCTGAAATCATTCATTTTTTCCGGCATCCGGAATCACGCGCAAAGCATCCATGCATGGCGTGGATCTACTGATCCTGCATCGCCAATCGATTCGCTCATGGCACCTGGTAAATCTACGTCATGCCTGGATGCCGTTGGCGGATGGGGTCAGATCTTCAGGTAGATCTTCCGCTTATCCAGCCACCACGCCACGCCCCACCACAGTGCGACGAACACCAGCGCCTGCAGCATCGACGCCAGCTCCAGCGCCTGCGGCATCGCGGTGGCCAGCTGCTGCCAGATCCACCCCCAGATCCCGGTGGCCATCAGCACCACCGACATCACCGATGCCCCCAGGTACGCGGTGATCGCATTGACCCCGAAGCGCCGGCCGAGTGCCGGCCAACCCTTCTGGTCGATCAGCACGTGGCCCAGCCACAGCGCCAGCGCGGCCAGGCCGCCGGTCCACAGCACGTAGCTGGGCGTCCACAGCTGCTTGTTCAACGGCAGAACCACGGCCAGCAGCAGGCCCAGCACAGCGGTCGCCACGCCCAGCCCTGCCAATGCCGCCGAACGCCCGTTGCGCAGCAGGCCACCGGCAAGCAGGCCGAGCACGGTACTGGCCAGCGCCCCCAGCGTGCTCAGCAATCCTTCCGGGTCATGGCCCAGTCCGGTATCGGCATGCCACTGGTAGATCCACGGTGCGAACAGCGCGGTATCCAGGCGGCTGGCCGGGTTGGTCCACGGCGCCAGGTCGCCGATGCCCAGCAGCAACAGGGTGTACCCCACCAACAGCGCGATCAAAGCGCCCACCTGCACGCGTGGTCGCGCGTAGACCGCCAGTACGCCCACCAACGCCGCACACACCGCGATGCGTTGCAGCACGCCCCAGATGCGGAAGTGATGCGTATCCAGTGCCCACCAGATCAGCAGATGCAGCAGCGCACCGGCCACCAGGATGCGCAGCGCTCGCTCCAGCACGCCGCGCGCCAACGCGGGTCGCGCCGCCGCATCCTGCGCGCGCGGCGCCACGCTGAAGGCCATCGACACACCGACCAGGAACAGGAAGAACGGGAACACCAGATCGGTCGGCGTGCAGCCATGCCAGTCCGAATGACGCAGCGGTGCAAACACCGCACTCCAGTCACCCGGGTTATTGACCAGCAGCATCGCCGCCACGGTGATGCCGCGCAGGGCATCGATCGAGCCCAGCCGGCGTGGCGGCGAACTGTTCATCAGGCGGCCTCGTACTGCCCGGCAATCCAGGTGCCCCGCACCTGCAGGGCATCATCCAGCAGCACCAGGTCGGCCTGGTAACCCTCGGCGATATGGCCCAGGCGGTCGTCGACGTTGAGGAACTGCGCCGGGTAAGTCGAGGCCATGCGTGCGGCTTCGGCCAGCGGCTGGCCGAGCAGCTGCACGGTGTTGCGCACCGCAGTGGCCATGTCCAGCGCCGAGCCGGCCAGCGAACCGGCAGCATTGCGCACCACGCCGTCGATGGCGGTGATGGTTTCGCCATACAGCACGTAACTGGGATCGTCGGCGCCAACCGGCGGCATCGCATCGGTCACCAGCAGCAGGCGACCGCGCGGCTTGGCTGCCAGCGCCACGCGCAGGCTGGCCGGGTGCACATGCACGCCATCGACAATGATGCCGATCCAGCTGTCGCGGTCCTCGAGCGCAGCGCCCACCGCACCGGGCTCACGCCCCTGCAACGGCGACATCGCGTTGTACAGGTGGGTGAAGCCACGCACGCCAGCATCCAGGCCGGCACGAATTTCTTCGTACGTGCCAGCAGTGTGGCCAGCAGCAACGATCACGCCACGTTCGACCAGCGCGCGGATGGTTTCCAGCGGCACGCGTTCCGGTGCCAGTGTCAGCAGGGTCACGCCGTTGTCCAGCGAGGCGGCCAGCGCGATTTCTTCTTCGTCCGGCACGCGGAACTTGCTGGGATCGTGGGTGCCCTTGCGCGCCGGCGCGATGTACGGGCCTTCCAGGTGGATGCCGATCACGCCGGGCACACCCTGCGCGATCGCTTCGCGCATCGCAGCGATTGCTTCGCGCATCACAGCCACGTCGTCGCTGATCAGCGTTGGCAGCATCGCGGTGGTGCCGAAGCGGCGGTGCGCCTGCGCGATGGTGCGCAGCGAGGCGACATCGGGCGTGTTGTTGAACAGCGCGCCACCGCCACCATTGACCTGCACGTCGATGAAGCCGGGCAGCAGCCAACCGCCGCCCAGGTCCACCTGCTCTGCAGCGTGGCCCAGCTGCGGTGCCGCATCGGGCAGCAGCGCGCTGATGCGACCGTCCTCGATCACCACCGCCAGATCGTCGCGGAATTCATCGCCGGCGAGAATGCGAGCATTGCGCAGGACCGTCGCCATCACACCGTCTCCGTGACCTTGTTCAGATGCGGCGGCAGGTCCGGGTTGAAGCCACGACGCAGCGCCAGCGCATTGATCGCGCGGTAGAAGCTCTGCACGGTCAGCAGCGGTGCGCACAGCGGGTGCGGCGCAGCAGCCACCGGCAGGTTGCCGCCAGCACCGGCCATCCATACCTGTGCGCCACGCGCGGTGAATTCCTCGACGACGGCACGGGTGCCGGCGCCGGTTTCATCCGGCTGGGCAAAGGCCAGCACCGGGAAGCCGCGGTCGACCAGCGCCATCGGGCCGTGCTTCACTTCAGCCGAGCTGTAGGCTTCGGCATGCAGGCTGCAGGTTTCCTTGAACTTCAGCGCCGCTTCCTGCGCCGCCCCCAGGCCCAGGCCACGGCCGAGCACGAACAGGTTGGTGGCCTCGACCAGGCCTTCGGTCACCGCGCTCCAGTCGCACTGCCACGCCTCACGCAGCGCGTCGGGCAGCAGGTCCAGCGCCGCGCGCAGGCTGCTGTCCTGCTTCCAGTACGCGGCCAGCTGCAGCAGCGCGGCCAGCGACGCCAGGTAACTCTTGGTCGCCGCCACGCTCTTTTCGGCACCCGCGTGCAGCGGAATGACCGTGTCGGCCAGCTGCGCCAGCGGTGAATCCTCGACGTTGACCAGCGCGATCACGCGCGCACCGGCCGCCTTGGCGGCCTCGGCGTTGCGCAGCAGGTCCGGGCTCTTGCCCGACTGCGAGATGACGATGAACAGTGCGCCGCGCAGCTGCAATGGTGCGGCGTAGACCGACCCCACCGATGGCGAGGCCGACGCGACCACCAGGCCCAGCTGGGTTTCCAGCAGATACTTGCCATAGGTGGCGGCGTGGTCGGAGCTGCCGCGTGCACAGGTGACCACGAACGGCGGCGGTGCAGCACGCAGGCTGGCGGCCAGGGTTTCCATGGTGGCGTGGTTGCGCGAGAACTGGCGCGCGACCACGTCGGCCGCTTCAGCGGCCTCGGCGAACATCAGGGTGGACGTGGGGTCTGACAGCGACATGGCAGGCTCAGGCAGGATCGGAAGGAAGGGGGCGTGCGCCGGCGGGGCGCATCGGCGCGGTCGAACCACGCACCACCAGCTGCGGCACGAAGCCCTGGTTGTGCAGCGGTGCCGGCGCATCGTCGTAGGCGTCGCTGCGCAGCTGCGCGATCAGCAGGCGCGCGGCGTGGCGGGCGATGTCCTCGGTGGCCTGCTTGGCGGTGGTCAGCGGCGGCCACGACTGGCGCGAGAACGGGCTGTCCTCGAAACCGGCGATGGACAGGTCGTACGGCACGTTCATGCCGGCCGACTTGGCAGCGGCCAGCACACCGGCGGCGATTTCATCGTTGGAACCGAAGATGGCGGTGGGCGGTTCGCGCAGCGCCAGCAGGCGGCGCGCACCGCGGAAACCGTCATCGAAGGTGTAGTCGCCCTGCACCACCAGGTGCTTGTCCACGGTCATGCCGTAGTCCTTCAGCGCGGCTTCGTAACCGGCGTAGCGCTCGCCGGAGGAACGGTGCGAGATGCCGCCCCAGAGGAAGCCGATGCGCTGGTGACCCAGCTGGATCAGGTGCTCGGTGATCTCATAGGCCGCCTCACGGTCGTCGACGAACACGCAGGCGCCGTCGGCCGGGTCTTCGGTGGCGGCGATGATGCGCACCAGCTTGATGCCGCGTGCGGTCAACGCCTGGATCAGGTCGCGGCGCTCGGACATCGGTGCGGTCAGCACCAGCCCGGCCAGCCGCGAACGCTGCACCCAGTCGGCCAGTTCATCGGCCAACAGCGGCGAGCTGGAGTCGCAGGGATGGATCTGCAGGCCGAAACCGGTCTCGCGGCATGCGGCCAGCACGCCGTTCTGCACGCCGATGATGTGGTACGGGTTCGGGTTGTCGTAGACCAGCCCGATCACGAAGGTGGTGCCGCTGCGCAGGTTGCGCGCGGACGGATCGGGCTCGTAGTCGAGTTCGGCGATGGCACGCAGCACCCGCGCACGGGTGGCCTGCATCACCGAGGGCTCGTTGTTGATCACCCGCGAGACCGTCTTCAGCGAGACCTTGGCCTTCTCCGCAACGTCCTTGATGGTCGCTCTGCGCATGGGTTTTCCCTGGGGTTGGCTGCCGTCCATCATCGCCGATCAGCGCTCCTGCGGCAGGCCGGCGCGGTGGCCGACCACCGAATAGAACAGGATGTACAGGTAGCAGGGCACCATCAGCAGCACGAACACCAGCTGGAAGTCGATGTGCTGCTTGAGCACGGCGAACAGCTGCGGAATGATCGCGCCACCGGCAATACCCATCACCAGCAGCGCCGAACCGGTCTCGGTGAAGCGGCCCAGGCCACGGATCGCCAGCGGGAAGATCGCCGGCCACATCATGGCGTTGGCAAAACCCAGCAGGGCCACGAAAGCCACCGACACGTAGCCGTGGGTGGCCCAGGCGCCAAGACAGAACACCACGCCCAGCACCGCCGAAATGGTCAGGTAGCGCGACTGCGAGACAACCTTGGGGATCAGCAGCAGGCCGACCACGTAACCGACCAGCATTGCGCCCAGGGTAAGCGAGGTGAACATCTTGGTCTGGTCCAGCGGCAGGTCGAAGCCGTGGCCGTAGGTACCGATGGCATCGCCGGCCATCACCTCCACGCCCACGTAGACGAACAGGCACAGCACGCCCAGCCACAGATGCGGGAACTGGAAGATGCTGCGACGCTCGGCGGCACCGGCCGCAACCGGCGTGGCATTGGCTTCGGACGACTTGATTTCCGGCAGCGGCGAGAACAGCACGGCCACCGCCAGCAGCACCAGCAGGCCGGCCATGGCCAGGTACGGCACATGGATCTTGGCGGCGAATTCGTTGAGCAGCGCGGCCTTGGTGACCGCATCAGCCGCCTGCACCTGCGCATCAAGGTCGCCGATGCCATGCAGCACCACGGTACCGATCAGCACCGGCGCGAGCATGCCGGCGATCTTGTTGCAGATGCCCATCAACGCGATGCGGCGTGCCGCCGTCTCGATGGGCCCAAGGATGGAGATGTAGGGGTTGATCGCGGTCTGCAGCAGGGCCAGGCCGCTGCCGATCACGAACAGGCCGCCGAGCGCGCCCGGATACCAGCGCTGGGTGGCGAATTCGCCGAACAGCGCGGCGCCCCCGGCCATCACCAGCAGGCTCAGGCTCAGGCCCTTCTTCATGCCGGTGCGGCGCAGAATCCACGATGACGGCAGGGCCAGGAAGAAGTAGGACAGGTAGAACACCATCAGCACCAGGAAGGCGCCGACCTCGCTGAGTTCGAAGGCGAGCTTGACGAAGGTGATCAGCGGGCCGTTGAGCCAGGTGAAGAAGCCGATCAGGAAGAACAGCACGCCGACGATGGCGATGGAGGTGGCCACGTTCGGGCGCACGCTTGCAGCGGAGACGGCGGACATCGGGAAGGGCTCCTGCGGCGACGGCCGCAGAACGCGGCGTCGGAGAGTGGCTGGGAACAACGTTGTCACATTCTTTCGATGGACAACCGCGGTTTGTCAACTTCCCCGCGAGGCCGCGTGAACCTCGTGCTGCACTGCGCAACCCGATGGCAGCGGATCGTGCTGAATGCGCCGCAGCCCTTGAGCCCCGTGCAGCAACGGTTCCAGCGTGAAACCCATGCTCACGCCATGTAAACGTTTACTGCACGCCGCATTCGTTGCGACGCAGCAACGAAAGTGTCACGAACTCGTTGACATCGTTGTCAGCGCGGTTACAGACTCCGCCCCAATCGCCGCCCTCGAACCTTGGGGACGGCCCCACCTGCAGCAGGAGCCCGCGTGACCGCCAGCCACCCCGCCCCGGCCCATGTCCTGTCCCGAATCGCGCCCTCGTTCCTGGCCGCCGACGTCGGTGGCACCCATGTGCGCGTGGCCCGGGTCCAGGCCAGCGGTGATGCCGCCCATCCGGTGCAGGTGCTGGAGTACCGCAAGTACCGCAACGCCGACCATGCAGGCCTCAGCGCGATCCTGTCCGACTTCCTCGGCGAAGGCCCGCGGCCCACGCACTGCGTGGTCGCCAGTGCCGGCTACGCCCGCGAGGACGGCACGGTGATCACCGCCAACCTGCCGTGGCCGCTGTCGGCACGCCAGGTGGAAGCCGACGTCGGCCTGCAGCGGGTCTTCATCGTCAACGACTTCGAAGCCGTGGCCTATGCCGCCGCGCAGGTTGACGCCAGTGGCGTGCTGCACCTGTGCGGACCGGAAACCGCCGCCCGCGGCCCGACCCTGGTGGTCGGCCCCGGTACCGGCCTCGGCGCCGCGCTGTGGATCCCCACCGCGCACGGCCCGGTGGTGCTCCCGACCGAAGCCGGCCAACCGACCCTGGCCGCCAGCACCGAACTGGAAATGGCCATCGTCCGCCACATGCAGCGCGACCGCGCGCACGTGTCGATCGAACACGCGATCTCCGGCCCGGGCCTGATGAACCTGTACCGCGCGGTATGCGCGCTGCAGGGCCAGGCGCCGACCCTGGCCAGCCCCGACGCGGTCACCGCTGCGGCCATGGCCGACAGCGATGCGCATGCGCGTCAGGCGCTGGATGTGTTCTGCGGCCTGCTCGGCAGCACTATCGGCGACATGGCGCTGTTCTACGGCGCCCATGGTGGCGTCTACCTGGCCGGCGGCATCCTGCCGCAGATCCGCGAATACCTGCACGCCAGCACCTTCGTCGAACGCTACCTGCAGAAGGGGCCGATGGGCGAAGCGCTGGCACGCATCCCGGTGAAGGTCGTCGAGCACGGCCAGCTGGGCGTGGTCGGCGCTGCCAGCTGGTACCTGCAGCAGCAGTCGGCCGCCTGACACCGCAACAGGCTTCAACGCAATCGCAGCACGCAGTACGTGGCACGCCAACGCACGGGACTTCGCCGCCGCCCCGCGCATGTCATCGCAACCGTAATCGAACACCGCCGCCGGCATCCAATCGAGTGATGAGGAGAGACATCATGAACACCCGCAAGACCCTGCTTTCGGCCGCCATCGTCAGCTGCATCGCCTTCAGTGCACATGCGCAGCAGGCCGCCCAGACCGCCACCGACCTGGATACCGTGCAGGTCACCGGCATCCGTGGGTCGATGGAAAAATCGCTGGACACCAAGCGCGAAGCCAATGCGCGCGTGGAAGTGGTCACCGCCGAAGACGTGGGCAAGCTGCCCGCGCACAACGTCGCCGACACCCTGCAGCGCCTGCCGGGCGTGAACATCAGCTCGTCCAGCGCCGACGAAGGCGGCTTCGACGAAGCCGACCGCGTCAGCCTGCGTGGTACCAGCCCGAGCCTGACCCAGACCCTGATCAACGGCCACACCGTCGGCACCGCCGACTGGTTCGTGCTCAGCCAGGGCAACAACGTCGGCCGCAGCGTGAGCTACTCGTTGCTGCCGTCGGAACTGGTGCGCTCGGTGGAAGTGAACAAGTCCTCGCAGGCCAAGCTGCAGGACGGCGGCACCACCGGTACCGTCAACATCCTCACCCGCAAGCCGCTGGAATTCTCCAAGCAGCTCACTGCGGAAGGCTCCATCGGCATGGTGCGTTCGGACCAGGCCAAGTCCAACGACCCGCAGCTGTCGGCACTGTTCAACTACAAGAACGACGAAGGCAACTTCGGCGTGATGGTGCAGGCCTTCAGCCAGAAGCGCGAGCTGCGCCGTGAAGCGCAGGAAATCCCGGGCGGTTTCTTCCAGATCGATCCGAATGGCACCGTGGCCAAGTCCAACCCGGACCTGGCCGGCGTATACGCGCCGGGCCTGCTTGGCTCGACCCTGTTCGAACAGACCCGCGAGCGCAAGGGCGGCCTGGTGTCGCTGCAGTTCAAGCCGATGGACAACCTGACCCTGGGCCTGGAAGGCTTCAGCTCGGAACTGAAGGCGAACAACTACAACCGCAACTTCATGCTGTGGGGTGGCCGCATCCTCAACGACCGCACCGTTGAAGATGCCAATGGCAACAAGATCCTGATTCCGGGCCAGGCCCCGAATCCGGGTTACGTCATCAAGGATGGCGTACTGTCCAACGCCACCTTCGCCGGCCAGGCCGACCGCGACTACGCGGTGTACGACATGATCTACCGCGAGTCGAAGGCCAAGACCAACTACATCACCTTCGATGCCGACTGGCAGATCAGCGACAACCTGGGCATGAAATTCCAGGCTGGCAGCACCAAGGGCACCGGCGAAACGCCGCGCCAGTACATCGCCGAAGTCAACCTGGCCCGTGGTGGCGGCGCCACCTGGGCAACCCACGGCAACGGCTCGCCGATCGACTGGAACGTCGGTGGCAACATCGGCCCGAGCGGCGTGAGCGACTTCGGCACCTGGGGCAACCAGCAGGTCACCGCGATCGACAAGGAAAAGTGGGCCACGCTCGATTTCAACCAGTACTTCGCCGACGCTGGCGTACTGAACTCGATTGATTTCGGCGCCCGCTTCGGCGACCACAAGCGCGAGGCCAAGTCGCCGGAAGGCGCAACCCCGGGCGCGATCTGGAATGCGCTGAAGAACGGCGCCACCGCCAACTTCCCCGGTGGCTTCGCCAACGGCATCGGTGGCAGCTTCCCGCGTGACCTGTGGTACTTCACCCCGGGCGCACTGAAGGAAGCAGTGACCAACAACTCCACCTGGCTGTCCGGCAATGACGGCCCGACCGGCCGCCACAACTACGGCGCCGAGTGGACGGTGTCCGAGAAGAACTTCGCTGCCTACGTACAGGGCAACTTCAGCGGCGACCGCTGGAGCGGCAACGTCGGCCTGCGCTACGTCAACATCAAGCAGGATATCGATACCTACGCCGCCGCCACCGGCTCGACCGTGCCGGACGTGAGCAGCCTGTTCGGCGCGTGGACCCGCGAAGCTTTCGAGAACAAGCACAACCGTGTGCTGCCGAGCGCCAACTTCAAGTACGACCTGCGTGACGACCTGGTGCTGCGCGTGGCCGCCTCGCAGACCCAGACCCTGCCGGACTTCTCGGCACTGGGTGCCTCGTCCTACGGTTCGGACCTGAACCGGACCGGCGGTGGCGGCAATCCGAAGTTGAAGCCGGTGGTGTCGACCAACTTCGACGCCAACCTGGAGTGGTACTTCATGCCGCGCGGCATGTTGTCGATCGGTGCCTACTCGATGCGCCTGAAGGACTACGTCGCCTTCAGCACCGAGAAGGAAATGCTGTTCAGCGAGCTGACCAACCGTCTCGAGGAATACAACATCTCCCGCCCGCGCAATGCCGACGGCAAGGTGCGCGGTATCGAAGTGGCCTATGAGCAGCCGATCGGCGAGTACTTCGGTGTCAATGCCAACTACACCTACGCCGATGGCAGCACCGACCACACCTGGGCCGATGGCAGCGACAACCTGCTGGGTACTTCGAAGAACACCTACAACGTCGGTGCCTACTTCGAGAACGATACCTTCGGTGCACGCGTCAGCTACACCCGCCGTTCGTCGTTCCTGATCGGCCTGTCCGGCGCCAACCCGTACTACCAGGATGACTTCGGCACCCTGTCGGCGTCGCTGAGCTACAAGGCCACCGACTGGCTGAGCATCAGCTTCGATGCGCTCAACCTCAACAACCCGACCTACAAGTACTACCAGACCGCGGCCATCCCGACCTCGTTCTACAGCAACGGTCGCCAGTACTACCTCAACTTCCGCTTCAAGTACTGATCCAGCGGCGGCAACATCGCCGAGTCGTGCACGCACGCCGGGCCTGGGTCATTCCGGGCCCGGCGTTTTTCATGTATAGCGTTCATCGCACCGTTCCAAGGAGTCGTACCGATGGTCAAGCCTTCCCGCGCCCGGATGCGCAGCGCAGTGCTGCTGGGCAGCCTGCTCGCCCTGTTGCCGGCACTGCCGGCACTTGCCGCCGACCCCACACCCGCCACTGAAGCACCCGGCCCCCTGCTGCGCGCCGGCAGCCTGATGCTGATTCCTGCCCCGGCCAGCGTGCAGCGCGGCCAGGGCAGCGGCATCACCGTCCGCGCCGACACCGTGCTGCAGGCCGAAGGCGAAGCCGCGCAGCGCGTCGCCAGCCAGTTCGCCGATCTGCTGGCCCGCAGCGGTGGTCCGCGCCTTGCACCAGCCAGCGGCAAGGCGGCAGGCACGTCGGGCAGCATCCGCTTCCAGATCGTGCCCACCTTCCGCGACAGCGGCGAAAGCTACACGCTGGAGAGCACCGCGCAGGGCGTGCTGATCCAGGCCGGCAACGAAACCGGCCTGTTCTACGGCGCGACCACCCTCGCCCAGCTCGCTACCGGCGGCAGCAACGGCGTGCTGCCGGCGGTGCAGATCCAGGACGCGCCGCGCTTCAGCTGGCGCGGTTTCATGCTCGATTCCGCACGTCACTTCCAGAGCCTGGACGAGATCAAGCGCGTACTCGACGCGATGGCCGCGCACAAGCTCAACACCTTCCACTGGCACCTCACCGACGACCAGGGCTGGCGCATGGAGATCAAGCGCTACCCGAAGCTGACCGACGTGGGCAGCTGCCGCCTGCCGGCCGGCGACGGTGGCATCGATCCGGTCACTGGCAAGGAGCATCCGTATTGCGGCTTCTACACGCAGGACCAGATCCGCGAAGTGATTGCCTATGCCGCGAAGCTGCATATCCAGGTGATTCCGGAAATCGATGTGCCGGGCCACGCGACTGCCGCGATTGCTGCGTATCCGGAGCTGGGCACCATCGATACGCCGTTGAAGCCGATCAGCGAATGGGGCGTGTTCCCCAACCTGTTCAACACTGAAGACAGCACCGTCACCTTCCTCGAGAACGTGCTGGAAGAAGTGATCGACCTGTTCCCGGCCAAGTACGTGCACGTCGGTGGCGACGAGGCGGTGAAGGACCAGTGGGAAGCGTCGAAGCAGGTGCAGCAGCGCATGCGTGCGCTGGGCATCAAGGATGAAATGGCCATGCAGAGCCACATCATCAAGCGCCTGGAGACCTTCCTGGAGGAGCACGACCGGCGCCTGATCGGCTGGGATGAGATCCTCGAAGGCGGGCTGCCGCCGCAGGCCACGGTGATGTCCTGGCAGGGCACCGAAGGCGGCCTGGCTGCGGCCAGCGCCGGCCATGACGTGATCATGTCGCCGGTCGGCTACCTCTATCTGGATTACCTGCAGACGGCCTCGCCGAACGAACCGCCCGGCCGCCCGACCCAGGTCAACCTCGGCAAGCTGTACAACTTCGAGCCGGTGCCGGCCGAGCTGGCCGCTGACAAGCGCGGGCACATCCTCGGCCTGCAGGCCAACATGTTCACCGAGCACACGCGCAGCTACGCACGCCTGCAGCACAACCTGTTCCCACGCCTGGCCGCCGTGGCCGAGACCGGCTGGAGCACGCCGGAACATCGCGATTTCCGCGATTTCCTCGCGCGCCTGCCGTCCCAGCTGCAGCGCTACCGTGCCTGGGGTCTGGCCTATGCGCAGACCCCGTTCGAAGTGGGCGTGGACTACACCGACAATCGCGCGGACAACACGGTGACGGTGTCGCTGGCCAATCCGCTGGGCTATGAAGTGCGCTACAGCACCGATGGGCAACCGCTGAGCGCGCAGTCACCGCTGTACCAGCAGCCGCTGACCGGAAAACTGCCAACCACCGTGCAGGCTGCCGCGTTCTACCAGGGCCAGATGCTGGCGGCGAAACCGACCATTGCCACCTTCACCGCACAGTCGCTGCTCAGCCGCCGCAGCGATGAGCTGCTCAGCTGCGTGGGCAAGAAGGGCCTGGTGCTGCGCCTGGAAGACGATGGCCCACGCGAAGGCAACCGTGCGGTGTTCAACGTGGACATCTTCCAGCCGTGCTGGCGCTGGCCGCAGGCACAGCTGGACGGCATCGGCAGCCTGGAGGTCCGCGCGGGGCGTATTCCGTACTACTTCCAGCTTGCCCACGATGAACCCAAGCGTCGCTTCGAGAAGGCCAAGCGGCCACACGGTGAGATGCAGGTACGCCGTGGCGACTGCAGCGGCAAGGTGCTGGCGGAAGTACCGCTGCCGGCCACGCCGGATGCCGATGGCTTCGTGACCCTGCGCGCGGCGCTGCCGAAGGGGACGCAGGGCAGCGGTGACCTGTGCATCAACTTCACTGGCGACACGCGCCCGGCGATGTGGGTGCTGGATGAGGTGACCCTGGGGAAATGACGGCAGGCCTGTCCAGGTGGGTGCCGGCCTTGGTCGGCACCTCGGGCAGAGCATCCACGCATGGCGTGGATCTACGGGTAGGTGCCAACCTGGGTTGGCACGCCTTTACCCGCGCCAGCGCAGCAGCAGGTCGCGCAGCGGGGTCAGTGCGGTGGCCATGCCGGCGAGCACACCGACCGTATTGGCGATGGCATCCATCGGGTCGGCCATGCGGTTGCTGGTCAGCGCACCCTGGGCAAATTCGATGCCGATGCCCATCAACACCAGGCCCACGCCCACCCACAGCAGCGGGCGGCCCCGACGGAACAGCTGCACCGCGCTGCCGGCCAGGATGAAGTAGGCGAGGAAGTGCTCGCCCTTGTCGCTGTTTTCCGGCAACGGAATCGGCGGCGGTGGAATCAGGCAGACCACGATCACCAGCAGTACTGCCGTCGCCCATAGCGCGGCCCACAAGCGCGGCCGCCGCAGTGGCTTGATCGCCGACAACACCTCGCTCACAGGCGCCAGCTCAGGTCACCCAGCTCGAAGGCCGGTTCGAAGTCGACGCCACGCTGCAGGCCGATGGCCTGGAAGCGCTCGCCCATCTCGGTCGGCAGGGTCAGCTTCTTCACCTGGTCGCGCAGCTGGATGCGGCCGACCTCATCGGTGCGTTCCTCGGCCAGCAGCAGCACCTGGTCCAGGCCGTTGCCGAGCAGGAAGCTGGCCTGGCTGCAGTAGCCGGCCAGCTCGAATCCGCCGTGCATGCCGGCCTCGGCCATCGCGGTGAAATCCACCGACGCGGTGATGTCCTGCAACCCTGGCCAGCGGTGCACGTCGTTGTGCACGTGGTGGCGGTAGAACGCACGCACGGTGCCATCGTCGCGGTCGTGCTGGTAGAACTCGCTGCGGCTGTAGCCGTAGTCGACGAACAGCATCGCACCACGCTGCATGCCACCGGCCACCGCCTGCAGCCAGTACGGCAGCTGCGGCAGCACTTCAGAACGGTAGCCTTCGGCGAAAGGCTTTTCCAGGTAGCGCTCGATATGGCGCACCGCACCGTTGAGCAGGATGTCGGCCGGCTGCGCGCCACGGATGAAGTTGCCCTCGGCGTCCAGCTCGACGGTTTCCTCGTAGACCTCGCCGTCCCGGATCAGGAAGCGCGGGGTCGGCAGCGCGTCGATCACCTCGTTGGCGAACACCACGCCTTCCCAGTCCTCCTCGAACGGGCGGTCGACCCAGTCCACGCGCGCGGCCAGCTCGGCCGGCAGGTTCTGCTGCAGGCGCTGCTGCTGGCGCTCGCGCAGGTCGGCGCTGGGTTCCAGGATGGCGTAGCGCGACGGCAGCGCGTCCAGCTTGGCCAGGCGCAGCAGCACCGCCTCGGCGAAGGCGCCGGTGCCGCCGCCCAGTTCCAGCATCCGCGCCTGCGCACCCAGCTGGGCAAACACCGGCGCCAGCGCATTGGCCACGCTGCCGGCGAACAGGCTGCCGAGCTCGGGCGCGGTGGTGAAGTCGCCACTGCCACCGAACTTGCTGGCGCCGGCGCTGTAATAGCCCCAGCCGGGGGTATACAGGCAGAGCTCCATGAAGCGCGAGAACGGTATCGCCCCGCCCTGGGCAAGGATCTCGGCGCGCAGGGCGGCCGCCAGCTGGTCGCTATGGGCCAGGGCATCGGCTTCGGGCAGGGGGAAGGTGGGCTGCATGGCGTCTTCGAATGCGGTGACAATGGTGCACAGGATAGCCGAGCCTTGGAGGACCCTCGATGAGCGATACCCACCCCGTGGTCCTGATCACCGGCAGCGCGCGCCGGATCGGTGCGGCCATCGCCCGCCAGTTCCACGCCTGTGGCTGGTCGGTGGTGCTGCACGCCAATACCTCCAGCGCCGAGCTGCAGCAGGCCGCGTTCGATTTCGACAACGTGCGCCCGGGCAGCGTGCTGGCCCTGCAGGCCGACCTGCGTGACGCCGACGCCCTGGCCGACCTGGTGGAACAGGCGGTCACCCACTTCGGCCGACTGGACGCGCTGGTCAACAACGCCTCCAACTTCTTCCCCACCCCGCTCGGCCAGGTCACTGCCGAGGCAATGGACGAGCTGTACGCGGTCAACGCGCGCGCGCCACTGCTGCTGTCACAGGCCGCGGCGCCCTACCTGCGCCGCCAGCAGGGCTGCATCGTCAACCTGACCGACCTGCACGGCACCGACCCGATGCGCGACCACATCGCCTACACCATGGCCAAGGCCGCGCTGGAGATGGCCACCCGCTCGCTGGCACTGGAGCTGGCGCCGAAGGTGCGGGTCAATGCGGTGGCGCCGGGTGCGATCCTGTGGCCGGAGCAGGGCAAGGACGATTTCGCCCGCGAGGCACTGCTGGCGCGCACGCCGCTGGCACGGATCGGCACGGTCGAGGAGATCGCCGAAGCGGTCTACTGGCTGGTGGCCGAAGCCAGCTTCGTCACCGGCCACACCCTGCGCGTGGATGGTGGGCGCACGGTCAGTTGAGGTAGTGCCGGCCGCTGGCCGGCAACCGCCGTCATTCCAGGTCCACCACCTCGAACGCGTCGCCAAACTGCGCGTGCGCCCGCCACAGCGTGGCCAGGTCCTGCCCGCTGACCGGGTCGATGAAGCCCGGCGCGATGTCCGCCAGCGGCTTCAGCACGAAGGCATGCTTCAGTTCCGGGCGCGGAATGCGCAGGTGGCCGGGGCCTTCCACCACCAGGTCGCCGTAGAACACCACGTCGATGTCCAGGGTCCGGTCGGAGAAGCGCGGCCCGCTGCGATCGCGGCCGTGCGCGTCTTCCAGCGCATGCAGCCAGTCGTCCAGTTCCTGCAGTGGCAGATCGGTCTCGATCGCCACCGCATTGTTGAGGAAGGCCGGGCCATCGAAGCCGACCGCGGCAGTACGGTAGGCGGGTGACACCTGCAGTGCGCCAAAGCGCTCGCGCAGGGCCGTCACCGCGGCGTGGAGGTAGCGGCGGGGCTGGACGTTGCTGCCCAGGCTCAGGAGCACGGTGGTCATGCGGTTCAGGTGACGGCACTTGGGGGGCGTGGACATGCCGTCGTCACGGCGGCCTGCCTACAATCCGGGACGCACATGATAGGGCACCGACATGACCTATTGCGTTGGAATCGAGGTGGACGAAGGCCTGGTCTTCGCTGCCGACACCCGGACCAATGCCTCGCTGGACGATGTGCGCGTGCACCGCAAGCTGCACGTGTTCGAGTTCCCCGGCCAGGCAGCCTACGTGCTGATGGCGGCTGGCAACCTGGCCACCACCCAGCTGCTGGTGTCGCGCCTGGGGCGCGACGCCAGTGAACGGCGCACGCCCAACCTGCGCGACATGACCCATCTGTTCGAAGCTGCCGAGTACGTCGGCCAGCTGCTGGTGGACAGCCAGGTGCACAGCAGCCAGAGCGAGCACGGCCATGACGGGGTCAACACCCAGGCGACGCTGATTTTCGGTGGCCAGATCGCTGGCGAGCGGCCCGGGCTGTACATGATCTATCCGCTCGGCAACGCCATCGCCGCTTCGCCGGAGACGCCCTATCTTCAGATCGGTGAGTCCAAGTACGGCAAGCCCATCCTGGACCGCATCCTCAGCCCGGCCACACGCCTGGAGGACGCGGCGCGCACGGCAATCGTGTCGCTGGATTCGACCATTCGCTCCAATCTGTCGGTAGGCCTGCCGATCGACCTGGCGCTGCTGCGTGATGGTGACCTGCGCATCGGGCAGCAGCTGCGGCTCGGCGCGGATTCAACGTTGTATGCGGACATCCACCAGAACTGGTCACGGCGCCTGGAACAGGCGGTGGACGCCCTGCCACGCTTCCCCTGGGAAACTTCCGAACGGTAGTGCCGGCCGCTGGCCGGCAACTGCATTGATCCCGCCACACAGGGATGCCGGCCAGCGGCCGGCACTACCGGGGCATCAGCCCAGCGCCTCGGCCACGGCGCGGAAGACCAGCTGCATCTGCAGCGGCTGGAGCAGGCGCTGCCACGCTTCCCCTGGGAAACTGCCGAACGGTAGTGCCGGCCGCTGGCCGGCAACCGCGTTGATCCCGCCCCACAGGGATGCCGGCCAGCGGCCGGCACTACCGGGGCATCAGCCCAGCGCTTCGGCCACGGCGCGGAAGACCTGCTGCATCTGCAGCGGCTGGAGCAGGCGGTGGACGCCCTGCCACGCTTCCCCTGGGAAACTGCCGAACGGTAGTGTCGGCCGCTGGCCGGCAACCGCGTTGATCCCACCACACAGGGATGCCGGCCAGCGGCCGGCACTACCGGGGCATCAGCCCAGCGCTTCGGCCACCGCGCGGAAGACCTGCTGCATCTGCAGCGGCTGGAACAGGCGGTGGACGCCCTGCCACGCTTCCCCTGGGAAACTGCCGAACGGTAGTGCCGGCCGCTGGCCGGCAACCGCATTGATCCCGCCACACAGGGATGCCGGCCAGCGGCCGGCACTACCGGGGCATCAGCCCAGCGCTTCGGCCACGGCGCGGAAGACCTGCTGCATCTGCAGCGGCTGGAACAGGCGGCGGACGCCCTGCCACGCTTCCCCTGGGAAACTGCCGAACGGTAGTGCCGGCCGCTGGCCGGCAACCGCATTGATTCCACCACACTGGGATGCCGGCCAACGGCCGGCACTACCTGGCATCAGCCTGCGCTTCGGCCGCTGCGCGGAAGACCAGCTGCATCTGCAGCGGCTGGAACAGGCGGTGGACGCCCTGCCACGCTTCTCCTGGGAAACTGCCGAGCGGTAGTGCCGGCCGCTGGCCGGCAACCGCGTTGATCCCGCCACACAGGGATGCCGGCCAGAGGCCGGCACTACCGGGGCATCAGCCCAGCGCTTCGGCCACGGCGCGGAAGACCTGCTGCATCTGCAGCGGCTTGTGCAGCACATGCACCTCCACGCCGTCCGGGAAGGCATCGGCCGCGACCGGCACTGCCGGGTCTTCCAGTACCAGTGCCGGGCCGCGATAGCCCAACGTCGCCATCTCGCCCAGCAGCTGGCTGGCCGGCAGCAGCTTGGAGCCGGCATCGGCAATCACCAGCGCGGGCATCGCCTCCTGCTGCATCCAGCGCAGCGCTGCCGGGCCATCGGAAGCCAACTGCAGCTGGTAGCCCTGGCTGGACAGCGCATTGCCCAGCAGCGATAGGCGCGTGGCTTCGCCATCGACCACCAGGATCGATTGGCCGCTGCCCAAGGCCACCAGCTGTTCGATCGGCTCGCTGCCATCGATGGCGTCGTGCATCGGCAGGCGCAGTTCGAAGCAGGTGCCCTGCCCCGGCTGGCTGCTGACGTGAATGCTGCCGCCGGCACCTTCGACGATGCGCTTGCAGGAAATCAGCCCCAAGCCAGTGCCGTCGGCCTTGGTGGTGAAGAACGGATTGAACAGGTGCGACAGCGTGTCCGCATCCATGCCGATGCCTTCGTCGGCGACCCGTATGTGCATCCAGTCCACGCCATCGCGATGGCCGGCATGGCTGGCAGTCAGGCTCAGGCGACCACCGTTGGGCATCGCCTGTATCGCGTTGAGTGCCAGGTTCAGCATCACCTGCTGCAGTTCGGTGTAGTTGGCGTCGACCACCAGGCCTTCGTCCTGCACCTGCAACTCCAGGCGCACCGCATCAGGCACGTTGCTGCGCAACAGCAGTGCCACCGCATCGAACAGGCCATCGATCTCGATGCGCTCGCTCGGCTTGCGCGAACCGCGCACGAACGACAGCATCGATTCGGCCATCTCATGGCCACGGCGGCCGCACTCGGCGATGACATCGGCCAGGTGGTGCAGCTGCGGATCGTCGGTACGCGCCTTCAGCAGGTCCGGCATGATCAGCAACGGCTGCAGGATGTTGCGCAGGTCGTGGCTGAGCCCGGCTGCGAGCAGCGACAGGCTTTCCAGGCGCTGTGCGCGCATCAGCTCGGTTTCCACCCGTGCGCGCTCGATCGCGTTGCGTGCATCGCGGATCGCACGTGCCACCGCCGACGGCAGCCGCGCCGGCTGGTGCTTGATGATGTAGTCATTGGCGCCCTTCTGCAGCGCCGCCACCGCATTCTCCTCACCCATGGTGCCGGAGACGAAGATGAAGGGTATTTCCGGCGAGGTCTCGCGCACGATGCGCAGCGCATCATCACCGGAAAACCCCGGCATGCTCAGGTCGGACAGCACGATGTCCGGCTGGAACGCGGCCAGTGCCTGGCGCAGTTCGGCCTCGCTCTCGACACGCTCGAAGCGGGCCTCCAGGCCCGCATCGAGCATCTGTTCGGACATCAGCTCGGCATCTTCCGGTGAGTCCTCCACCAGCAGGATGCGCAGCGCCCCCAGGGCGGGACCGGTCAAGGGCATGGGCTCACTCGAGTTCCGGTGCCTGGTTGATCAACGCCCAGAACTTGCCCAGCGTCTGTACGGCGCCGAAGAACTGGTCCACGTCCACTGGCTTGACCACATAAGCATTCACGCCCATGTCCCAGCTCCGGGCCAGATCGCTTTCCTCGCGCGAGGACGACAGGATCACCACCGGCAGGCGCTTGAGTTCTTCGTGTTCACGGATCTGCCGCAGCACTTCCAGGCCATCCATGCGCGGCATCTTGATGTCCAGCAGCAGCACCGCCGGCAGGCCTTCCTCGCGGTTGGCGAAGGCACCACGGCGCAACAGGTAGTCCATCACTTCCACGCCATCCTCGACGTGCACGATGGGGTTGGCCAGACGCGCCTCTTCCAGGGCGTCGATCGCCATTTCGGCGTCGGCCGGGCTGTCTTCGGCGAGAAGAATGGTGCGCAAAGTGGTCATGCAGAAGGCCCTTGTTTGTCCGCATCGATCGCGGGAGGCAGGTAGAAGTGGAAGGTGGCGCCGACGTCCGGTTCAGCCTCGGCCCAGATACGGCCACCATGACGGGTGAGCACGCGGCGCACGCTGGCCAGGCCGATGCCGGTACCCGGGTAGTCGCTGGCCTTGTGCAGGCGCTGGAAGACACCAAACAGCTTGCCGGCGTAGGCCATGTCAAAGCCTGCACCATTGTCGCTGACCGTGAACTGATGACCGCCGTCAGGCTGCGGCTGGTAGTCCACGCGAATCTTCGCCGGTTCGCGGTTGCCCGAGTACTTCACCGCGTTGCCGAGCAGGTTCAGCCAGACCTGGCGGATCATGTTCTCATCGCCGACCACGATCGGCAGCGGCGCGATGCTCCACTCCACCTGGTGCACATGGCCACTGTTCTCCGCCTCGGCCTGCAGGTTGGAATCGAGCATGGCGCGGGTATCGGCCACCAGCGACTGCATGTCCACCGCCTGCTGGCGCATCGCCGCGCGGCCCAGGCGCGAGTAGACCAGCAGGTCATCGATCAGCGCCGCCATGCGCCGGGCCGAACTGGAGATCACGTCCAGGTAATGACGGCTCTTGTCATCGGCGGCGTCGCCGAGGTGGCGCGACAGCTTGTCGGAGAATCCGGCGACGTGGCGCAGCGGTGCACGCAGGTCATGCGAGACCGAGTAGCTGAAGGCCTCCAGCTCGCGGTTGACCTCGGACACCTGCGCGACCTTGCCTTCCAGCTGGCGGTTGAGCTCTTCAACGCGCAGCTGGACTGCGCGTTGCATGGTGACATCGCTGACTGTCAGCAGCACCACTTCATCATCGGTATCGGGCAGCGGCATGCGCCGTGCGTTCAGCAGCATGTAGCGCGCCATGCCGTCGGCGGTGCGCTGTTCGTGCTCGAAATCCCACAGCTCGCGGCCGCGCAGCAGCACGTCGGACAGGCGTTGGCGCACGACGGCGTCCTTCCAGGCGCCGTCGCCGACGCTTTCCAGCAGCAGGCCATCGGCGCGTTCGTCCTGCAGCCCGTACAACTCGGCGAAGGCGGGGTTATGCAACTGCACGCGCAGGTCGCGGTCGAGCAGCACGATGGGTTCGCGCACGGTCTGCAACACCGATGCCGCGCGTGCCGCCGAGCGCAGCGATTGGCGTTCGGCGTGCAGGCGCCGCCCGATCTGCCGCTGCAGGAGCCAAAGCACCAGGCCGAGCAGTCCCAGCTGGATCACCAGCGAACTCCAAGACACCAGCTCGGTCTGCTTGCGCTGGCGCGCCGCCTGCTCGGCCCGCAGTGTCAACAGTCGCTGTTCGCTGGCCTGGAGTTCTTCCACCAGGCCACGGATCGGATAGCGCGTGCTCAGGTCCTTCACCAGCTCGCGCTGATCGCTGTTGGGTTCAGATCTGGCCAGTTCACGGGCAAGCGCCATCCGCCCTTCCAGCATCGATTCGATACGGCCGATGCGGATCAGCTGGTCAGGGTTGTCGCGGGTCATCCGCCCCAGTTCGGCCAAGCGCCCGGGGATGTCGTTGGCTGCGGCCATGCGCTCGCGCAACCCAGGTGCGTCCACGCCCTTGGACAGCGTCAATGCGGCCGATTCGACGTCGCGCACATCAGCCTGCAGCTGCTGCAGGGCCACGCCTACCGCCTGGGTATGGTTGACCCAGGCCATTGCCTGCTCGTTGTCCTGCTGCAGTTTGCGCAGGGTCAACCACGGCACCACGATGATCGCTGCGGCCGCCAGCGCCAAGGCCGGCAACCGCCAGCGGTCCCAGATGTCGTCACTGAAAACCAGCGCCATAGTTCCTCTTCAGCACGGCCGCAGGGCGTCGGCCGGACCCTGTCCGGCTGCGGCGGAACCGGCAATATAGCGCAGGCGGTCACAACGCAGGGGTTTCCCCCTGGTTGGCTGAACAGGTTCGCAGTCATCAGACCTGTAGAGCCGGGCCATGCTCGGCTGCCTTGGAGGTCCAGCCGAACATGGCCGCGGCCCTACAGCTCAACGGGCGCCCCGCGAGGGGGCGCCCATCAGGTTCAGCGCTTGGCGGCAGCGCTGACCTTCAATGCGGCTGCATCAACGCGGGTCACGCCCTTGATGCCCTTGGCGGTGGTGACGGCCTTGTCCTTTTCGGCCTGGCTCGCTACGGCACCACTCAGGCTGACCACGCCGTTCACGGTTTCCACCTTGATTTCGGTACCCGGAACGTTGCTGCTGGCGAGCAGGTCGGCCTTCACCTTGGTGGTGATCCAAGTATCGGTCACCGGCTCGTTGGAATCGTGGCGATCAGCATGGGTCGCCGGGTGCGCGCTGGTCGGCGGGCTCTTCGCGGCCGGATCCTTGGCGAATGCGGCCGAGGAGGACAGCGCCAGGCCCAGCGTCAGGGCGGAGGCAATCAGCGTGCGGGTCGTATTGCTCATCGTGTCGTACTCCTTCGGAATGTGCTGCCAGTCTGGACAACCCGGCGTAGAGCAGGCGTGGGGTTGCGGTCATGCCGCTGTGAATCGGGCTATCTGCAACGACAACCGTTCAGCTTTGGCCCGTGAGCCCGCGTCGTTTACCCTGCCCTTCCCCACTGCCGGAGCTCTGTCATGCGCCCCGACCTGCAACTGGCCCTGATCGGCTACGGCCTCGCCGGCCGTGTCTTCCACGCACCGCTGATCCAGCACACACCCGGCCTGGTGCTGCACAGCATCGTCAGTTCGCAGCGAGACACGTTGCTGCGCGCGTTCAGTGACGTGCACGTGCGTGCCACGCCGCAGGAGGTGTTCGACGACCCGGCGGTGGATGCCGTAGTGATCGCCACGCCCAATGAACAGCACGCGCCGCTGGCGATCGCAGCGCTGGCCGCCGGCAAGCACGTGCTGGTCGACAAGCCGTTCGCGCTGGATGTCGCTGAAGCCGAAGCCGTTCTGGCTGCGGCGCGCGATGCCGGACGCATCGCCACCGTCTTCCAGAACCGGCGCTTCGATGCCGACTTCCTCACGCTGCAGGCGCTGCTTGCGGACGGGACACTGGGCGACATCGCCGAGTGCCATGTGCATTTCGATCGCTATCGCCCGCAGGTGCGTGACCGCTGGCGCGAGCAGGACGGTCCCGGCAGTGGCCTGTGGTACGACCTGGGCCCGCACCTGCTGGACCAGATGCTGGTGCTGTTCGGCTGGCCCGAAGCGATCGATGCTGATCTGGCCGTGCAGCGCGATGGCGGCAGCGCCATCGATTACTTCCACGCCGTGCTGCACTACCCGCGGCATCGCGCGATCGTGCATTCCGGTTCCCTGGTGGCAGCTCCCACGCCGCATTTCAGCGTGCATGGCAGCAAGGCCAGTTGGATCAAGCACGGCCTGGATGTACAGGAAGCGCAGCTGCGCCGCGGTGTGGCGCCCGGTGCGCCCGGCTGGGGCATCGACCCGCGGCATGGCGAGTTGGTGCGCTGTGATGCCGAGGACAACGTGCAGCGCGGCACCGTCGACAATCTGCCCGGTGACTACCGTCGGTTGTATGCGCAGTTCGCCGCGGCCATGCATGGCGACGGCGAAGCCACGGTCGATCCGGTGCAGGCGCTGCAGCTGATGCGGCTGCTGCAGGCAGGCATGGACAGTGCGCGCGAAGGGCGGCGGATCGCGTTGGGGTGATCGGCAGGGCTGCGCCCTGCACCCGTGGTAGTGCCGGCCGCTGGCCGGCAACCTCAACAGCAACGGCAAAAACCGGCAATCCGTGAGATGGCAGGATGGGTCCGGTTGCGGGAGCCGGACCCACCCCGCCTTCGACAGAGTCCCGCGCCCGACGGTAGGTGTCGACCTTGGTCGACACATCGACGTGGAAGCCATCGGAGACGGCTTTTGCAGAGTCGAGCCATGCTCGACTGCCTGCATGGGGTCAGAGCCCTTTCCTGCGGAAAGGGATCCGACCCCGGCTTCGTGCTTACGATTTCTTGATCGCGTGGCCGCCGAATTCGTTGCGCATCGCCGACAGCAGGCGGTCGGTGAACGAATTGGATTCGCGCGAGCGCAGGCGTTCCAGCAGCGACAGGGTGATCACCGGTGCCGGCACATCGAGCGCGATCGCTTCGGCCACGGTCCAGCGGCCTTCACCGGAATCCTCCACGTACGGGGCAATGCCATCCAGCGAAGGATTGCGCTTGAGGGCTTCGGTGCTCAGGTCCAGCAGCCACGAACGCACCACGCTGCCGTGGCGCCAGACTTCGGCCACCTGGGCCAGGTCCAGTTCCATTTCCTGCTTGCGCTCCATCAGCGCGAAGCCCTCCGCGTAGGCCTGCATCATTCCGTACTCGATGCCGTTGTGGACCATCTTGGTGAAGTGGCCAGCGCCGGACGGGCCGACACGACCCCAGCCACGGTCTTCGGCCGGTGCCAGCGTGCGCAGCAGCGGTGCGATCTGCTCCACCACCGCCGCTTCACCACCGACCATCAGGCTGTAGCCTTCCTGCAGGCCCCACACGCCACCGCTGGTGCCGCAGTCGACGTAGCCCAGGTCGTCTTCGGCCAGCGCCTTGGCGCGACGGATCGAGTCCTGGTAGTTGGAGTTGCCGCCGTCGATGACGATGTCACCCTCGGCCAGGTGCGGAGTCAGCTGACCCAGGGTCTGGTCGACGGTTTCGCCGGCCGGCACCATCAGCCACACCACGCGCGGCACCGGCAGCGCGGCCACCGCGGCGGCCAGCGAATCGACCACCTCCAGGCCGGCCTCGGCGGCGCGCTGGCGGGCACCTTCGCCCGGGTCGTAGCCGACGACGCGGTGGCCGCCGCGATGCAGGCGCTGGGCCATGTTGGCGCCCATGCGGCCGAGGCCGATCATTGCAATATCCATTGTTTCACCTTCAGTTGGGGTCTAGGGTCAGGCTGCCTGGCCTGCCGGTAGCCGCGCAGTGGCGCAGCTGCGCCTCGCGCCAACGCCGGTAGAGCGTGGTATGCAGATTGTGCACCGCCAGGTCGATCGAAAAGGGGGTTCGCGGGTTGCGGTCAAGCAGGCGGGCGATGTGGTAGCCGATGGGACGTATACCGCGCGGATGCACATAGATCACGAACTGCTGGTAGAACGGATCGTCCAGCAGGCGGTCCATGCGTGCCAGCGTGGCGTGGTAGCGCGGTTCCAGCCGTGCACGAAGGTCCGGGTCGCGCTCGAACAACAGGCGTTCGAAGTAGCGCCGGCCGATACGCGGGATGTCCTGCGCCAGCGCCCACAGCTCGGCATTGCGCTGGTCGTACCAGGCAAGGCCGCCGTGCGCGGCCAACGCCTGCGCGGCCTCCTCGCCCACCGACACCACCACGAAGTTTTCGGCCTGGTTGCTCAGGTCGTCCAGCATGCCCTTGTCGTACACATGTTCGATGAAACCAGGCACACCGACGAAGGCCTGGCGGCCCATCGCCGAGGTGCGCACCGCCTTGCCATCGGCGAAGTAGTCACCGGCGTGTGCGCCAAGCAGGATGCTGTCGGTATCGTGCAGCGCGAGGAACGTACCGATCGACAGTTCTTCTGCGGAGAATCCAGCGTCGAAGGCCGCATCGCCATACAGCTCGCGCTGTGTGGCCAGTTGTGCGACCTGGCGACCGACTCCACATTCGGCGCGTACATTGCCGCTGTAGAACGCCTGCAGCGCCTGGCTGTTGCCCTTGATGGGCACGAAACCACGGCCGAAGCTTCGCTTGCGCTGCCAGCCTTGCGCGCGTGCGCCGTGCAGGCCGAAGCCGATCCAACCGAGCTGCAGGCCAGAGAAGCGGAATCCTGCATTGCCCTGCAGTGCAGCAGCGGCACGTTGCGTGGCTGCACCCAGCTGGAAGGCGTAGGCGCAAACCGTAGCCGGATCGTCCAGCACCTGCTGCAGCAACGCCTTGCGCGCTGCAGCGGGCATGTCCGCCGGCCATTGCACGCGCAGATCGCCTGCCGCCTGAGCCTCCGGCAGCGACGCGCGCGTGCACACAGGGCCACCATGCACCTGCGGTGCACCGATCGCGCGTGTTTCGAAGTGCCACCCCAGGCGCTGCAGCAGGCCTTGTGTACAGTCCAGCGGCGTGGCTGCCGCGCCCAGCGCGGGCAGCAGCAGGGCCACGCCCATCCATCTGCCGCGCACGTTCAATCCTGGTCCGTGCTCGCCGGTGCGGGCTCCGGGGTTGTGACCACGGGCGGAACGGGCTTGCCTGCCTCCGCCGGAAGGTACTGTTGCAGGCGCTGGAAGAAGCGACGATAGAACTCAGCATCGGTAACCGTGCTGCTGGCCACTTTCACCAGCGAGTCGTCATTGCTGCCGAACGGCAGCGATACAGATCCGAGCGCACCGACGCCAACACTGGCCGAGGTCGGACTCTTCTTCAACGCATAGCGATCCTGCACGGCACTGACGAATACCAGTGTCTGGCTCCCGCGCGGTGCGCAGGAAATACGCAGCACCAGCTGCTCGTGATCGTCCTCGCGCGGCTGGAAGTTCTTGTTGCCTTCCACCTGCGCCGCGTCGGAACGGGCGATGGCATAGCCCTGGCTGAGCAGGGTGCGCCGTGCGGCCTCGCAGGCGTCACCGGGACGGCCATCGACGGTGCGCGAGAAGGTGTCGCCGGAATCAAAGGATTCGCGAAGCAACGTGCTGTCAGCAGCGCGGCCACCACAGGCCGACAGGATCAGGGCGCTGGCGAGCGCCACGGCAACACTGGAAAGACGGGAGGCCCGCATGGGTACTCCTGCGAGGACGGTGCCGCCAAGGGTAGTCCTGCGGCCGTGTGCGACAGGTCGAAAGTATGCCCGCCAGCCCCCGCCGTTGCTGCCGGTTCATGCACGGAAAAGGGGACGGAGGGGATTAAGTCGTTTGTGGCACTTCGCCCCGCCACGCATGGCACGGCGCTACCGTGAACGAGGTCCCCCAAACGAAAAAAGGGCCGGCAATGCCGGCCCCTCGGGTATCACATGCCGTCGCCGGCTCAGTCCGCCCAGCGGCCGGCGCCGGTGGACTGCGGCAGCACCTGCGCCGACAGCGGGCGGTCGTTGGCCAGCAGGTTCACCGCGTCGGCCAGGATCGAGGCTGACTCGCGCAGCAGCGGGTCCGGGCGCTTTTCGGCAGCCTTCTCGCGCGCAGCATCCTTGACGATGTCGCGCTCGTTGCCGGTCAGGCCGTCATCGCTGCTGTCATCGGCCAGCGGGTCCAGGGCCAGGCCCAGCTCCTTGCGCTGCACCTGGCGCTCCTTGCGCTGGGTATCCTGGCGCTCGCGCTCAGCGCGACGGGTCGCCTCGTTGAGCGAGATGTACTTCTTCGCCGCTTCGGTGCGGAACTGCTGCACGTCCTCGTTCCACCACTGGAACTCCTTGTCGGTGGCGATGCGCGCGTCGTGACGGGTTTCCAGCTTCGGCAGCAACGGCGCGAAGTTGCCGTACTGGGTGTGCGGCACGGCGGCGATGCGGGTCCACGGCAGTGCGTTGTCGTAGGTGCTCTCGCCGAATTCGGTGGCATCGACGCTGGCCGGGAACGCCAGGTCCGGCACCACGCCCTTGTGCTGGGTGCTGCTGCCGCTGATGCGGAAGAACTGGGCAATGGTCAGCTTGACCTGGCCGAAGCGCTGGGTCTCGCCGCTCGGCCAGCGGTCAAGGTCGACGATGTTCTGTACGGTGCCCTTGCCGAAGCTGGTTTCACCGATCACCAGGCCGCGACCGTAGTCTTGGATGGCGCCAGCGAAGATCTCCGAGGCCGAGGCCGAACCACGGTTGATCAGCACCGCCAGCGGGCCATCCCACGCCACGCCCTGGTTGCGGTCGCTGTTGACGGTGACGCGGCCACCGGATTCGCGCACCTGCACCACCGGCCCCTGTTCGATGAACAGGCCGGTCAGTTCGATCGCTTCATCCAGCGAACCACCGCCGTTGTTGCGCAGGTCCAGCACCACGCCGTCCAGCTTGTCGTTCTTGAAGCCGGCCAGCAGCTTGGCCACGTCGCGGGTGGCCGAGGCGTAGTCGGCGGCATTGCGGCGACGGCCTTCGAAGTCCTGGTAGAAGGTCGGCAGCTTGATCACACCGATCCTGCGTGCCGGCTCGCCGTTGGCAGCCGGGATGGTCATGGTCTCGCCCTTGGCAGCCTGTTCGGCCAGGCGCACCTTCTGGCGGGTCAGCACCAGGGTGTGGTGCTTGCCATCGGCGCCTTCGGCAGCCGGGATGAATTCCAGCTTGACCTGGGTGTCCTTGGCGCCGCGGATCTTGGCCACGACATCGTCGATGCGCCAGCCGATCACGTCCTCGACCAGGCCGGACTTGCCCTGGCCAACGCCGACGATGCGGTCACCCGGCTTCAGCGTGCCATCCACCGCGGCCGGGCCACCGGCAATGATCTCGCGGATGACCACCACATCGTCCTGGCGCTGCAGCTGCGCACCGATGCCTTCCAGCGACAGCGACATCGCCTGGTTGAAGTTCTCGGCGGTGCGCGGGGTGAAGTAATCCGTGTGCGGGTCAACGGCACTGGTGTACGAATTCATGAAGAACTGGAAGACGTCTTCGCCCTTCAGTTCATTGACCGACTTCTCCAGCGTCGCGTAGCGCTTGTCCAGCGTCTTGCGGATGTCATCCGGCTTCTTGCCGGCCAGCTTCAGGCGCAGCCAATCGTTCTTCACCGACTTGCGCCACAGCTCATCGAGCTCGGCACTGCTGGCCGCCCACGGCACCTTCTTGCGGTCGTACTCGAAGCGCTCGTCGGTGGTGAAGTCCGGCTCCTGCTTGAGCAGCTTGCGCGCGTACGCCACGCGCTCGCCGACGCGCTGCTTGTAGACGGCGAACACCTGGAACGGCGGCTCCAGCTCGCCGCCCCGGATGGCCGAGGCGATGTTGGCCTCGAACGGTGCGAAGCGCGCCACGTCGGCCTGGGTGAAGTACTGCTTGCCGCCGTCAAGCGTTTCCAGATAGCGCTTGAACACGTCCTTGGAGGTGGCCTCGTCCAGCGCGCGCGGGCGATAGGCGTAGCGGCTGTCGGACAGCAGGCCGTACACCAGCTTGGAGGTGGTCACCTGGTCGGCGGTGGCCGCCGCGGGCAATGCGGGCGAGTCGGCCTTGGCCGCCAACGCCAGTGGCGCGACCAGCGCCAGGGCCATCAGGAATGCGGGGGCTTTGAATTTCATTGACGTGCTCGAAGGCGCCTTGCCAAGGGGAAGACTGCGGGGTGTTAAGACACCACGACAGTGCCGAAAGTTGCCGGGTTTGTCACCCGGCCGCGCTCGGTGGAAAACCAGCCTAGCCGGGCCGGTGTAGCAAATTGTGAATGCAGGCGAAGGCGTGCGGACCAACGGTCCGCACCCACCCGGGAAGAGGTCAGCAGCTACCGGTAGCGCCGGGCCATGCCCGGCGGAAGCGTGCGGACCAACGGTCCGCACCCACCAGTGAGGAGGTCCGCACCCACCTCAGGAGACGCCGGCGCCCTTGGCCTGCACGTCGGCGTGGTACGACGAGCGCACCATCGGGCCGGAGGCCACGTGGCTGAAGCCCAGCTCGTAGCCGTAGTCTTCCAGCGCCTTGTAGTCTTCCGGGGTCCAGTACTTCAGCACCGGGTGGTGGTGTGCGGTCGGCTGCAGGTACTGGCCGATGGTGATCATGTCCACGTCGTGCGCGCGCAGGTCGCGCAGGGTGGCCTTGATCTGTTCGAAGTCCTCGCCCAGGCCCAGCATGATGCCGCTCTTGGTCGGCACGTCCGGATGCTGCGCCTTGAAGTTCTTCAGCAGGTTCAGCGACCACTGGTAGTCCGCACCCGGGCGCACGTTGCGGTACAGGTCCGGCACGGTCTCGATGTTGTGGTTGAACACATCCGGCGGGTTCTGCGCCAGGATCTCCAGCGCGCGCTCCATGCGGCCCTTGCCACGGAAGTCCGGGGTCAGCACTTCGATGCGGGTGCCCGGCGACTTCTCGCGAATGGCGGTGATGCAGTCGACGAAGTGCTGGGCACCACCGTCGCGCAGGTCATCGCGGTCGACGCTGGTCACCACCACGTACTTCAGGCCCATGTCGGCCACGGTCTGGCCGAGGCTGGCCGGTTCGTTGGCATCCGGCGGCTTCGGGCGGCCGTGGGCCACGTCGCAGAACGAGCAGCGGCGGGTGCAGACCTCGCCCAGGATCATGAAGGTGGCGGTGCCGTGGCCGAAGCACTCGTGGATGTTCGGGCAGCTGGCTTCCTCGCACACGGTCACCAGGCGGTTTTCGCGCAGCTTGGCCTTCAGGTTCTGCACGGCATTGCCCGAAGGAATGCGCACGCGGATCCAGGACGGCTTGCGCAGCACCGGCGCGTCGGCGAACTGCACCGGCGAGCGGTTGATCTTGTCACCGCCCAGCTGCTTGACCCCGGCCTGCAACGGCGCGGCGGACGGGGAGTCGCCCTGCACGATCTGCAGGGGAATGGAACGGGCGGTGGTTTCAGTCATGGCAGTTCCGGGGGCGGTCAGGCGGCCGCAGAAAGATCGGGCAGTTCGGGGGTGTGCTGCAGCAGCAGGCCGAACTGGCGGGCCAGGTGGTCCAGCAGCACCGGCTTGACGGCCTCCATCCCGGAGGGACCGCCCAAGTCTACCACCGAGGTCACCTGCAACCCCTGATAGCCACAGGGATTGATGCGGTGGAAGGGTTCCAGGTCCATGGCCACATTGAAGGCCAGCCCGTGGAAGGTGCAGCCGCGACGCACGCGGATGCCGAGGGCAGCGATCTTGGCGCCGCCGACATAGACGCCCGGGGCGCCCTCCCGGCGTTCGGCACCGATGTTCCACTCGCCCAGCGTATCGATGATGGCCTGCTCGATGCGGCACACGTAATCGCGCACACCGATGCCCAGGCGCGGCAGGCGCAGCAGCGGGTAGACCACGATCTGGCCGGGGCCGTGATAGGTCACCTGGCCGCCACGGTCCACATGCAGCACCGGGATATCGCCCGGCGCCAGCACATGCTCATCCTTGCCGGCCTGGCCCAGGGTGAACACCGGGTCGTGTTCGACCACCCACAATTCGTCGGCATCGGTGTCGCTGCGCTGGTCGGTGAAGCGCTGCATGGCGCGCCACACCGGCTCGTACGCCTGGCGGCCAAGGTCACGCACCAGCGCCGGACGCGGCGCGCGGTCCTCGGGGGCGGCTTCAGCCGGGCAGCTGTCGGCTACAGCGTCCACTTCACTTCCGGGTGGTCGCGCAGCGCCTGGTGTGCCAGGTCGTACTGTTCGCGGCTCTCAGCCTTGAACACGATGCGGACGGACACGTACTTGCCGTTGGAGGAATGCTTCCAGCTGATGCGTTCATTGACGACATCGATGCCGGCAGCCAGCAGCAGGCGGGGGAGCTCATGTTCCAGGCCGCGGTTGGCCGGGCCCATGGCGCTGAGCTCGAACTGGCCGGGGAACTGGAAGCCGTGGTCGGGGTTGTCGGACTTGATTTCCATGGACCCATTATCGGGCCGCAGGGCAACAAACCCAAGAGTATTCATCAACGTCAAAGACGGCACCGGCGGCCTGCTGCGTTGCAGGCCGCCCAGAGGCGCGGGCCGAAAGCCCAACGGCAGCTGACTGCAATCTGCTGTCACGCGCTGGCCCAGGCATCGTATGGCGGCCAGTGGTCACCTTCACACCAGACCCGCGGCGCTTGCGCGGGTAACAAATTGTGTCCGCTGGACAATGTTGTTTTCGGAACAGACAAGTGATTCGAACGTGCTCGTTCCGCCGCGCGGGCGCGAGTACCGTAGCGTTGCATATAACGACTGAAAACCGTCCCCTTCCCCATGAGCATTCCATCCATGCGTAGTGTCGCAGCCCTGGGGCTGGCCGGCCTGCTGGCCTCTGCCCTCCCCCTTGCCGCCCAGGCGGCCGAACAATGTGGCCCGGACGCGATGCGCGACCACCCGCCGCAGATCAACTTCCGCGTTGACAACGACCTGTTTGGTGGCCGCCACCAGGACCAGGGCTACACCAACGGTGCACTGTTGACCCTGGTCTCGCCCAATCTGGTCGACTACACCGACGACCCCTGCCTGCCGCGCATGGCGCGCTGGGTGAACCAGTACCTGGAAGGGCTGCATCCGGGCAGGTTCGAACAGCAGAACATGATCTTCAGCATCGGCCAGGGCATCTTCACCCCGACCGATTTCAGCCGCAGGGACCTGATCGAGGACGACCGTCCTTACGCCGGCGTACTGATCGCAAACTTCGGTTTCAATGCGCGCAGCGGCGACCGCCTGCAGACCACCCAGCTGACGCTGGGCGTGGTCGGCCCGTGGGCACAGGGCAAGCAGGTGCAGAATGCCGTGCACGAAGTGCTGGGCGACGAGAAATTCAAGGGCTGGGACAACCAGCTGCACAACGAGCCGCTGTTCATGCTCACCCATGAGCGCATGCGCCGCTGGCCCGGCGATGCCAGCGTCAATGCCGACGGCTGGGGTTGGGACGCGATCAGCCACTACGGCGGGTCGATCGGCAACCTGGAAACCAAGGCCAACCTCGGCGGTGAAGTGCGCTTCGGCTGGAAGCTGCCGGACGACTTCGGCAGCACGCCGTTGCGCCCGGCCGGCGAGAACACTGCGCCGACCCGCGGCGGCCGTCCCAATGGCTGGTCCTGGCACCTGTTCGCGACCTCGGACGCGGCCTGGGTGATCCGCGACATCACGCTGGATGGCAACACGTTCCGCAACAGTCACAGCGTGGACAAGCGCCATGTGGTGGCCTACGGCGGCTATGGCGTGGCCGTGATGTACGGACGCTGGAAGTTCGCCGCGGCGCGCTACCACAGCACGCGCGAGTTCAACGGCCAGCGCGAAGCACCGGTGTTCGGCAGCTTCACCATCAGCCGCTCGCTGTAAGCGAGGGGCTGAGGGTGAAGCGGGTAGGTGCCGACCGTTGGTCGGCACACCGGTTATTGCATGGCTCGCTGTAAGCGAGGGGCTGAGGGTAGTGCCGGCCGCTGGCCGGCTGCCGGCACATCCGGATGGGTCCATGAGGAGCCGGCCAGCGGCCGGCACTACCCACATCCGGATGGGTCCATGGGGAGCCGGCCAGCGGCCGGCACTACCCATATCCGGCGGGAATCATGCGGAGCCGGCATCCCGAAACGGAAAAGGCCGGCATTCGCCGGCCTTTTCCTTCACCACGCCAGGGCGTGGATCATTCCGATTCCCACCACATCCAGAAGCTGTCCCACAGGCGCTTGAAGAAGCCGGCCTGCTCGACGGCGGCCACGGCCACCAGCGGTGCCTCGGCGATGACCTTGCCATCCAGGGTGACCTTCACGGTACCGATCTGCTGGCCGGCGGTGAACGGTGCTTCCAAGGTCTTGGGCACGTCGATGCTCGGCTTCAGGTCGTTGTAGCGGCCGCGCGGCACGCTGACCAGCATCGGCTGGGCCACGCCCAGCTGCACCTTGTCGGTGGTGCCCTTCCAGACCTTGTGCTCGGCCACGGCCTTGCCCGGCTCGTAGAGGCGGTGGGTCTCGAAGAAGCGGAAGCCCCAGTTCAGCAGGGCCAGGCTGTCATCGGCACGCTGCTTCTCCGACGCACCGCCCAGCACCACCGCGATCAGGCGCTGGTCGCCACGCTGGGCCGAGCTCATCAGGCAGTAGCCCGCCTCGGAGGTGTGGCCGGTCTTGATGCCGTCCACGCTGCCATCGCGCCACAGCAGCAGGTTGCGGTTCGGCTGCTTGATGTTGCCGACCTGGAATTCCTTGATCTTGTTGTACGCGTAGGTTTCCGGGTAATCGCGGACCATCGCGCGGCCCAGCAGCGCCAGATCGTAGGCGGTGCTGTGGTGGCCCTGCGCGGTCAGGCCATGGGCGTTGACGAAGTGCGAGTCCTTCATGCCGATCTTGGCGGCGTAGCTGTTCATCAGCGAGGCAAAGGCCTCTTCGCTGCCAGCCACATGTTCGGCCAAGGCGATCGCGGCATCATTGCCGGACTGGATCGCCATGCCCTTTTCCATGTCTTCCAGGCGCGCGGTCTGGTTGACCGGGAATCCGCTGTAGCTGCCATCGGTGCCGGCGCCACCTTCGCGCCAGGCGCGCTCGCTCATCATCACCTGGTCATCCGCACGGACCTTGCCGTTCTTGACCTCGGCGGCGATCACGTAGGACGTCATCACCTTGGTGATGCTGGCCGGGGCCAGCTGCTCGTGGATGTTTTCACCAGCCAGCACCTGGCCGGTGGCGTAATCCATCAGCACCCAGGCCTTGGACACGCTTGGCGCCGGGGCCGGCGGAGTGGCGACGGTGGCCGGGGCGGCGGCGGCGGCGGGCGCCGGCGTGGCCGGAGTCGGCAGCGGCGTCTGGGCGGAAGCCAGGCCCACCACCAGGGTGGCGGCCAGGGCGGTGGCGGCGGAACGGAAATTCATTGGACAGCAGGCTCCAGGGGACGGCCGGGAATGGAGGGTGGAACGTAACGGCCATTGTAAGGCCGGGGGAGCATGGGCCGGCAGCACCGGCCCGGGCGGATCAGTCCTTGACGATCTGCGGCGAACCCAGGCCCAGACCGGCGATGCGACCGACAAGTTCCGCCGCACTGGCATGGTCGCTTGCCGGAACACGCAGGCGGAACAGGGTGCGGCCACCGGCGGCGATGTCGCTGATGGTCGCGCCGACGATGCCGGCGGCACTGAGCTGGCCCATCGCGCGGTTGGCGTTGTCGCGGTTGGAGAAGCTGGCGACCTGCACCATCACCGCGCCGACCATCTGCTGCGACAGGCTCGGCGCCGCCGCGGCGGCACGCACCGGTGCCGGTGCCACCGCGCGCGGGGCCGTGCTGGCGACAACGGCCGGAGCCGGCGCGGAGTTGCGCACCACCGGCGCGCTTGGCGGCAGGCTGCTGACCGCCACATCCGGCGCGGTGCTGGCCACGCCCCGGGTGGTGGCCGGCTGGCCGCGCGCCGGGGCGCCATCGGTCGGCAAGCGGTTGACCAGGCGATCGATATCACTGTCGGTGGAAGCACGTGGCGCCGGCATCGGGCGCGCGCTGGCCACTGCAGTGGCGGCAGCCGCTTCAGCCGCGCGACGCTCGCGACGCGACGGCTTCTGCGCCATCAGGTTGCTCTCGCCCGGTTGCAGCGCGCGCACCTCGACATTGCCGGTACCGCGTTGGGTGATGCCCAGGCGCACGGCGGCGGCATAGCTGAGATCGACCACGCGGCCGTCATGGAACGGACCACGATCGTTGACACGCACGATCACCGACTCGCCGTTGTCCAGGTTGGTCACGCGGGCGAAGCTGGGCAGCGGCAGCGTCTTGTGCGCGGCAGTGAACTGGTACATGTCGTAGACCTCGCGGTTGGAGGTCAGGCGGCCGTGGAACTTGGCCCCGTAGTACGACGCGGTGCCGCGCTCGACGTAGTCATGGGTGTCGTCGAGCACTTTGTACGACTTGCCCAGCACCACGTACGGCGACTTGTTGCCGATGGCCGAACGTTCCTCGGCGGTCACTTCCGGCTCGGGGATGCAGGCCACGTTGGGAATGTAGTCGGGCGTGCTGTCACGCACGCCTGGTTTGTACAGGCCACCAGCGGTGTAATTGCCGCGGGTGCTGAGGTCTTCCTTGGCCGCTGCATACGGCGAACCTTCCGGGCAGTGCGCCGGTCGCGAACCACGGCCCTGCACCAGCGTGCCGCTGGACTTGCCACCATGGCCGGCCGTGGCCGGCTTCTTCGGCGCGCTGCTGCAGGCCGCCAGCGCGAAGACGATCAAGCTCGGGACCAACCATCTGATGTTCATGCCGGGGGCAGCTCCTGTCCGGCGATGGCCTGGGACAGCTGGAACACGGCCATCGCGTACATCTTCGAGAGGTTGTAGCGGGTGATCGCGTAGTAGTTCTGGAAGCCCAGCCAGTACTGCTTGCCGGTGCTGCCTTCCAGGGTGATCGGGGTGGCGGTGGCGCCCGGCTGCACCGGCGTGCTCGGCTGGTAGCCGCGCTGTGCGAGGTCGGCCAGCGACCAGGTGGGCATCCATTCGGTCGGGTTGAACTCCTCGCGGCCCGGGGCCAGCGTCGCCGGTACCGCAACCTGGCCACCACGCACCCAGCCCCCCTTCTTCACGAAGTAGTTGGCGATGGAGGAGAACACGTCGTCGTAGCTGTTGAACAGGTCGCGACGACCATCACCGTTGCCGTCCACCGCGTAATCGAGGTAACTGGACGGCATGAACTGGCCCATGCCCATCGCACCGGCATAACTGCCCTTGAGCGTGGTGATGTCCAGTTTTTCTTCGCGGCCCAGCTCGAACAGCTTGGCCAGCTCATCGCGGAAGAACAGTTCGCGGCGCACTTCGCGTTCGAGCTTGGCCGGGTCGCCGCTGCGTGGGTAGTAGAACGCCAGCGTGTACAGCGCATCGAGCACGCGATGGCTGCCGGCATTCTTTCCGTAACTGGTTTCCACGCCGATGATCGCCACGATCACTTCGGCCGGCACGCCGGTGCGCTGCTGCACGCGATCCAGTTCGGCACGGTGTTCGGCCAGGAACGCGCGACCGCCATCAATGCGTGCCTTGCTGATGAACATCGGCCGGTATTCGTTCCACGGCTTGACCCGCTCGGCCGGGCGCGACATCGCGGCGATGATCGGCTGGCGCACCTGCGCCTGGTCGAGCACGCTGCTGATCTGCTCCGGCTTCAGGCCATAGCGCTTGGCGGTATCGGCAATGAAGCGGGCCCGCGCGACCTCGAACGGCACCGGTGTGAGATCCACCGGCGGCGCGGTAGCCGCAGTTGCTTCGGGTGCAGCCTCGGCCGGCCCATGGGCCTTGGTGGCGGGCTGGCGCGGCGTACTGCTGGCCTGGGGTGAAGACGGTGGGGACTTCGGCTGGGTCGCGCAGGCGACCAGGCCGAGGGTGAGCATGCAGGCCAGAGTGCGTCGAATCATCGTCGCAGGTTAGCAGGTCATGGATGAATTAAAACCCCTAACACCATGAATCACAACGATTTGCCCGTGTTCAGCGGGAAATGTGAAGGCGTCGTGATCCTGCTTCCCCATTCAGATAGAGGTGGCCGGTTGCGTCCCCATCCCCGCAGACGCAACCGGCGACCGGATCCGGTCGATACCTGCGCGGCTGCCGCTCCCCAGTGGCAGTGCCCCGCGCTCCTTGTATCCGTTGGATCAGTACTGCTTCCCGCCCGACGCCCCCTCGCGCTGCAACGATAGACGGCGCGCCGTGCCGAACGGGCCGCCATTGTGCAGGCCGATTACGACAAGTCCATTGATCAAGATCAACGCGGCGTAAAAGTGTGAACCAGCTAACGTTTTTTGCGGACTTTGGTCAGCGAGTGTGCTGTCCTGCATCGTTGTGAGAACGCTTCCACAGCGAGCGTTGCGCAGAGTCAGGAAGTTTCCAGCCAACGGCGCAGCCCCTCGTGGGTGGTGTCTGGGTGGCCGCGGAAAGCAGAAGCCGCGGGTGGGCCGGTCGGGTTGGGTACGCGGGGGACGCCGTGAATCCGTCCCTGGAGGCTTGTCAGCCGCATCCATGCGGCTGGCACCCCCGCGTACCCAACCCGACCGCCCTCTGACAGATTTTGGCGGTCTGCCACCCACGGAGAAGAAAGAGAAAATCAAAAGCGGGTCGCGGCGCTGCGCTTGCTTGTGAGCCGAGCATGGCTCGGCTCCACACAAGGCAATGAAGCGACCCGCCAAGCCGCTTTTGCTTTTGATCTTCTCTTTCTTCTCCGTGAGTAGACGCGCACGGAACCTGTCCGTGGCCGGGTAGATGGGCTGCGCAGGGGCGTGAGCCGCATGGATGCGGCGACCGAGCTTACATGGACGTACTTGCAGCGGCCCCTGCGCAGCCCATCTACCTGGCCTCACCCGTTAACTGCTTTTCGCGACCACCCACGAGGGGCTGCGCCGTTGGCTGGAAACCCTATCCCCCGTGCACGGGCCGGTGCCCGCGCACCGCCATCACCAGCCCGATACCCGCCAGCAGCGACACCGCCGAGGTACCTCCATAACTGATCAACGGCATCGGAATGCCCACCACCGGCAGCAGGCCGGAAATCATCCCGCCGTTCACCAGTACGTACACGAAGAACGCCAAGCCCAGGCTGCCGGCCAGCAACCGTGCGTGCGTGTCGCGGGCGTGCACCGCGATCCACAGGCAGCGGCCGACCACGAACAGGTACAGCGCAAACACAGTGGCCACGCCGATCCAGCCGAACTCTTCGGCCAGCACCGAGAACGCGAAGTCCGTGGTGTACTCAGGCAGGAAGTCCAGCGTGGCCTGGGTGCCCTGCCCCCAGCCGCGCCCGTCCCAGCCACCGGAGCCGATCGCGATGCGCGACTGCAGGATGTTCCAACCGGTGCCAAGCGGATCCGCCGACGGATCAAGGAAGGTCAGCACGCGATCCTTCTGGTACTGCCGCAGCAGGCCGAACCAGGCCAGCGGCGCGGCAACGGCAAGGCCCGTCGCGCCAGTGGCCACCCAGCCCCAGTGCAATCCGGCCAGCAGCAGCGCGAACACGCCGCTGGCGGTAACCAGCGTGGCGGTGCCCAGGTTGGGCTGCATCAGGATCAGCACGGCGGGTACACCGATCAGCACGGTGGTGGTCAGTACGGTGCGCGGCGACGGTGGCAGCGGTTGCCGATGCAGGTACCAGGCCATCATCAGCGGCAGGCTGAGCTTGAGCAGTTCGGACGGCTGCAGGTAGAACACGCCGAGATTGAGCCAGCGCTGCCCGTACTTGCCTGTACCGATCACATACACCGCCATCAGCGGCAGCAACGACAGCGCATAGATTGCCGGCGTCCACGCGCGCAGCCGCAGCAGCGAAACGCGGGACAGCAGCCACATCGACGCCAGGCCACCGGCAAAACGCGCCGCCTGCCCAGCCACCGGACCGGACACGCTGTGCAGCACCGCCAGGCCCGCGCCCATCAGGATCAGCAGCGCGATCAGCAATGGCAGATCGATCGTGCGCGCCACCTCACGGCAGCCGCCAAGCAGTCGTTTCCATTCCACGTGGGCACGGTAGCAATGCGTGCTTGCGTGAAGCTGTCAGGGTGCGCATGCGCTTGTAGAGTCAAGCCGTGCTCGACTCTACAGAACAGCGGATGCAATCGAGCAGATGGAAGCGCGACGAAGCGCGCGACCGGTGCTAGCCGTAGCCGCCGTGCACCGGGTTGTGACTGCGTACGGCCATCACCAGGCCGAAGCCGGCCAGCAGTGACACCGCCGAGGTACCGCCGTAGCTGATCAGCGGCATCGGCACGCCCACCACCGGCAGCAGGCCGGAAATCATCCCGCCGTTCACCAGTACATAGACGAAGAACGCCAGGCCGGTAGCGCCGGCCAACAGGCGCGAATAGGAATCGCGCGACTGGCTGGCGATCCACAGGCAACGCCCGATCACCACCAGGTACAGGGTCAGCACCAGGGCCACACCCATCCAGCCGAACTCCTCGCTCAGCACCGAGAACGCGAAGTCGGTGGTCTGTTCGGGAATGAAGTTCAGGTGCGACTGCGAGCCCTCGCCCCAGCCCTTGCCATCGAAGCCACCGGACCCGATCGCGATCTTCGACTGGATGATGTTCCAGCCGGCCCCCAGTGCATCCATCTCCGGGTCCAGGAACATCATGATGCGGTCCTTCTGGTACGGCCGCAGCAGCCAGAACCAGGCCACCGGCGCGACCGCAGCCACGCCGCCCACGCCCAGCCCGACCCACCACCACGGCAGGCCTGCCAGCAGCAGTACGAACACGCCACTGGCGGCGATCAGCACGCCGGTACCGAAGTCGGGCTGCAACATCACCAGGCCGGTCGGCACGCCGATGATGATCAAGGCCACGAGCACGGTGTTGAAGCGCGGCGGCAGCGGCATCTTGTGCAGGTACCAGGCCACCATCATCGGCAGGCTGACCTTCAGCAGCTCGGCCGGCTGCAGGTAGAAGAACTTCAGGTCCAGCCACTGCCGGCCGTACTTGCCGGTGCCGAGCACGAACACCGCCAGCAGCGGAATCATGGAGATCGCATAGATCATCGGCGTGGCCGAGCGGATGCGCAGGATCGGCACCCGCGAGATGCCCCACAGTGCAGCCATGCCCACCGCGAAACGCGCGCCCTGGGCCATCACCAGGCCGTCGCCACCGGCACTCTTCAAGGTGGCCAGGCCGATCACCATCAGCGCGCCCAGGGCCAGGCACAACACCCAGTCCAGCGTGCTGAAGAAGCGGCGCAGCATGTCGCCGGCCCAGCGCAGGAACACTTTCATCGTGCGGGCTCCGCAACCGTCGGGCGTGGCGTGGCCGGCACTGCGGCAGCGGCCGGCGTGCCCGGCTGCGGCGCAGGGGCCGGTTCGGGGGTGGGGGCACCCACCTGCGCCGGGTGTTCGCCCAGCTGCGCGGCCGCCAGATCACCGGCCTGGCGTGCGCCGGCGTCTTCGTTGTCGAACGCGGTGGCACCGATGGCGGTGGTACCACGCTCGCTGTCCAGCGGCTGCATGCCCTCGGGCATCTTGCCCAGCAGGTAGGCATCGAACACCTTGCGGGCGATCGGCGCAGCAGCCGAACCACCATAGCCACCGCCTTCCACCGCCACCGCGATCGCGATCACCGGGTTTTCGACCGGCGCGAAGCCGACGAACAGCGCGCGGTGGCGCAGGTGCATGGGCAGGCTCTTCGGGTTCACCGCTGCGGTGCCCTTGCGGCTGATGACCTGCGCGGTACCGGTCTTGCCGGCCATCACGTACGGCGCACCGACCGCCACACGCCAGCCGCTGCCGCCCGGCCGCATGGTCGCCATCATGCCCTCGCGCACCGCCTGCACGTTGTTGGGGTTGGGGCTGACCGGCTTGCTCTCGCCGGGCGGCGCCGCGGTCCAGTCGCTGTCGAAGCCGTCGCGCTGCTGGATCACCAGGTGCGGGGTGCGCAGCTGCCCGTCGGCCAGCGCGCTGACGCCGCGCGCCAACTGCAGCGGGGTGACCTTCCAGTCGCCCTGGCCGATGCTGATGTTGACCGTATCGCCGGGGTACCAGGCTTCCTTGCGGGTCTTCCGCTTGTAGGCCGGCGACGGCAGGATGCCGCCGATTTCGCCGGTGAGGTCGATACCGGTCGGCTGGCCGAAGCCGTAGTACTCCATGTAATGGTCGAAGCGCTCGATGCCCAGGTCCAGCGCCAGCTTGTAGTAGTAGGTGTTGACCGACTCGGCGATGGACTTGCGCAGGTCGGTCCAGCCATGGCCGCCACGATGCGCATCACCCCAGCCACGGCTGGTGCCGGGCAGGTAGAACATGCCGGTGGACAGCACCTTGTCTTCCGGGCGGCGCACGCCCGAGTCCAGGCCGGCCAGGCCGATCAGCGGCTTCAGCGTGGAACCGGGAGCGACGCCGCCGAGCACCAGGCGGTTGAACTGCGGCCGCGACGGGTTCTCGTTCAGCGCTTTGAAGTCGGCATGGGAAATGCCGTTGACGAACAGGTTGGGGTCGTAGGACGGCAGGCTGACCATCGCCAGCACCTCGCCGGTACGCGGGTCCATCGCCACTGCCGAGCCTTCCTGGTCGCCGAAGGCGGCCACCATGGCACGCTGCAGGTCCGCGTCGATCGACAGCCGCAGGTCGGCGCCGGACTGCGCGGCCACCCGGCCGATGGTGCGGATGGCACGGCCCTGCACGTTGGTTTCGACCTGCTCGTAGCCGACCTTGCCGCGCAACTGCTGCTCGTAATAGCGCTCCAGGCCGGACTTGCCGATGTGGGTCAGCGCGGCATTGCCTTCGCCGAGGATCTCCAGATCCTTGTCGTCGACGCGGCCGACATAGCCGATGATGTGCGCGAACAGGTCACCGTACGGATAACGCCGGGTCAGGTAGGGCTCAAGCTCGACGCCGGGGAAGCGCCAACGGTCGACGGCGAAGCGCGCCATCTCCTCGTCGCTCATGCGCAGCTTCAGCGTGACCGGCAGGAACTTGCGGCGCGCCTTGCGCGATTTGTTGAACGCTTCCAGCTCTTCCGGGCTGATGCTGATGATCTTCGCCAGTCCTTCCAGGGTGGCGTCCATGTCCTTGACCTTGTCCGGGGTCACGTCCAGGCGGAACGCTGGCACGTTCTCGGCCAGCAGGCGACCGTTGCGGTCGTAGATCATGCCGCGCCCGGGCACCACCGGCCGCGGCTTGATGCGGTTGGCTTCCGAGCGCGTGGCGTAGACGTCGTGGTCCAGCACCTGCAGCTTGAAGTACCAGCCGCCCAGGCCCAGCAGGCAGACCAGCACGCCCAGGAAACCCAGCGCCGCACGGCGGCGGAACTGTTCGGCTTCGGCGTGCGGGTTCTTGACCTGGCGGCGCGGGATCATGGCTCAGCGCCCGCGCTTGCCGAAGCGCACTGCGTCCAGCAGCACGAACACCAGCGGCCACAGGCCCATGCCCAACAGCGGGGCCCACCAGTACGACCACGGCAGGGTCGGCTCGCCCACCAGGATGTGGACCAGCGCGCTGACGATGCGGTCGTTGAACAACAGGCCACCGATGGCCAGCATCTGCTGCGACATCGGGAAGAAGCGGATGCGGGCGCGGAAACGCTGCAGGATGAAGGCCAGCATCACCAGCCGCAGCGCCTGTTCGCCGAGCACGCCGCCGTATAGCAGGTCGGCGACCACGCCGCTGGCGAAAGCGATGCCCAGGCCGACGCGCTCGGGCGTCTCGATCACCCAGTACGCCAGTACCAGCGCCAGCCAGTACGGGCGCAGCGGCTGCAGCAGCGCCGGCAACGGCAGCAGGCCCAGCAGCAGGGCTACGACCAGGCTGGCCGGCAATACCCACGGGTTGTCGCGCAGGCGGCTCATCGCTGGGCCTCCGGCGTGGTCGGTTGCCGGCCAGCGGCCGGCACTACCGGAGCAGCAGGATCAAGCGAAGATGCGGGAGCAACAGTCCTCGTTTGCGATGAGGGCTGTTGCCGGCCAGCGGCCGGCACTACCGGAGCGGCAGGATCAAGCGAGGATGCGGGGGCAACAGTCCTCGCTTGCGACGAGGGCTGTTGCCGGCCAGCGGCCGGCACTACCGGGGAGCTGACCGGAGCTGGCGTCGTTATCGCTGGCGCGGCTCCCGCAGGCACGGTGGCGCCGGTGGCCGGGCCACCCGGAGTGGTTTCTTCCAGCTGCAGGCGCAGTTCCGGCGGAATGCGGATCGCCGCACCGGGGCGCAGCAGCAGCACATCACGGCCACGATCCAGCTGGGCGGCTGGCTTCAGTTCGCCGACCAGGAAGGCATGGGTGTCGTCCGGGCGCAGGCCGGTGATGGTGCCGACCGGGAAGCCGGCCGGGAAGCGGCCACCGAGGCCGGAGGTGACGATCTCATCGCCCACTTCCACACCCGCGCTGAGCGGGATGTCGCGCAGCTCCAGCGTGTCGCCGCGACCGTAGACGATCAGGCGTACGCCGTTGCGGGCCACGGTGACCGGCACCGCATGGTCGGGGTCGGTCAGCAGCAGCACGGTGGAGGTACCGCCGGTGACGCTGATCACCTGCCCCATCAGGCCACCGGCATCGATCACCGCCTGCCCGACGTGCACGCCTTCGCGGCTGCCGGCGTCGAGCACCAGGCGCTGCTTCACCGGGTCCAGGTCGATATCCAGGATCGGCGCCAGCTGCACGTCCAGGCCACTGCGCTCGGCCACGTTCAGCAGTTCGCGCAGCTGGGCGTTGTCCAGCGCCGCGGTCTGCAGACGGGTCAGGCGCGCATTGGCCAGCAGCAGCTGGTTGCGCAGTTCACGGTTCTCGGTGACCAGCTGGGTGTGGCTGGCTGCGGAATCCTTGACCTGGTTGCCGAGCTTGCCGGGCAGACCCGCCAGTGCCCACACAGGCTGCACCAGGCTGTTGGCCTGCTCGCGCAGGCGCGCCAGCCAACCCGCCTGATCGTCAAGGACGATCAGTGTGATGGCCAACGCAAGATAGGCCAGCAACCGCAGGGGGCTGGCGGCATCACCGGATCGGGAGGCAACGGGAGGACCGGCGTAGGGCGGCACGGCAACGATTCAACTGGCAGAAGGCGGAAGGGAAACACGCGGACGCCCCGCCGGTGCCGGCCCGCCATCGCGGCGGGCCGCACCCCGGAAGGGCGCGGCGGGCAGGAACGGCCGGGACGGCTTATTCCGGCGCAAAGAACTCGTTGCCGTGCATGTCCACCAGTTCCAGCGCACGACCGCCACCGCGGGCCACGCAGGTCAGCGGATCGTCGGCCACCTGCACGTGCAGGCCGGTTTCCTCGGAGATCAGGCGGTCCAGGTCACGCAGCAGGGCGCCGCCGCCGGTCAGCACGATGCCGCGCTCGGCAACGTCGGCACACAGTTCCGGCGGGGTCTGCTCCAGCGCCAGCTTGACCGCGCTGACGATGCCCGACAGCGGTTCGTGCAGGGCTTCAAGCACCTCGTTGGAGCTGATCTTGATCATCTTCGGCACGCCCTCGGCGAGGTTGCGGCCGGAGATCTCCAGCTCCTGCACCTCGGCCTGCGGGTAGGCACAACCCAGCTCGACCTTGATGCGCTCTGCGGTGGCTTCACCGATCAGCATGCCGTGGTTGCGGCGCACGTAGTTGGTGATGGATTCGTCGAAGCGGTCGCCGCCGATGCGGACCGAGGCCGAATAGACGATGCCGTTGAGCGAGATCACCGCCACTTCGGTGGTGCCGCCGCCGATGTCGATGACCATCGAGCCACGGGCTTCGGTGACCGGCATGCCGGCGCCGATCGCGGCAGCCATCGGTTCTTCGATCAGGTACACGTCACGGGCACCGGCTTCCTCGGCCGATTCCTTGATTGCGCGGCGCTCGACCTGGGTCGAACCGGCCGGCACGCAGACCAGCACGCGTGGGCTCGGGCGCAGCACGCGCGACTTGTGCACCTTCTTGATGAAGTGCTTGAGCATCGCCTCGGTGTAGGTGAAGTCGGCGATGACGCCGTCCTTCATCGGGCGGATGGTGGTGATGTGGCCCGGGGTACGGCCGAGCATCTGCTTGGCCTCGGCGCCAACGGCTGCCACCGAGCGGGTGCCACCGATGGCACGGTCCTGGCGCACGGCCACGACCGACGGCTCGTTCAGCACGATCCCCTGCCCGCGCACGTAGATGAGGGTGTTGGCCGTGCCCAGGTCGATGGACAGGTCGTTGGAGAACATGCCACGGAGTTTCTTGAACATCTGAGGAAGGAGTCCTGAGGGGTGTCGTGCCCGCCGCGGGATGGCGAAAAAATGGGCAGAAATCGAGGCCGACAAGCCTAGCAACCCGCCTGCCGCCGAGCAAGGAAAAAACTAGCTGAACCCGCGTCTTCACAGGCTTTCGGCCTGATCGGGCATCACCCGGTTCTGGCCCTGAGCGGCACCAGCGGGTAACCTTTGCGCCGTCGGGCGCCCAAGGGCGCCGTTTGCTTGCCCGCTGAACCGGGCCGGCCCACCCCAAAATTCACCGCATAGGCTTACATCGATGTCCGCTCTGATCTGTGGTTCTCTTGCCTTCGACACCATCATGGTGTTCCCGGACCAGTTCAAGAATCACATCCTGCCGGACAAGGTGCACATCCTGAACGTGTCCTTCCTCGTGCCGCGCATGCGCCGCGAGTTCGGCGGCTGCGCCGGCAACATCGCCTACAACCTGCACCTGCTGGGCGGCCAGCCGATCCCGATGGGCACCGTGGGTTCGGACTTCGGCCCGTACCGCGAATACTTCGAAGGCCTGGGCATCGACCTGTCGCGCGTGCGCGTGATCGACGAGCTGTTCACCCCGCAGGCGTTCATCACCACCGACCACGACAACAACCAGATCACCGCCTTCCACCCGGGCGCGATGATGCGCTCCTACGAGAACCATGTGCGCGGCGTGCCGGGCGTGACCCTGGGCCTGGTCGGCCCGGACGGCCGCGAAGGCATGATCCAGAACGCGCAGGAGTTCCACGAGGACGGCATTCCGTTCATCTTCGACCCGGGCCAGGCCATGCCGCTGTTCAACGGCCCCGAGCTGCGCGCCTTCATCGATCAGGCCGACTACGTGGTGGTCAACGACTACGAGTCGAACCTGCTGCAGGAGCGCACCGGCTGGGACGAGAAGGAGATCGTCAGCCGGGTCAAGGCCTACATCACCACCCGTGGCCCGAAGGGTGCGGTCATCCACACCCCGGAAAAGAGCTACGACATCCCGCCGGCGCACGAGCGCCGCGTGGTCGATCCGACCGGCTGTGGCGACGCCTTCCGCGCCGGCCTGATCTACGGCATCCAGAAGGGCTACGACTGGCTGACCATCGGCCGCATGGGCAACCTGATGGGCGCGCTGAAGGTCGAGCACCCGGGCACGCAGAACCAGCGCTTCACCTTCGATGAGTTCAACGAGCAGTTCAAGCAGCAGTTCGGTTACGCGCTGGGCGCGTAAGCCGAACTGCCCGCGCATTCCACCTTGTCCCCGCGCCTTCGGCGCGCCCTCTTGAACAACAAGGGGGCTTTCCACCCGATGCGCTGCTGGGAATGCTGTTGGTAGGTGTCGACCTTGGTCGACACTGCCGGCCAGCGGCCGGCACTACCCCCTCTGCTGCCAGGCCGCCAGCCTGGCCACGGGTGTTCTGGTAGGTGTCGACCTTGGTCGACACTGCCGGCCAGCGGCCGGCACTACCCCTTCTGCCAGGCCGCCAGCCTGGCCACGGGTGTTCTGGTAGGTGTCGACCTTGGTCGACACTGCCGGCCAGCGGCCGGCACTACCCCTTTTGCTGCCAGGCCGCCAGCAAGGCGCGGCAATCGGCGAAATGCCAGTCGGCCCGGCCCGGCCATGGGTTCTCCGGCAGGTTGACCAGCACGGTGTGGGCGCCCGCGGCACGACCGCACTCCAGGTCGTAAGCGTGGTCACCGACCATCACCGCGTGCGCAGCCCCGATGCCCCAGCGACGAAGATGCTGCTGCAGGCCATCCGGCGAGGGCTTGGGCACCGCTTCATCGCGGCCGATGATGTCGGCGTCGTCGAACAACGCCCCGACCCCGATCGCCTCCAGCGTCAGCTTCGCCAGCGCATGGTCGTTGCGGGTCAGGATGCCCAGTCGGCAACCCGCCGCCGCCAGCGCGCGCAGCAGCTTCACCGCCCCCGGCGCTGGCAGCGCGTCCTCGGCCAGGGCGCGCTCGTGATCCAGCAGCCACGCGCGCTTCGCCTGCGCCGGTGCGTCGGGCAATGCCGCGATATGGTCGAGGATGTCTTCCTCCGCGGCGATCTCCAGCGCGCGGCGGATCGCGGCGAAGTCATGCACGGCCACCGTCAGTGTGCCGTCCATGTCGAACACCCAGTGCCGGATCGCGGACAACGCGTGCACTGCGCTGCCCGTCGCACCCCTCACTGCCACCATTGCGGCATGCGGCTGGCGTCGACACCGCCGGTTTCGAACACGGCCGTGCGCGTGCTACCGGCCTTGATCGGGAACTCGATGCTGATCGACTTGCCCTTGCGCGCCAGCTTCCACAGTGCCTTCTGATCGGTGATGAACAGGGCGATGGCTTCATCGGTCTTCGGGCGCCAGGCCGCCATTGGTACCGGCTTGCCGTCGTCCACGGTCACTTTCACCGTGCACTGCGGGCAACGGAAATCGCCGGCCTGCAGCACCAGGTAGGCATGCCGCTTCCACTCCGGATGATCGCGGAACACCAGCTGCACCGGTTTGGCGCCGCTGCCATCCACGTCCACCCGTTCCTTGCTGTAGATCTGCGCCGAGACCTGGTTGCCCTTGCTGCCCACCGGAATCTGGTTGTACTGCCATAGCCCCTGCATGCGGCGCAGGTCGCGCGCGGCATCGCCCTTGGCCTTGACCTCGTCGAAGCCTGCGGCGATGCGCTCGGCGGCGGCGGTGTCCTTGTACTGGTCCAGCAGCGAAGCACCATGCAGGCGCGCGCGTTCCCAGTCCTGCGCGGCCACGGCCATGTCGTACTGCTTGGCCACGTCTTCGGCCTTGGCCTCCTTCTGTGCCTGCGCGGCGGCCGCAGCGGCTTCCTGCGCCTTGCGCTCCTCTTCCGGGTTGCTGCAGGCGGCCAGGGCCAGGGTGCAGGCGGTGAGCAGGATCAGTCGTTTCATGGCGGAGGTCCTATGCGAGTGCATCCCGATTCTATCGGCAGCGAAAAGCGGATACACCAACGGCGGGTTTCCCCGCCGTTGGTGGTGAAGCAGTGACCGGTTGCCAGCCAGCGGCCGGCACTACCGCTTACTTGGCTTCAGCCTTGGCCAGCATGTCCTGGACCGAGGCGGTGGTGATCGGGTGGTAGCCCGGCTTGGCCTTTTCGAAGGCCTGCTTGGCCAGCTCCAGACCCTTCGGGGTCTTCACCAGTTCGGCGTAGATCGGCAGGATCAGCTTGCGACGGCCGACGCGCTCGATGAATGCAGCCGCCCCTTCATTGGCCTGCTCGTAGCCGCTGCGGATCGCCAGCGGGTACCAGCGCATGGCGATCTCGCCATTGGGGGTGCCGGTGAAGTGGAAGGCCTTGTCCAGCGTGGCCAGCTTGTCCAGCGGCTGGGTCGCACCGAGGCCGTCGATGAAGCGCACCCATTCCTGGGTGCTCCAGTCGGCGATGACCTGGCTGCTGGGCACGGTACCGGCGCTGGCGAATGCGATGCGCGCGGTATCGACGCTGCTGAAGTTGCGCGACTGCGCCTTGGCCGCGAACGCCGGGATGCCCGGCTCGTCCAGCCACGCCTTCAGTTCGGCCTCGGTCACGGCCGACGGATTCTTCGGCAGCAGGTTCTTCTTCATGTACGCGACGAACTGGTCGGTGTTCGCGCTCTGGAAGGCGTGGTCATCGAACCAGCCCCGCAGGAACGGATCGAAGGTCTCGCGGCCGAAGCGCTGTTCCAGGAACTCCAGGAACCACGAACCCTTGACGTAGGCGACCTGGCTGAGCGCTTCATCGGGGTCACGCTCGTTCAGCGGCGGCAGCGCCAGTGCCTGGTCGGCCGGGCTCATGTCCTTCACTTCGGCCAGCAGGTCGGTCTGGTCGATCTGCTTCTCCATCTCGGCCATCTCCTTGCCGTACAGGGCTTCGGTGATGCGGCCCTGGACGTAGGTGGTGAAGCCTTCGTTGAGCCAGATGTCCTTCCAGCTGGCGTTGGTCACCAGGTTGCCCGACCAGCTGTGCGCCAGTTCGTGGGCGACCAGCGAGACCAGCGACTTGTCGCCGACGATCACGGTCGGGGTGGCGAAGGTCAGGCGCGGGTTTTCCATGCCGCCGAACGGGAACGACGGCGGCAGCACCAGCATGTCGTAGCGGCCCCAGCGGTATTCGCCGTACAGCTTCTCGGCGGCACCGATCATCTTCTCGGTGTCTTCGAATTCCTTGGCGGCCTTGTTGACCATGGTCGGCTCGGCCCAGACGCCGGAGCGGCCGGAGATCGGCTCGAACACCAGGTCGCCGGCGGCGATGGCCAGCAGGTAGGACGGAATCGGCTGCGGCATCTTGAAGGTGTAGTCACCATCACGCGCGGCCTTCGGATCGTTGTCGGCGCTCATCAGCACCATCACGTCCGGGCGCGAGACCACGTGCGCGCTGTAGGTGAAGCGCACGCTCGGGGTGTCCTGCAGCGGCACCCAGGAGCGGGCATGGATGGCCTGCGACTGGCTGAACATGAAGGGCAGCTTCTTGCCCTCGGTCATCGACGGTGCCAGCCACTGCAGGCCCGATGCGGTCGGCGCGGTGTGGTAGGTCACTTCCACCTTGGCCGGCTGTTCCGGGGCCTCGATGGTCAGCTTGCTGCCGAACACCTTGTCAGCGGCGGCCAGCTCGAACTTCAGCGGGCTGCGCGCGCCATCGGCGGCGACGGCCTCGACCTTGGACACGGTCAGCTCGCGGGTGTCGAGCACCAGCTGCCTGGCGTCCTTCTGCTTCCATTCCAGGGTGTAGGTGGCGGTGCCGCCAATCTGCTTCTGGTCGAAGTCGAGCTTCAGATCCAGCGCGATGTCCTTGATGACGACCTTGTCCGGCTCGGCGTACGAGCTTTCGTCGTGGCTGCGGTTCTCGGCGTTCACGGGGGCGGCAGGGGCCTTTGCGGCAGTCGGGGCGGCGGCGGGCGCGGCCGCCTCCTGGGAGCAGCCGGCGGCCAGGGCCACGGCCAGCGGAAGGAGCATCAGCGGATTACGCATGAATCGGGACCGTTACGGGGATCAAACCCCAATGGTACCTCCCTCCGGCCCGGCAGGCGTTGCGCGGTGCGGGGTAATGGCAGGCAAGCCGATCCTGCGCCTCGGGCGCATGCCAACCAAGGCTGGCATCTACAGGCAGGTACCAACCTTGGTTGGCACGGACCCATCAACGCATGCAGCAGGCCCGCGCCGACCAAGGTCGGCACCCACCAGAGCGCATCATCGCAGCGGGCGAGCACCAACCAAGGTTGGCACCCACCAGAGCAGGGCTTACAGCTTGTAGCCGGAGTGGATCGAAACGATGCCGCCGGTCAGGTTCTTGTAGTGGCAGCGCTCGAACCCGGCCTGCCCCATCATCGCCTTCAGTTCATCCTGCGGCGGGTGCTTGCGGATGCTCTCGGCCAGGTACTGGTAGCTGTCCGAGTCATTGGCGAACAGCTTGCCCAGCTTCGGCAGGATCTTGAACGAGTGGAAGTCGTAGATCGGCTTGAACCAGTCCGCGGTGACTTCGGAGAACTCCAGCACGCGGGCCTGGCCGCCCACCTTCAGCACGCGGTACATCTCGCGCAGGCCAGCGTCCTTGTCGGTCACGTTGCGCAGGCCGAAGGCGATGGTGACCAGGTCGAAGCTGTTGTCCGGGAACGGCAGGGCCTCGGCATTGCACTGCACGTAGTCCAGGCCCAGCACCAGGCCGCGGTTGGTCAGGCGGTCACGGCCGACCGACAGCATGCCGGCGTTGATGTCGCCCAGCACCACCGAGCCCTCGGCGCCTACGCGCTCCTTCAGCAGGGCGGCGATGTCGCCGGTGCCGCCCGCCAGATCGAGCACGCGGTCGCCCGGCTTCACCTGCGCGGTGGCCACGTAGTAGCGCTTCCACGCCCGGTGCACGCCCAGGCTCATCAGGTCGTTCATCAGGTCGTAGTTGCGCGCGACCGAGGTGAACACCTGGCCGACCAGCTTCTGCTTGTCCTTGGCGGCGACGTCGCGGAACCCGAAATGGGTGGTACCGGCTTTGTAGGGGGATTCGCTCATGGCCCCGATTATCGCACCGCCGGGGGCCAGCGGCACCCCCTGCCCGTATCATGGCGGGCCACGACTTACCGGAGCCCCGCATGATCACCACGCCCGACTACCAGGCCCTGCTGCAGACCGCCATCGCCGAAGCCCGCCAGGGCCTGGCCGAGGGCGGCGTGCCGATCGGCGCGGCCCTGTACCACAACGACGGCCGCCTGCTTGGCTGCGGCCACAACCGCCGCGTGCAGGAAGGCGACCCGTCGGTGCACGGCGAGACCGATGCGTTCCGCAAGGCCGGCCGCCAGCGCCGTTACCAGGACACGATCATGGTCACCACCCTGGCACCGTGCTGGTACTGCTCGGGCCTGGTGCGCCAGTTCAACATCGGCACCGTGGTGGTGGGCGAATCGCGCACCTTCCAGGGCGGCATCGACTGGTTGCGGGAAAATGGCGTCAACGTGATCGACCTGGACAGCCAGGAATGCGTGGACCTGCTGGGCGGCTTCATTGCGCAGCACCCGGAGATCTGGAATGAAGACATCGGTGAATGATCACCACGCAGTGTCCTGTTGAACCCGTTTAATGAACGCTTCAGTGCCGGCACGCCCTAGTGCCGGCAGCGTTTGCGGCCATTGCCGTGAACCAGTGCACAGTCAGCTGCGCAACGTGCACACGCTGCGATAACACCCCGCCCGGCTGCCGCGCCTAGGGTGGGGTTACCGGGACTTCTTTCCCCGGCGGAGCCAGCCATGTGCGCGCACGCCGTACGACCTGCACCAGACTCGATCCTCGACCCGATCCGCGAACGCCTGCAGCGGCAATATGCACTGCACCGGCGCGGCGCGTTGTTCTGGACCGCCTACCAGCGCATGCAACTGGAGCTGGTCCGTCGCCATCCGCTCGACCACGAGCGCCTGTGCAACGCGATGGCCACCCTGGCCGAAGATCTCGGTGCCGTCGAGCACGCGCAGTTGATTGGACATGCCAACGCCAGCTCCACATCGTGCTGACGCGGCATGCACCGCCACATACGCCACACTCCGATGAACCCCCACTCCCTTTCCACTCAACCGAACTGGATTGTCATGCACGCTGAAGTCCCCACCATTCCTCCGGTCATCAACGTTGACGCCGAGCTGGATCACTGGCGCCGCCAACATGCCGAAGGCGCACTGCCGCACAACTCGTTCGGCTCGTACGTGCCGTGGATCAAGTTTGCCTGCGATTCGCTGATCACCCAGCCGCGCGCCAGCGAGGCCGAACGTGACGAGATGTTCCAGACCCAGTACGCCCTGCAGATCATGCCGCGACTGAGTGAAGCCCAGGCCCGCGAATTCGTCGACCGTTGCTGGCAGCACGTCTACCAGAGCAGTCCGGTGCGCAGCCTGCAGGCACCGCGGCTGCAGCGCATGCGCGCCTGACCGCCGCTGCACGGCGCCTGCACGGGCCACTGCCGATCATCCTCGTCACCTGAGTGGGACGACGACGATGAAAGTACGAAACCTGTTCAATACGATCGCCAAGAAGGCCGCGGCCGCCACCGGCTCACCGTGGACCTTCCTGGCTGCAGTAGCGATCGTGGTGATCTGGGGCATCAGTGGCCCGGTGTTCGGTTTCAACGACACCTGGCAGCTGGTGATCAACACCGGCACCACCATCATCACCTTCCTGATGGTGTTCCTGATCCAGCACACGCAGAACGCGGACACCGCCGCGATGCAGATCAAGCTGGACGAGCTGATCCGGGCGACGGCCGAAGCCAACAACGAACTGTTGGATCTGGAAGAACTGGACGAAGCGCGCCTGGAAGAGATCCGCGCCGAGTACGAGCAGATGGCGCGCGAAGCCGGCGATGCGCTCGCGCGCGTTCGCGCCTGCCATGCAGCGCGGCGCGACGATGAAGCGGTGTAGCAGGTCCTGAAATGACAATGCCGGCCAGCGGCCGGCACTACCATCGATCATCAAGGTAGAGCCGGCCGCTGGCCAGCTGTCCTTCAGCTGCGCTCGTGCCAGCCACCGCCCATCACCTTGTACAGGGTGATGCGGTTGGCCTGCTGCGCCAGCTGCGCCTGCAGCTGGGTCTGTTGTGCGTTGTAGGCCGTACGCCGCGCATCCAGCAGGGTCACGAAGCTGTCCAGGCCCGCGTCGTAGCGCGCCTGCGACAGGCGGTTGGCCTGTTCGGCCGCTTCCACCAGGCGCTGCTGTGAACTCACCTGCTCGTCCAGGCTGACATTCAACGCCAGCGCATCGGCGGTTTCGCGGAAGCCCACCTGGATCGACTTCTCGTACTGCGCCAGAGCGATATCACGATCCGCGTTGGCGATGGCCAGGTTGGCGCGCAGCTTGCCGCCCTGGAAGATCGGCAGCGTGATCTTCGGCAGGAAGCTCCACACGCGCGTACCGCTGTCGAACAGGTTGGACAGTTCGCTCGAACCACTGCCGATGCTGCCGGTCAGCGAGATGCTCGGGAAGAACGCCGCGCGTGCCGCACCGATATTGGCGTTGGCCGCCAGCAGCTGGTGTTCGGCGGCCATGATGTCCGGGCGCTGCAGCAGCACGTCGCTGGGCAGGCCGGCCGGCGGCGGTGCCAGTGCAAGCAGCTGCGGCTCGATGCTGTCCGGCAGCAGCGCCGGATCCAGCTGGCCACCGGCCAGCAGCGCCAGCGCGTTGCGGTCCTGGGCCAGCTGGCCACGCAGGCGTGCGGCGTCCGTACGCGCGGTCTCGACCAGGGTACGGGTCTGGGTCAGCTCCAGCGCCGAACTGCCACCACGTTCGTGGCGGGCCTCGGCCAGGCGCAGCGAATCCTCGTAGGTCTTCAGCGTGGCATCGGCGATCTTCAGCCGCTGCGCGTCGGCACCGTAGGTCAGCCATGCGGTGGCCGTCTCGGCCACCAGGCTCAACTGCGCGTTGCGGCGGTTGGCGGCGACGGCGAAGTACTGCTGCAGCGCGGCTTCACTGAGATTGCGCACGCGGCCGAACAGATCCAGCTCGAACTCGGCCACGCCGACACCGGCGGTGAACTGTTCGTTGACACCGGCGTCGGTGCCCTGGCGCTGCATCTGGCCGGTAACGGCCACGCCGGGCACGCGATCAGCGCGCTGCACACGGTACTGGCCGCGCGCGCGCTCAACGTTGAGCACGGCCACGCGCAGATCGCGGTTGTTCTGCAGCGACTGGTCGATCACCTGCTGCAGGCGCGCATCGGTGAAGAAGTCGCGCCAGCCGACGGCGGCGACATCGGCCACCTCGCCCTGCGCGGCCTCGGCCGGCCACTGCGCCGGGATCGCCGGGGCGACAGCGGTGTTCTTCGGCACCAGGGTGGAGCAGCCGGCGAGCGCGAGCACAGCGGCAATGGAAAGGAACAGGGATGCACTTTTCATGGGAATGACTTCCATCGGTACTGCCGGATGGCAGGAGGTCATGCCGGCCAGCGGCCGGCACTACCGTTTCGACAACGCCAGCCTGAGGCCGGCATGACCGCTACAGGTCACGTCGTGGATTTGCGCTTGAACACGCGCTGGACCACCACGAAGAACAGCGGCACGAAGAACACGCCGAGCACGGTGCCGACGATCATGCCGCCGAGCACGCCGGTGCCGATCGCCTGCTTGGCGCCCGAACCGGCACCGGTGGAGATCGCCAGCGGTACCACGCCCATGCCGAAGGCCAGCGAGGTCATCACGATCGGACGCAGGCGGTCGCGCACGGCATGCATGATCGATTCGATCAGGCCTGCGCCCTTCTCCAGGTTCTCTTTGGCGAACTCCACGATCAGGATCGCGTTCTTGCTGGTCAGGCCCACCGTGGTCAGCATCGCCACCTGGAAGTAGATATCGCGTTCCAGGCCCTTGAAGGTATTGGCCAGCACCGCGCCGAGGATGCCCAGCGGGGCCGCCAGCAGCACTGCGGTCGGCACGCTCCAGCTTTCGTACATCGCGGCCAGGCACAGGAATACGATCATCAGCGAGAGCGTGTACAGCAGTGGCGTCTGCGAGCCAGCCTGGCGCTCCTGGTACGACATCGCCGTCCATTCGATGCCGAAGCCCGCCGGCAGCTGCTTGGCCAGCTGTTCGATCTCGGCCATGGCATCACCGGAGGCGACACCCGGGGCCGGTTCGCCCTGGATTTCCATGGCCGACACACCTTTGTAGCGTTCCAGGCGCGGCGAACCGTAATCCCAGTGCTTGGTGGCGAAGGCACTGAACGGCACCATTTCACCCTTGTCGTTCTTCACGGACCAGAGATCGAAGTCCTCCGGCACCATGCGGAACGGCTGGTCGGCCTGCACGAACACACGCTTGACGCGGCCACGATCGACGAAGTCGTCGATGTACGAGCTGCCCCACGCGGCGGCCAGCGTGCCGTTGATCTGGTCGATCGACAGCCCCAGCGAGGTCGCCTTGGCCGCGTCGATGTCGATGCGGAACTGCGGCGTGTCCTCCTGGCCGTTCGGGCGCACGTTGGCCAGCTTCTTGCTGCCGGCGGCGAGGCCGAGCAGCTGGTTGCGCGCGGCCACCAGCGCCTCGTGGCCCTGGCCGCTGTTGTCCTTCAGGAAGAAGGTATAGCCCGAGGCGGTGCCCAGTTCCGGGATGGCCGGCGGCGGGAAGGCGAAGATGAAGGCATCCTTGATCTGGCCCAGGGCCGCCATCGCGCGTCCGGTGATCGGCATCACGCCATTGTTGGCGTCACGCTCGCTCCAGTCCTTCAGCTTGACGAATGCCATGCCGGCGTTCTGGCCCATGCCGGCGAAGCTGAAGCCCTGCACCGAGAACACCGAGTCCACCGCATCCTTCTCGTTCTGCAGGAAGTGGTTTTCCAGTGCCGCGATCGATTCCAGCGTACGTTCCTGGGTGGCACCCACCGGGGCCTGCACCAGCGCCATCAACACGCCCTGGTCTTCGTTGGGCAGGAATGAGCTGGGCAGGCGCACGAACAACACGCCCATCAGCACGAACAGCGCCGCGACGATGCCCATGAAGCGCCACGGGCGATGGATGATGCCGCGCACGCCACGCTGGTAGCTTTCGCTGGTGCGGTCGAATCCACGGTTGAAGCCATTGAAGAAGCGACCGGCCAGGCCGCGGTGGGCGACGTGGTGCTCACCCTTCTTCAGCGGCTTGAGCATGGTCGCGCACAGCGCCGGGGTCAGCACGATCGCGACCAGCACCGACAATGCCATCGCCGAGACGATCGTGGCCGAGAACTGGCGGTAGATCACGCCGGTGGAGCCACTCATGAAGGCCATCGGCACGAACACCGCCGACAGCACCAGGCCGATGCCCACCAGCGCGCCGGTGATCTGGCCCATCGACTTGCGGGTCGCCTCGAGCGGCGACAGTCCTTCCTCGGACATGATGCGCTCGACGTTCTCAACCACCACGATGGCATCGTCCACCAGCAGGCCGATCGCAAGCACCATCGCGAACATGGTCAGCATGTTCACCGAGAAGCCGAGCATGGCCAGCACGCCGAAGGTACCCAGCAGCACCACCGGCACGGCGATGGTCGGGATCAGGGTGGCGCGGAAGTTCTGCAGGAACAGGTACATCACCACGAACACCAGCACGATCGCTTCGATCAGGGTCTGCACCACGCCCTTGATCGAAACGCGCACGAACGGGGTGGTGTCGTACGGAACCTCGGCCTTCAGCCCGGCCGGGAAGAAGCTCTTCATGTCTTCCAGCGCAGCATTCACGCCGGCGGCGGTATCCAGCGCGTTGGCGCCGGTGGCCAGGGTCACCGCCAGGCCGCTGGCCGGCTGGCCGTTGTAGCGGGTGACGAAGTCGTAGGACTCGGCACCCAGCTCGACGCGGGGCGACATCCCCCAGGCGCAGCTCGGCACCGTCCTGCGCACCGCGCACGATGATGTTGCGGAACTGTTCCGGGGTCTGCAGGCGCGACTGCGCGTTGATGGTGGCGTTGAGCTGCTGGCCCTTGATCGACGGTGCACCGCCAAGCTGGCCGATGGCCACCTGCGCGTTCTGTGCCTTGATCGCTGCGGTCACTTCCGCAACCGACAGGCCATAGGTATGCAGCTTGTTCGGATCCAGCCAGATGCGCATGGCGTACTTGCCACCGAACACCTGGATGTTGCCCACGCCCGGCACGCGGCTCAGGCGATCGACGACATTGGAACCGACGTAGTCGGCGATGTCGTTGGCATCCATGCTGCCGTTCTCGGACACGAACGCGATGACGTTCAGGAAGCCCGAGCTGGACTTGGCCACGTTGATGCCCTGCCGCTGAACTTCCTGCGGCAGCAGCGGCATGGCCAGCTGCAGCTTGTTCTGCACCTGCACCTGGGCGATGTCCGGGTTGGTGCCGCTCTCGAAGGTCAGGGTGATGGTGGCCTGGCCGTTGGACGAGCTGTTGGAGGAGAAGTAGATCAGGCCATCAAGGCCCTTCATGTTCTGCTCGATGATCTGCGTCACCGAGTCCTCGACCACCTTGGCCGATGCACCCGGGTAGGTGGCGCTGATTTCCACCGCCGGCGGTGCGACGTTGGGGTACATCGAGACCGGCAGCTTGAACAGGGCCAGGCCGCCGGCGAGCATGATGATGATGGCGATCACCCACGCGAAGATGGGTCGATCGATGAAAAAGCGTGCCATGGGGTTCTCCGCTTACTTCGCGTCGCCGGCCGGGGCGGCAGGCTGGGCGGCCGCTGCCGGCTTGGCCGGAGCAGCGCCCTTCTCGGTGGCCTTGACCGGCATGCCGGGGCCGATCTTCTGCAGGCCTTCGACGATGACCTTGTCGCCGGCCTTCAGACCGTCCTCGACCAGCCACTTGTCGCCGACCGTGCGGCTGACCTTGACCGGGCGCACTTCGACCTTGTTGTCCTTGCCGACCACCATCGCGGTGGTGTCGCCCTTCGGATCGCGGGCGATGCCCTGCATCGGTACCAGCACCGCATCGCTGCGCACGCCGCCGCCGATCACCGCGCGCACGTAGGTGCCCGGCATCAGCAGGCCGTCCGGGTTGTCCACCTTCACGCGCAGGCCGAAGCTGCCGGTGGCTGGATCGACGCTCACTTCAGAGAACTCCAGCGTGCCCTTGTGCTCGAAGGTGCTGCCGTCTTCCATCAGGATGCTGACCGGCAGCGTCTGGTTGTCCTGCAGGCGGCCGGCAGCCAGTTCGCGGCGCAGCTGCAGCAGCTCGGCCGAGGACTGGGTCAGATCGACGTAGATCGGGTCCAGCTGCTGCACGGTGGCCAGTGCATTGGCCTGGCCGGCGCTGACCAGCGCACCCTGGGTAACGCTGGACTTGCCGATGCGGCCGCTGATCGGCGCGGTGATGCGGGCATAGCCGAGGGTGACGTTGGCCGCGTCCAGCGAGGCCCTGGCGGCACCGACATCGGCCTCGGCCTGCTTCTGCGCGGCCACGGCGTTTTCCAGATCCTGCTGGCTGACCGCGTCGACCTTGGCCAGCTCGGTGATGCGCTTGGCGCTCAGGCGCGCGGCGTTGGCCGTGGCTTCGGCGCGGGCCAGCTGGGCGCGGGCGCTGTTGGCCTGGGCGCGGTAGCTGGCGTCCTCGATCTGGTAGAGCGGCTCGCCGGCCTTGACCATGCCGCCTTCGGTGAACAGGCGCTTGGCAACGATGCCGTTGACCTGCGGGCGCACTTCGGCGACCAGGAAGGCGTTGGTACGGCCCGGCAGTTCGCGGGTCAGGCCCACGGTCTCGGACTTCAGCGTGACCACGGTGACGTCACCCGGGCCCTGCTCGGGGGCCTGGGGTTGGCCGCCGCAGGCAGCCACGGCTGCGGCGATGGCCAGCGACAGTGCAAAGGGTCGGATTCGGCTCAGCAACATGACGGAAAGGCTCTTGAAGGAAAGGATCTCAGCCGGCGCTGATACGGCGGACCCTTCGACCGGTAAAGGTGAAGACCGTGAGAACAGCGCCCACCCGGGTGGAGCGGGAGCCGGACCGGCCTGCCACGCACACGACGGGAATGATGGGAGCGAAATATACATACATGCTTGTTTGTAAACCGGTACAATTCAGCCACGTTTCACCCGCACTCGTACCTACATGGCCCGCAAGACCAAAGAGGAGACCCAGGCAACCCGGGAAGGCATCCTTGACGCCGCCGAAGCCTGCTTCCATGAACACGGCGTGGCCCGTACCACGCTGGAGATGATCGGCGCCCGCGCCGGCTATACCCGTGGCGCGGTCTACTGGCACTTCAAGAACAAGAGCGAGGTGCTGGCCGCGATCGTCGAACGGGTGCACCTGCCCTTCATGCAGGAACTGGAGCGCACCTCCACCGACCAGCGCGACACCCCCGTGCACGACCTGCGCGCGGTGATGATCCACTCCTTCATCGAGCTGTCCGAAGACGAGCGCCTGCGCAAGACCATGGAGATCATGCTGCGCAGCGATGCCTCGGCCGACACCAGGGTGCTGACCGAAATGCAGCAGGCCGGATTCCGCGATGCGCTGGACCGGATGGAGCGTGCCCTGCGCCGCGCCCGCGATCTGGGCCAGCTGCGCGAAGGCGCCGACCCCAAGATTGCCGCGCGCATGCTGCATGCCACCGTGCTGGGCGTGCTGCACGGGGCGATGGTCGAACCGGACCTGATGGACCTCAAGCGCGACGGCATGCTCGCACTGGACATGACCCTGGCCGCTTACGTGAAGGACGGCGTGTTCGTGCCGGGCACTGTGCCCGAGCCGCTGCCCGAAGCGTGAGTGGCGCTGCTGCCGCCACCGCCGCGCCCATCTGAGGACAGCCCCGTGATCCTGGACAACGTGATGTGGGGCTTCATCGGCTGTGGCAGCGTCACCGAGAAGAAGAGCGGCCCCGCCCTGGCCAGTACACCCGGCTCACGGGTGGCAGCGGTCATGCGCCGCAATGCGGCATTGGCCGAGGATTATGCGCGGCGCCACGCGATTCCGCGCTGGTACGCGGACGCCGACGCACTCATCGCCGATCCGGAAGTGAACGCGGTGTACGTCGCAACGCCGCCCTCGACGCACATGCAATACGCGCTGCAGGCGATCGCCGCGGGCAAGCCGGTCTACATCGAAAAGCCGATGGCCATGGACCACGACGAGTGCCAGCGCATCATCGCGGCCAGCGCCCGCAGCGGCGTGCCCGTGTTCGTGGCCTACTACCGCCGTGCCCTGCCCCGCTTCGCACAGGTGAAGCAGCTGCTGGACAACGGCGCGATCGGAACGCCGCGCAGCGTGCGCGCCATCCTGCATCGGCCGCATTCGGCGAATGCCGCATCGCCCGACTTCTGGCGGACCAATCCGTCGATCGCCGGCGGCGGGCTGTTCGTCGATCTGGGCTCGCATACCCTGGACCTGCTCGACCATCTATTGGGGCCGCTGAGCGACGTGCGTGGCCTGGCCAGTTCGCTGACCGGCGCCTACGCCGCCGAGGACAGTGTCTCGATGTGCTTCCGTACCGGCAGCGGGGCGCACGGCATCGCGCAATGGAGCTTCTGCGCGTTCCGCCGCCAGGATGAGGTCGAGATCACCGGCGACCGCGGGCAGCTGCGCTTTGCCACCTTCGAGGACGTTCCAGTGGTTCTGGAGACCGAAGCGGGCATGCAGGCATTCGACATCCCGAACCCGCCATCGGTCCAGCAGCCATTGATCGCCTCCCTCGTGGACGAGCTGCGCGGCAACGGCCGTTCGCCCTCGAGCGGCATCAGCGCCGCCCGCACCAGTGCGGTGATCGACCAGGTGCTGCGGGACTACCGCACCCGGCAGTCGCGCTGACCGCACAAGAAAATGGCCGCCCTGCGGCGGCCCTTTCTGTTGCAGCGGGCGGGGTCAGAGCCCTCGCTGGGGCGAGGGATCCGACCCCAACGGGCATTACAGGATGTAGCGGCTCAGGTCCGGGTCCTGCACCAGCTCACCCAGGTGCTTGTCGACGTAGGCGCTGTCGATCGCCAGGCTTTCGCCATCGCGGTCCGGTGCCTCGTAGCTGAGCGAATCCAGCAGGCGCTCCAGTACCGTATGCAGGCGACGGGCACCGATGTTCTCCTGGCGCTCGTTCACCTGGAAGGCGATTTCGGCCAGGCGCTCGATGGCGTCGGCGGTGAAGCTGACCTTGACGCCCTCGGTAGCCAGCAGCGCCTCGTACTGCTTGGTCAGCGCGGCCTTCGGCTCGGTCAGGATGCGCACGAAATCACCCTTGCTCAGCGCACCCAGTTCAACGCGGATCGGGAAGCGACCCTGCAGCTCCGGAATCAGATCGCTGGGCTTGGCCAGGTGGAACGCACCGGATGCAATGAACAGGATGTGGTCGGTCTTGATCGTGCCGTACTTGGTGGACACGTTGGAGCCTTCCACCAGCGGCAGCAGGTCGCGCTGCACGCCTTCGCGGGAGACATCGCCGCCGCCCACGTTATCGCCACGCTTGGCGACCTTGTCGATCTCGTCGATGAAGACGATGCCGTGCTGCTCGCAGGCCTCGATCGCCGCAGTGCGGATATCGTCCTCGTTGACCAGCTTGCCGGCCTCTTCTTCGATCAGCAGCGGTCGCGCGGCCTTGATGGTCAGCGTGCGCTTGTGCGCCTTCGCGCCGCCGCCAAGGTTGGCGAACATCGACTTCAGCTGCTGGCCCATTTCCTCCATGCCCGGCGGGGTCATGATGTCCATGCTGACATTGGCGGCCAGGTCGAGTTCGATCTCGCGCTCGTCCAGCTCACCGTTGCGCAGCATCTTGCGGAACTTGATGCGGGTCTCGTTGTCCTGCGCCGACGGTTCGTTGCGGGCGACTTCCGGATCGAAGCCGATGCCACCGCTGCGGCGCGGCAGCAGCGCATCGAGGATGCGGTCTTCGGCGCGTTCCTCGGCCTGGGTACGCACGCGCACCTTGGCCTGTTCGCGGTAGAGCTTCACTGCGGTATCGGCGAGGTCGCGGATGATCTGCTCGACGTCCTTGCCGACGTAGCCGACTTCGGTGAAGCGGGTGGCTTCGACCTTCACGAACGGCGCGTTGGCCAGCGTGGCCAGGCGACGCGCGATCTCGGTCTTGCCAACGCCGGTCGGGCCGATCATCAGGATGTTCTTCGGCATCACTTCATTGCGCAGCTCAGGCACCAGCTGCATGCGGCGCCAGCGGTTGCGCAGGGCGATGGCCACGGCGCGCTTGGCGTCGTGCTGGCCCACGATATGCCGGTCCAGTTCCTGCACGATCTCGCGCGGGGTCATGGTGGCAGAGGAAACTTCGATCTTCGACATGGATGTGCTCACGAATTCGTTGTCGGTCGCGCCGGCCGCTGGCCGGCAACCAGGCACGCGTGTGGGGGATCATGAGGTTGCCGGCCAGCAGCCGGCGCGACCCTCAGAGTTCCTCGACCACCACGTTGCGGTTGGTGTAGATGCAGATATCGCCGGCAATGCCGATCGCTTCGCTGGCGATGGTGCGCGCATCCAGTTCGGTGTGTGCCATCAACGCGCGTGCAGCCGACAGCGCATAGGAACCACCCGAGCCGATGGCGATGATGCCATCCTCCGGTTCGATCACATCGCCGGTGCCGCTGATGATCAGCGAGGTTTCCTTGTCGGCCACGGCCAGCAGGGCTTCAAGCTTGCCGAGGCGGCGCTCGGTGCGCCAATCCTTGGCCAGCTCGACCGCAGCGCGCTGCAGCTGGCCGTGCTTTTCCAGCTTGGCCTCGAACAGCTCGAACAGGGTGAAGGCATCGGCGGCGGCACCGGCAAAGCCGGCCAGCACCTGGCCATCACGACCGAGGCGGCGCACCTTGCGCGCATTGCCCTTCATCACGGTGTGGCCCAGCGTGACCTGGCCGTCGCCGGCAATGGCCACGTGCTCGCCGCGACGGACGCAGACGATGGTGGTGGCGTGGAAAACGTTGGGATTCTGACTGGGGTCCATGCGGCCTCCGATAGCTGTTCCCGGGACATGGGGACAGCGCCGGGTGCGATCAAGCCTGTGCGGATGGCTGCCGTTCAGCGCTTGGCGTGCGACGGCCGGTCCGGATTGGGCTCGATGCCCCAGGCGATGTACCAGTCTTCGCCCTGCGTCTCGATCGGATGCTGGGTGCGACCGGAGCCATTGCCACAGGCCAGCGCGTCAGCCGCGCAGTAGCGGTCGCAGCCCCAACAGATGCGCTCGGGATGCTTGGGGTGCAGCGGAATGGGCTTCGCCATGGTGGCGGGTTCCTCGTGGCCTGCGGCCACGATGCGCCGGCAGCGCCCGCCCTGCCCTGATCCAGATCAAGGGCGGGCTATTCAGCCTTGTCGTCCTTGCTTCGACGCTTCGCGCGCGGATGCGCCGCGTCGTAGACCTTGGCCAGGTGCTGGAAATCCAGATGGGTGTAGATCTGGGTGGTGGCGATGTCGGCATGGCCCAGCAGCTCCTGCACGCCGCGCAGATCACCGGATGATTCCAGGATATGGCTGGCGAAACTGTGCCGCAGCATGTGCGGGTGCACGTGCTTGAACAGGCCCTGGCGCTGCGCCAGCTGGCGGATGCGGATCTGCACCGCGCGTTGGCTGATCGGTCCGTTGCGGCCGGGAAATACCGGCGAGGCCGGTCCCCCGCCACTTTCGGCGCGCCACGCCTGCAGCGCTTCGCGCGCCGGCCGGCCGAACGGCACGCGGCGCTGCCGATTGCCCTTGCCCAGCACGTTGACCAGCCCGCTGTCGAAATCCAGATCGCGCCAGGTCAGCGCGCAGACTTCGCTCAGGCGCAGGCCGGAAGAATAAAAAAGTTCCAGCAGCGCGCGGTCACGGCGGCCAAGTTCACCTTCCGGCTCCAGCTCGACCAGCTGCACGGCCTCATCGGCGTCGAGGACCTGAGGCAACCGGCGCGGCGCGCGCGGCGCCTTCAGCGTTGCTGCAGGACTGACCTCGATGCGGCCGTGCTTGAGCAGCCAGGCATAGAAGCTGCGGCAGGCGGACAAGCGGCGCTGCAGGCTCTTGGCCGACAGGCCACGGCGGTGCTCATCGGCGACGAACTGGCGCAGCGCGTCGGCATCGAGTGCCTCCACCGCAACACCGCGCGGCTCGGCCCAGACCGACAGCGCGTCCAGGTCACGGCGGTAGGCATCGAGCGTATGCGCCGACATCCGCCGCTCCACCTGCAGATGCTGCAGGAAGGCCTGTACCGCGCTCATCGTCGTGTCCTGCTCAGCCCGGGAAGCGCTTCAGGCCGGTGACCAGGGCATCGCCCATCATGCGCAGGAACAGCGTGCCCATGCCCGGATAGAAACGGTTCGGATCGTGGCTGCCCACCGCAATCAGGCCCACGCCCGGCAACGGCAGCAGCGCGGTGGTCTGCACTTCCTCGCTGCGCACGCCATACAGCACGGCATTCTTTTCCGGCTGCAGGCGGCCGCAGATCGGCTCGCCGTCCTTCAGGCAGTCGCGGAACGGGCCCAGCTGCGGATCATCGGCGGCGATCACCTGCAACCAGTCGGCCTGTTCCAGCCCGGCCACCGGTGTGTGCACCACCAATCGCACCAGGTCGCCGGCGAAATCTTCCTGCAGCGAGGCCGCCATCGCACGCAGGGTGTCGGCGGCGTTGTCCTGCTTCATCAACGCCAGGGTCAGCTGGTGCGTGCGCACCGCCAGGCGTTCGTTGACCTGGGCAGTCGCGCCCAGGTCGGCCAACCGTCGTGCCAGCTCGCGGTTCTTCTCGCGCAGCACTTCCAGCTGGTAGCTGGCCAGCGACGCGGTCGGGCCGTCGTCACGCGGCACCACCAGGGTCAGGGCCAGGTCCGGGAACTGCTTGAGGAAGCCGGGATGTCGCCGCAACCAGGCAGCGACTTCGTGGGCCCCGAGCTTGTCGACGGTTTCGGTCATGCCATCCACTCCCCTTCGAAGACGAATGCGGTAGGGCCGGCCATCACCACAGGCTGGCCATCGCCCGGCCACTGGATGCGCAGGTCACCACCGGGCAGGCTGATGCGTGCATCACGCTGCAGGCGGCCGCGCTGCATCAGGGTCACCGCAGCGGCGCAGGCGCCACTGCCGCAGGCCAGGGTTTCACCGACGCCGCGTTCATTCACACGCAGGCGTGCATGCGCCGGGCCCATCACCTGGGCGAAGCCCACGTTCACCGAGCGCGGGAACGAGGCATGCTGCTGCAGCAGCGCACCGACGCGCTCGACCGGTGCAGCATCGATCAGGCCCACTTCGATCACTGCATGCGGGTTGCCCATCGACACCGCAGCGAAACGCACGCTTTCGCCCTGCAGCGGCAGCAGGTATTCCTCGCGCGCGTGGGCGAAACCCACCAGCGGCACGTTGGCCGGCTCGAACGCCGGCACGCCCATGGTCACCGCGAACTGGCCATCGCCCAGCACTTCCACCTCATGGCTGGCCAGCGGGCTGTCGATGACGAAGCGGTCGCCCTGCGCACTGCCTTCGCGCACCAGCCAGGCGGCGATGCAGCGCGCGCCATTGCCGCACTGTTCGGAATTGGAGCCGTCGGCATTCCAGATGCGGTACGACGCCACCGAGCCTTCCGCACGCGGCGCTTCGATGGTCAGGATCTGATCGCAGCCGACGCCGGTGTGGCGGTCGGCCAGCTGCGCGGCCAGTTCAAGCGTGGGCGGCGCGGTGCCGTCACGCAGGTCGATCACTACGAAATCATTGCCCGCGCCATGCATCTTGCTGAAGCGCAGGGCCTTGGAACCGGCCTCACTCATTCCCGCCGCCCACCTTCTTCGCAGGCGCAGGCGCCGGTTGCGTGGTCGGTGCAGCCGGCTCCACGGTCGTGGCCGGGGTGCCGCTGCCTTCGGTCTGCGCCGGGGTCGCTTCGGTAGCGGGCTCGGCAACAGGTTCGACGGTTTCTTCCACCGGCACCGGCTTCTGCGGCAGTACCAGCGGGCCCTTGTTGCCGCAGGCGGCGAGGAACAGCAGCGAAGCCGCTGCCAGCGGAATCAGGATGGCGTTTCGATGGGGGATCTTCATGCCCCGAGTATAGCCATTGGCGGCTGAGCGGTTGGTAGAGTCGACTGTGAGTCGACTGCTCGTGCAACGGCCGTGAAAAACCCGCGCTGCGCGCGATAGTCGACTGACAGTCGACTCTACCCCCCTGACCGCCCCACGGGCCGCCCCGGGGCGGGCCATGTTCAGCCTTCCGGCGGCGGCAACGGCCGGGTCCACAGCCAGATCGCCACCACGGTCATGCTGCCGATCGAGAACCACTTCACCCAGGCAATCGGCACGCACCAGAGCATGATGCCGGCGCATACCGCCATGGTGATCGTGGCCATCCACTTGCCGTAGCGGCTGACCGCCCCGTGTGCCTGCCAGTTGGCGATGGCCGGGCCGAAGCGTGGATGCTGCAGCAGCCAGTTGTGCAGGCGTTCGGAGCCACGCGAGGCGGCCCAGGCCGAAATCAGGATGAATACGGTGGTCGGCAGGCCCGGTACGAAGATGCCGACGATGCCGGTGCCGAGGCTGACATAGGCCAGCAGCCACCACGCCCAGCGGAAACGCACCACGCGCGGAGGCGTGGTGGCATCGCGAGGGACGGAAGGATCTGGCGCGCTCATGGCCGCAAGGATACCGGTTCAGGGTGCCAGGCAGTGCCCGGCACCCTGTCGCGATCACGGCTGGGCGATGCCCAGCTGCTGCAGCACGAATGCGTACGACTCGGACAGCTCGCGGTAGCGCTGGAAGCGCCCCGACTTGCCGCCGTGGCCGGCTTCCATGTTGGTGCGGAACAGGATGGGGTAGTGGCCGGTGTTGTCGTCACGCAGCTTGGCCACCCACTTGGCCGGTTCCCAGTACTGCACCTGCGAATCCCACAGGCCGGTGCCCACGAACAGCGCCGGATAGGCCTGCTTGCTGACGTTGTCGTAGGGCGAGTAGGACAGCATGTAGTCGTAGAACTGCTTCTGCTCCGGGTTGCCCCACTCGTCGTACTCGTTGGTGGTCAACGGAATGGTCGGATCGAGCATGGTGGTCACCACATCGACGAACGGCACCTGGGCCACCATCACGCGGTAGTCCTGCGGCGCCTGGTTGGCCACCGCGCCCATCAGCAGGCCACCGGCGCTGCCGCCAGAGGCGGCCACGCGATCCTTCGCCGCCCAGCCCTGTGCCACCAGGCCACGGGTGACGTCGATGAAGTCGTTGAAGGTGTTCTGCTTGTGCAGCAGCTTGCCGTTCTCGTACCAGTCGCGGCCCATTTCCTGGCCACCGCGGATGTGGGCGATGGCATACACCACGCCGCGGTCGAGCAGGCTCACCGCGGTCTGGTTGAAGTACGGGTCCATCGACATGCCGTAGCTGCCATAGGCGTACTGGAACAACGCGCCCTTGCCATCCTTCTGGTAGCCCTTGCGGTAGACCAGCGACACCGGCACCTTCACGCCATCGCGCGCGGTGATCCAGACGCGGTCGGTTTCGTACTTCGACGCGTCATAGCCGATCACCGGCTGCACCTTCAGCTGGCGGCGCTCACCGGTGGCGGTGTTCAGTTCGAACACGGTGGTGGGGGTGGTCATCGAGGTGTAGACGTAGCGCAACCAGGGCGTATCGGCCTCGGTGTTGTCGCCCAGGCCCATCGAGTACGCCGGCTCGTCGGCCTTCACGTAGTCGCTGCGGCCATCCTTGAACAGCAGGCGGATGCGTTCCAGACCCTCGGAGCGTTCGGCGATGGCGGTGTAGCCATCGAACAGTTCGAAGCCTTCGATGAACACCGCATCGTCGTGCGCGATCCAGTCCTTCCACTGCGCACGCGAGGTTGCATCGGTCGGTGCGGTGACCAGCTTGAAGTTCTTCGCACCGTCGTTGGTACGGATCACCCAGCGGCCATCGTAGTGGTCGGCGTCGTACTCGACATCGCGCTGGCGCGGCGCCAGCACGGTGAAGTGGGTCGGGTCGCTGGCCGGCGCGTAACGCTCTTCCGAGGACACGGTGCTGTGCACGCCGATGGTGATGAAGCGATCGTCGCGGGTGCGGCCGATGCCCATGTAGAAGCTGTCGTCCTTCTCTTCGTAGACGACGGTGTCGGCGCTGGCCGGGGTGCCCAGCACGTGCTTCTTCACGCGCACGGTCAGCAGCGTTTCCGGATCGTTCTCGACATACAGCACGGTGCGGTTGTCGTCGGCCCAGACCAGGTCGCCCGAGCTGCCGGTGATCACATCGGGCAGGACCTTGCCGGTGGCCAGGTCCTTGAAGCGGATGGTGTACTGGCGGCGGCCGACATCATCATCGGCCCAGGCCAGCAGCTGATTGTCCTGGCTGACTTCCATCGAGCCGACGCTGAAATAGCCCTTGCCGGCAGCCATCGCGTTGACGTCCAGCAGGATTTCCTCGGCGGCCTCCATGCTGCCCTTGCGGCGTGCGTGGATCGGGTAGTCCTGGCCGGTTTCGAAGCGGCTGTAGTACCAGTAGCCACGCTCGCGCGCCGGCACGCTGGAATCGTCCTGCTTGATGCGGCCGACGATCTCCTTGTAAAGGGTGTCTTCCAGCGGCTTCAGCGGCGCCAGCAGCTGGTCGGCATAGGCATTCTCGGCCTGCAGGTAGGCCAGCATGTCCTTGTTCCCGCGCTTGTCGTCGCGCAGCCAGTAATAGTCATCGTTGCGGGTCGCGCCGAACGGCGCCTTGACCACATGCGGATGCTTGGCGGCATCCGGCGGAACGGGCGGAGTGGCGGCGGTGGCAGTGGTGGTCATCAGGCTGGCAAGCAACAGGCAGAGGGTGGATTTCATGAGATAGGGCTCCTTGAGGGGCAATGCAATGGCGTCCTTGCGCCCGAGTCTGGGTTGCGGAAGGACGGTGGGCAACCCTGCGGAACGTCATGGTGGCCATGCCTGCCGGTAGTGCCGGCCGCTGGCCGGCACCCTCACGGCCTGCGGGTGGGTCGGTTGCCGGCCAGCGGCCGGCACTACCAGAGCGCGTGACCCCGGTGCGCGGCGTACCATGGGCTGCATGAGTACCCTGCCCCATACGCCGGGCTACAGCCGGCGCAGCCATGAAATCGCTCCGTTCCACGTGATGTCCCTGCTGGCCCGCGCGCAAGCGCTGGAACAGGCCGGCCACGACGTGATCCACCTGGAAATCGGCGAACCGGACTTCACCACCGCCGAACCGATCGTGCGTGCCGGCCAGGCCGCATTGGCCGCCGGCCATACCCGCTACACCGCCGCACGTGGCCTGCCCGCCCTGCGCCAGGCGATCAGCGGCTTCTATCGCAGCCACTACGGGCTGGACATCGACCCCGAACGCATCCTGGTCACCCCCGGCGGCTCCGGTGCGCTGCTGCTGGCCAGCAGCCTGCTGGTCGATCCCGGCCGCCACTGGCTGCTGGCCGACCCTGGTTATCCGTGCAACCGCCACTTCCTGCGCCTCGTTGAAGGCGGCGCACAGCTGGTGCCGGTCGGCCCGGACACTGCCTACCAGCTCACACCGTCGCTGGTGGAACAGCATTGGAATGCCGACAGCGTCGGCGCGCTGGTTGCCTCACCGGCCAACCCGACCGGCACCGTGCTCTCCGCCGACGAACTGGCCGCCCTGTCGAAGACCCTGCACGCGTGCGGTGGTCACCTGGTGGTGGACGAGATCTACCACGGCCTCACCTATGGCCTGGATGCACCCAGCGTGCTGCAGGTGGATGACAGCGCATTCGTGCTGAACAGCTTTTCCAAATACTTCGGCATGACCGGTTGGCGGCTGGGCTGGCTGGTGGCACCGCCAGCAGCCGTGCCGGACCTGGAGAAACTCGCGCAGAACCTGTACATCAGCGCATCGAGCATCGCCCAGCATGCCGCACTGGCGTGTTTCAGCGACGAAGCGATGTCGATCTTCGAACAGCGTCGCGAAGCGTTCCGCCAGCGCCGCGACTTCCTGTTGCCGGCATTGCGTGAACTGGGCTTCCGCATCGAAGTCGAGCCGCAGGGTGCGTTCTACCTGTACGCCGATGTCAGCGCATTCACCGATGACGCACAGGCGTTCTGCGCCCACTTCCTGGAAACCGAGCACGTGGCATTCACGCCCGGGCTGGATTTCGGCTTCCATCGCGCCAACCAGCACGTGCGCCTGGCCTATACCCAGGAAGTGCCGCGGTTGCAGGAGGCGGTGGCACGGATCGCGCGTGGGTTGCAGCGTTGGCAGGGATCACGTTGACGGTAGTGCCGGCCGCTGGCCGGCAACCCGGGAATGCGTGAATGATGCGGTTGCCGGCCAGCGGCCGGCACTACCGGATAAAGAAAAACGCCGCCCTGGGGCGGCGTTTTCCGTTCTGCCTGTCTGCTTACTTACCGCCCAACCGCTCCCACAGGAAGCTGTAGGCCAGCGCCGACATGTGTGCGGCCTGCGCGTTGTTGGCTGCACCGCCGTGGCCACCTTCGATGTTCTCGTAGTAGGTCACATCCTTGCCGGCGTCGATCATCTTCGCCGCCATCTTGCGGGCGTGGCCCGGGTGCACGCGGTCATCGCGGGTGGAGGTGGTGAACAGCACCGGCGGGTACTTCTTCTTCGCGTCGAACAGGTGGTACGGCGAGAAGGTCTTGATGAACGCCCAGTCGCTGGTATCCGGGTTGCCGTACTCGGCCATCCACGAGGCACCGGCCAGCAGGTGGCTGTAGCGCTTCATGTCCAGCAGCGGCACCTGCACCACCACCGCACCGAACAGTTCCGGGTACTGGGTCAGCATGTTGCCGGTCAGCAGGCCACCGTTGCTGCCGCCCTGCACGCCCAGGTGCCTGGCGCTGGTGATCTTGCGCTTGACCAGATCGCGTGCCACTGCGGCCATGTCTTCATAGGCCTTGTGGCGGTTCTGCTTCAGCGCCGCCTGGTGCCAGCGTGGGCCGTATTCGCCGCCGCCGCGGATGTTGGCAACCACGTACACGCCGCCCTTCTCCAGCCAGGCGCGGCCCATGCCACCGGAGTAGCCCGGGGTCAGCGAGATCTCGAAACCACCGTAACCGTACAGCAGGGTCGGGTTGGAACCGTCCAGCTTCATCGCCTTGTCGTGCACCACGAAGTACGGCACGCGGGTGCCGTCCTTGCTGGTGGCGAAGTGCTGCTCGATCACCTTGCCCTTGGCATCGAAGAAGGCCGGCATGGTCTTCAGCGTTTCCGGGGCCTGCCCGATCTCGGCCAGCGCCAGGGTGGTCGGGGTCAGGTAGTCGGTGGCGGTCAGCCACACCGCGTCGCTGTCGTTGCTGTCGACCGCAGCCACGCCCAGCGTGCCGAAGGCCGGCGCGCCGACGAAGCGGCTGGTCTGCCAGCCATTGGCGCCCGGGGTCAGCACCGACAGGCGGTTCTTGACGTCATCCAGCACGTTCAGCACCAGGTGGCTCTTGGTCCAGGTGGCGCTGGCCAGCGAGGTGGTCGCGGTCGGGGTGAACAGCACGTCGAACTCACGCTTGCCGGCCAGGAAGTCATCCAGCCTGGTCGCCAGCAGCGAACCGGACGCATAGGTCTTGCCACCCACGGTCCACGGATCACGCAGCTCCAGGGTCAGCCACTGCTTGTGCAGGCCCTTCTCGGCCGAGTTCGGCGCATCGATCTTGGTCAGCGTGCCATCGTCGCCACGCAGGTAGATCTCGTTGTTGTAGAACGCCAGCGTGCGGCTGACCAGGTTACGCTCGAAGCCCGGGGTGTCATCGTGCATCGCCGCGATGTACATGTCTTCCGGCTTGCCTTCATACACCACGCTGGCGGAGGCCATCGGCGTACCACGCTTCCACAGCTTGGCCACGCGCGGGTAGCCGGAGGTGGTCATCGAGCCGGCACCGAAGTCGGTGTAGACGAATACGGTGTCGCGATCGATCCAGTTCAGGCCGCCCTTCGACTCCGGACGGAAGAAGCCGTCCTTGATCCAGGTCTTGTTGGCCAGGTCGAACTCGCGGGTCACGTCGGCGTCGGCACCACCGCGCGACAGCGCGATCAGGCAGCGGCTGTAATCCGGGCGCAGGCAGTCGGCGCCGTGCCAGACCCAGTTCTCGCCCTCGGCCTTGTTCAGGGCATCGAGGTCAAGCACGGTCTCCCACTGCGGCGAGGCCTTGCGGTACTCGGCCAGCGTGGTGCGGCGCCACAGGCCACGCTCGTGCTGCTGGTCCTTCCAGAAGTTGTAATAGTAGTCGCCGATCTTCTGCACGGCGGGAATCTTGGCATCGGAGTCGAGCACCTCGCGGATGCTGGTCTCCATCTGCTTGAAGGCCGGGGTCTGCGCCAGGCGCGCCTCGGACTTGGCGTTCTGTTCCTTGACCCAGGACAGCGGCTTGTCGCCGGTGACGTCCTCCAGCCAGGCGTAGCGATCGGTGTCTTCAGCAGCCACGGCGGTCCCCACCGAGGCAGCGGTCATCATGCCAGCCAGCAGGCAGGCGGAAGCGAGTCGAGACATTGCAGCTCCAGGCAGTCATAAGCCGTGGAACGCTAGCATGGATCGCTGCAGCCGCCCCCGTGTCGAAGGTCAGGCCGTGGCCGTAGCGCGGCGGCGACGGCGGGGCGTCCCGGCGGTGCGACGATGTGCCTGTCCACCGGTGCGACGGGCCAGCCGCAGCCACGACAGGCGCGGCACAGGGAAGCGCAGCAGCGCCCACCAGGCCACCAGCGGCATGCCCACCAGCCACATCGGCAGCCAGCCCAGCCAGGCGTTGCTGCCGCGCGCGGCTGGCCAGACCAGTACCAGCGCCAGGCCGGCCAGGGCCACCTGCTGCACGCTGCGCAGCAGGCGCGGATCGGCGCGTTCAATGATGACGCGTTCAGTTGCAGGGCGGCGGACGGAACGTGCGTTCATGGGGCTTCTCCGGTGGACAATGCAACACAGCTTGGGCAAGGCCCTTCTCACAGGTTGCGACACCATTGACGGATCGCGCACGCTCAGTCGACCATGCTCAGGCAAAGCCCTTCTGAGCCCGCTCCCGCATGACTTCGATCCGCCCGCTCTGCGCCATGCTGTTGGCCCTGTCCCTGGCGGGCCCCGCCGTGGCCGCCAGTGAGCCGCCATCGCCCCGCGCCAGCACCCCGCGCGCGACCGACCCGGATGCGCCGATCGACCTGAAGCGCTTCATGGGCACCTGGTACGTGATCGGCCGCGTGCCGAACTTCATCGAACGTGGCCATGTGGCCAGCGTCAACGACTACGAACTGCGCGACGAGCACAAGGTCGGCATCACCTACCGCTACCGTGATGGCTTCGGCGAACCGCTGCAGGAAGTGCGTGCCCGCGCCAGCGTCGACCCGGACAGCGGCAACCACGGCTGGCGCACCTGGTTCTACCGCGTCGTGCCTACCCATTCGCGGGTGCTGGAAGTGGCACCGGATTACTCGTGGGCACTGATCGGTTACCCGGGCCGCGAGATGGCCTGGATCTTCTCGCGTACGCCGGACATGGACAAAGCCCTGTACAAGGAGCTGGCCGAACGCCTGCGTGACGAGTACGGGGTGAACACCGACAAGCTCAAGCGCGTGCCGCAGCACCCGGAGCAGGTCGGGAAGCTGGGTTACGAAGTACCGAACGTGCGTTGACCGCACGTGGGATTGCCGGCCAGCGGCCGGCACTACCCGAACGAGATGCCGGGCGCCGCCCGGCATTCTGTTATCTGCGGCTGTAATGCGCGACCAGGCGGTCGCCAAGCATCTGCAGCAGCTGCACCAGGATCAGCAGCAGGACCACGGTGACCAGCGCCACGTCGGTGTGCGAGCGCTGGTAGCCGTCGCGGAAGGCCAGGTCGCCAAGGCCACCGGAACCGATCGCACCGCCCATCGCGGTGAAGCCGATCAGCGCGACGGTGGTGACCGTTGCGCCAGCGATCAGGCCCGGGCGCGCTTCCGGCAGCAGCACGCGGGTGACCAGCTGCCAGGTGGTGGCTCCCATCGCCTGGGTCGCTTCGATCACGCCACGGTCCACTTCGCGCAGTGCGGTCTCGACCAGGCGCGCGTAGAACGGCGCGGCACCGATGACCAGCGGCACGATCGCACCGCGTACACCCAGCGACGTCCCCATCAGGAACAGGGTGACCGGGATCAGCACGATCATCAGGATGATGAAGGGCACTGAACGCAGCAGGTTCACCACCAGCGCCAGCACGCCGTACGCAAATGGCCGGCGCTTCATCTGCGGTGCGCCGAACAGGTACAGCAGCACGCCCAGCGGCAGGCCGATGGCCAGGGTCAGCGGCAGCGAACCGAGCAGCATCAGCAGGGTGTCGATGGTGGCCTGGCCGATGTCGGCCCACTTGCCCGCGTCCAGGTGGCGGAAGAATCCGCCGGCAGTAGCGATGATCATCGACGCAGCTCCTCAACATGCACGCCGGCGGCCACGAATGCGGCCTGCGCGGCGGACTGGTCGCCGCCCACCAGGGCGACCACCAGCTGGCCATACGGGGTGTCCTTGATCCGGTCGATGCGGCCGGACAGGATGTTGTAGTCGACCCCGGTCTCGCGCGCGACGCGGCCGAGCAGGGGTTCGTAGGTGTCGCCACCGAGGAAGGTCAGGCGCACGATGCGGCCAACGACGGCATCGAAATCGCGGTGCAGCGTGCCCTCGTCCACATGCTCCGATTCGCTGACGAAACGGCGCGTGGTCGGGTGTTGCGGGTGCAGGAACACCCGGGTGACCGGACCGGTTTCGACCATCTGGCCGGCATCGAGCACCGCAACGCGGTCGCAGACACGGCGGATCACGTCCATCTCGTGGGTGATCAGCACGATGGTCAGGCCCAGCTCGCGATTGATCTTCGACAGCAGCGACAGCACCGAAGCGGTGGTCTGCGGGTCGAGCGCACTGGTGGCCTCGTCGCACAGCAGGATCTGCGGACGGGTCGCCAGCGCGCGGGCGATGCCGACGCGCTGTTTCTGGCCACCGGACAGCTGCGCCGGATACTTCTGCGCATGCGCTTCGAGGCCCACGGTCTGCAGCAGCTCGGCCACGCGCGCGTCGATCTCCGTCTTCGGCGTGCCGGCCAGTTCCAGCGGAAAGGCGACATTGCCGGCCACCGTGCGCGAGGACAGCAGGTTGAAGTGCTGGAAGATCATGCCGATGCGCCGGCGCAGCGCGCGCAGGCCGTCCGCGTCCAGCGCGGTGACATCCTCACCGCCGATCAGCAGCCGGCCACCACTGGGTTCTTCCAGGCGGTTGATCATGCGGATCAGGGTCGACTTGCCGGCGCCGGAATGGCCGATGATGCCGAACACCTCACCGGCCTCGATGGTCAGGTCCAACGGTTGCAGCGCGCTGACTTCGCGGCCGGCAACGGCATAGGATTTGTGCAGGCGCTGGAACTCGATCACGGGCGTGGCTCACCGGCTGGGTGACGGAAGGGGGCGTGCAGCCTACCAGCGCAGGCGGTCGCGCGCCCGCGCCATGGCCCAGAATGTTATTCCTTTTGGTTCTAAGAAACTGTCCCCGGTAGTGCCGGCCGCTGGCCGGCACCTGCAGCGGTCCCTCCGGCGCAAGGGGTTGCCGGCCAGCGGCCGGCACTACCCCCGGGCTCAGGGATGATCCAGCGGCTTCGGCGGTTCCTGCCGGTTTACCCGCTCGCGATGCAGCAGGTACAGCCCCGAGGCGACGATGATCGCCGCGCCCACCCACGTATAGCCGTCCGGCAGCTGGCCCCAGAAGGCCAGATCCCAGCCGATCACCCAGACCAGGCCGCTGTACTCCAGCGGCGCGATCATCGAGGCCTCGCCCAGCTGGAAGGCCTTGGTCAGGGCAATCTGGCCCAGCGCCCCGGCCAGGCCCATGTCGGCAATCAAAGGCGCGTGTGCCAGCTGCAGCGGTACCCAGCCGGGAATGGCGAGCAGGCCGGCGCCGATGGCCATGATCACCAGGAACCACACCACCATCGACTGCGAGGTATCGGTGCGGGTCAGCAGGCTGACCGTGATCGCCGCCACGGCATAGGCCGTTGCCGCCGCCAGCACCATCAGGCCGGGCACCGAGATGAAGCCATCCACGCCCGGCCGCAGCACCACCAGCACGCCCACCAGGCCAATGCCGATGGCGACCCAGCGCCGCGGCCCGACCCGCTCGCCCAGCAACGGCACCGACAGCGCGGCGATCAGCAGCGGGGCAACGAAGTAGATGGTGTAGGCGGTGGACAGCGGCAGGTCGCGCAGGGCGAACACGAAGCAGCCGATCATCGCCATGCCCAACGCGCCACGCAGCAGGTGCAGGCCCCAGCGCCGCGGCACCAGCGAACGTGGGCCGGCACTGACCAGCACCCACACCAGCACGAACGGCAACGAGGCCGCACCACGCAGGAAAGTCACTTCCAGGGTGGGATAGCTGGCCGACAGCTGCTTCATGCCAGCGTCCATCAGCGAGAAACAGGCGACCGCAGCGACCATCCAGGCCACCGCACGCGAAGGGGAGCGTTGCACGTTCATGGCCCATTATCGCCGACCGCACCGGATTGTAGGGCGGCCGCCGAGCATGGGCTGGGCTCCACAGAAAGCGGGCACGCGGGCCGGCACGATAGAATGATCGCCACTGAAACCTGCGGAGCACCGCCCATGCCTTCCTTCGACGTCGTGTCCGAAGTCGACACCCACGAGCTGACCAACGCCATCGACCAGGCCAACCGCGAACTGGCCACCCGCTTCGACTTCAAGGGCGTGGACGCAAAGTTCGAGCGCGACGGCGATGTCATCAATCAGTTCGCGCCGACCGAATTCCAGCTCAAGCAGATGAACGACATACTGC